>CAJOHP010000142.1 GCA_905234355.1 uncultured Prevotella sp. | reverse complement strand
ATAATAGATGTCGAAGGTGCCGTCCTCGTTTTCGAAGACCACCGGCTCAAGACACTGCTTTGTGGATTGCCGTGGATAGTCCTGCGGTCGCCACGTCACGAGATCGCGGCTGTAGGCGGCAGCAAAAACGGGCGATTTGTCGTTGACTTGGAACACCAGTCGCCACGTGCCGTCCTTGGCACGGCACACGCACGGATGATACATCTTCTTTTCTGCGCCCCACGTGCCGTAGTCGCTCGAGCAGAGCTGGCCCATGTGGTGCCATCCGGCGGAGTCCTGCCGGGCGATGTGCAGTCCGTCACGCTCGCCGGGCGAGTAGATAAATACCTGCGTGTCTTGCGCTGCCGAGGGCACCGCGCACGCTGCTGCGATGGCCGCGGCCATCAGTCTCTTCATTCTTTTCATTGCTGTCGTATGTTTAGTAGTGTCTAAGCGAGGCACAGGTCATGTCTTGGTAAATCCGATGGTGGCCACGCTGAAGGTCACGCCACCGGCCTGGAGCAGGGTGTCGGCGAGGGAGCGTAGCGTGGCACCGGTGGTCACGATGTCGTCGACGAGCAGCAGGTGGCGGCCGCTGACGGCGTCGGGGCGGAGGAGACGGAAGACGCCCTCGGTGTTCTGCAGTCGCTGCCAGTGGCTGAGCTGTGTCTGACTGACATCGAAGGTCACGCGCCTCACCACCTTATTATATATAGGCAGGCGGCACACGTCGGCCATGCCCCGCGCTATCATGTCGCTCTGGTTGTAGCCGCGGCGCCATCGGCGCAGTCGCGTCAGGGGCATGGGCACGATGGCGTCGATGCCCTGGAAGAATCCCTCTGGCAGCCAGCTGCGTGCCATGATGCGGCCGATGTGGTAGCCTATGGCGGGTTGGTAGTGGTACTTCAGGTCGTAGACGAGCTGTGCTGCGACAGAGTGTGGCGAGTAGTACATATAGGCCGCCGCGCGCTCTAGGGGCACGAGTCCCCAGAAGAGCCGCGCCATCTCGTTGTCGGCGGCACAGGTCTCGAAGTGTGTGCGCGGCAGCTGCATGTGGCAGGCGGCACACAGCAGGCTCTCGCCGGCCGACAGCCGGCAGCCGCACATAGCGCAGAGCCGCGGTGCAATGAGGTCAAAGGTCCGGGTCCAGAAACTCGTCTTCATCGCTGTCGGGATAGTCGTCGGTGTCTGTATCGCAGAGAATATCGTCGAAACACTGCCTGATGGTGCCGATGTCGAATCCCCTGCCGAGTGCCCACTTGGTGAGCTTGGTGCGCAGCTCGTAGGGCGAGGAGGCCTTGGTGGTGCGGCGTTTCTGCTCGAGCAGGGGCCGCAGTGTGACGGCATAGTCGTCGGCACCGAGCTCGTCGAGCACCCGGCGGGCGATGTCGGGGTCTATGCGTTTCATCCAGAGGGCCTGCTCCACCTTGCGCCGTCCCCACTTGTTGTATCGTGTCTTGTCGCTGACGAAGGCCCGGCAGAATCGCTCGTCGTCGACGTAGCGTCCCTCGGTGAGGCGCTGCATGACGCTGGCCTGCGCCTCGTCGTCGAGGCTCCAGCGGCGCATACGCTCGAGCATGTCGTGCTGACAGTACTCGGCACGGGCACAGAGGGTGGCCAGACGGCTGAAGGCCTGGTCGGCGGTGAGGGGCTTGGAGGGTCTCATGGTCGTGTGGCTTTGATGAATCGTGGTCGGAAGAACTGGTCGCTGCGCTGCTCTATGCCGGTGTAGCCCATGTGCCGGAGCAGCTCAGCCACCTGGTCGGCATGGTCGGCGTCGACCTCGAAGAAGAGCGCGCCCTGTCCTACGAGTGCGCCGAGGCCGTAGCGGGCCATGGCTCGATAGAAGAGCAGGGGGTCGTCGTCGGGCACGAAGAGTGCCAGGTGCGGCTCGTAGTCGACCACCTGTCGCTGCATGGTGTGTCGCTCGCGCTGGCAGATGTATGGCGGATTGCTCACGATGGCCGTCCAGAGCGGCCTGTCGGCGACGGTCATGTGCAGTGCGTCGCCGCACACGAAGCCGACGTTGGCGCCGAGGCGCTGTGCGTTGTGGCGTGCCACCTGGAGCGCCTCCTGTGAGATGTCGCACGCCGTGACGCTGATGTCGGGCCTGTCCAGAGCCAGTGTGCAGGCTATGCAGCCGCTGCCGGTGCCCATGTCGAGCACCATGCTGCGCGGGCGCACGGGCAGCGTCTGTGTCAGCCAGCGGCACAGCTCGTAGGTCTCAGGACGCGGTATGAGCACGTCGGGCGTGACGGCAAAGAGCCTGGGTCCGAAGTGTGCCACGCCCGCCACATACTGCACGGGCTCGCCCTGCAGCAGCCGCTGCTGCATGGAGGCGAGGCGCCGGCCGTCGTCGTCGGGCAACTGCTCGAGGGCGCCTGCGGCCACGTCGGTGAGCGAGAGGCCGAAGACCACGTCGAGCAGCCACGCCGCCATGGCGCGTGCCTCGCGCTCGTCGGCGACGGCGGTGAGCGGTAGCCACAGGTCGCGGTAGGTCATGACTTAGCCTGATAGGCGATGGCATACATGCGCATCTGCTTGACCATGGCCACGAGGCCGTTGCTGCGTGTGGGCGAGAGGTGCTCGCGCAGTCCTATGGCGTCGATGAAGTAGAGGTCGGCGTCGATGATCTGCTTCGGCGTGGCGTCGCTGAGCACGCGTATGAGCAGTGCCACGATGCCCTTGACGATGAGTGCGTCGCTCTCGGCGGTGAAGAAGAGGCGGCCGTCGCGGTAGTCGGCCTGGAGCCATACGCGGCTCTGACAGCCGTCTATGAGGTTTTGCTCAGTCTTCTGCTCCTCAGGCAGGGGCTGCTGCTCGCTGCCCAGGTCGATGAGGAGCTGGTAGCGGTCCATCCAGTCGTCGAGACCGGAGAACTCGTCGATGATTTCGTCTTGTCGTTCGTTGATGGTCATTGGGTGGGTGTTTTTTTCTGGGGCTTATGGGACCTATGGGACTCATGGGACTCATGGGACCTACAGTGCCGGTGCTTCTACCAGCTTGAAGAGCTTGTCGCTTGGGCGCACCTTGGCGGTGACGGGTATGGCGATGCGCTGGCCCTGGGGTGCCTCGTCGACGGGGTGCCCGTCCTGGTCGTGTATCTCGGTGGCAGTGAGATACATCACGCCCGTGGTGGGCCCGGTGACGAGCAGCCTGTCGCCCCTGCGGAAGGTGGTGGCCTCGACGGCAAACTCGCCCACGCAGAGGCGTGAGTAGAACTTGGTGGCCTTGCCCACGTAGACCTTGCGCTCGGTGGCGCAGGAGCCGTAGCTCTTGTTCCACTCGCCCATGAGCTGCCCCTGGTAGTAGCCGTCCCAGAAGCCGCGGTTGAAGACGCGGCTGAGTCGCTCGTCCCACTCGTCCTTGCGCTGCTCGGTGAAGTTGCCGCTGAGCACGGCCTCGATGGCCTCCTTGTAGCAGCGCACCACGGTGTAGACATACTCCGGTCCGCGGGCGCGCCCCTCTATCTTCAGCACGCGCACGCCGCTCTCCATGAGGCGGTCGAGGAAGCGTATGGTCTTCAGGTCCTTGGGGCTCATGATGTATTTGTTGTCTATCTCGAGCTGGTATCCCGTCTCGTTGTCGGTGACGGTGTAGGAGCGCCGGCATACCTGCACACACTCGCCGCGGTTGGCCGAGCGGTTGGCCTGGTGCAGGGACATGTAGCACTTGCCCGAGATGGCCATGCATAGTGCTCCGTGGCAGAACATCTCGATGCGCACGGGCTGTCCCGACGGCCCGCAGATGTGCTCCTGCTCTATGTGGCGGTAGATGCCGGCCACCTGCTCCATGCGCAGCTCGCGTGCCAGCACCACGACGTCGGCAAACTGCGCGTAGAAGCGGAGAGCCTCGACATTGGAGATGTTGAGCTGCGTGCTGAGGTGCACCTCCATGGCCTCCGCGCCCTCCCGGCAGTACTGCATGACGGCCACGTCGCTGGCGATGATGGCGGAGATGCCGGCCTGCCGCGCTGCATCGACGATGGCGCGCATGTCGTCGAGGTCCTCGCCGTAGATGATGGTGTTGAGCGTGAGGTAGCTCTTGATGCCGTGCTCGCGGCAGGTCCGGGCTATGTCTCGCAGGTCGTCGATGGTGAACTGGCTGGCCGAGCCGGCCCTCATGTTCAATCGGCCGATGCCGAAGTAGACACTGTCGGCACCGGCCTGTATGGCGGCGGCCAGCGACTCGCGCGAGCCCACTGGCGCCATCACTTCAAAGTCGTGTATGGTAGCGTTCATCGTCGGTGCAGACTCTTACTTCACGTATTCCGAGAAGTCGGTCAGGTGCATGTCGCCCTTGCGTGCGAGCGTGTCGTGCATGGCGAAGGCGGCGGTGAGGCAGTGTCGCGTGTGGCCGCCGGTGCCCAGCTTGAGGTATTCGCGCAGCAGGGGGCGGTAGTCGGGGTGAGCACAGTTCTCGATGATGGCCTCGGCGCGCTGCATGGGGCTCTTGTGGCGCAGGTCGGCGATGCCCTGCTCGGTGACGACGACGTTGACGTCGTGCTCCGACGAGTCCTGGTGGGTGACCATGGGCACTATGGACGAGATGAGTCCGCCCTTGGCCGTCGAGGGGCAGGTGAAGATGCTCAGGTAGGCGTTGCGCTCGAAGTCGCCCGAGCCGCCTATGCCGTTCATCATCTTCGTGCCGCTGATGTGGGTGCTGTTCACATTGCCGTAGAGGTCCACCTCGATGGCGGTGTTGATGGCGATGACGCCCAGGCGGCGTATGATGGCGGGGTGGTTGGATATCTCGCTCTGGCGCAGGGTGAGGTGGTCCTTGAAGTAGCCTATGTTGTCGTAGACCTGCATGAGGCAGTCGTTGCTCACGGTGAGCGAGCAGGCCGATGCGTCCTTGACACGGCCGTTGAGCATCATCTCGATGACCGAGTTCTGTATGACCTCGGTGTAGATGTTGAAGTCGGGCACGTGCTTGTCGGCGCCGAGTGCTCCGAGTATGGCGTTGGCCGTGCTGCCCACGCCGCTCTGCAGGGGCAGGAACTCGCGGGGTATGCGTCCGGCGTGGAGCTCGTCGACGAGGAACTCGGCCGTGAGATAGCCTATCTTCTCGGTCACGGGGTCGCTGTCCTTGAAGGCGCGGGCCTCGTCGGGTATGTTGCACTCCACGACGCCTACGACCTTCTCGCGCGGTATCGAGACATAGGGCTTGCCTATGCGGTCGCTCACGTTGAAGATGGGTATGGGCTGGCGGTAGGGCGGTTCGAGGGGCTCGTAGACGTCGTGTATGTACTTGGCGCTGGGGCTGTGGAAGGCGTTGAGCTCGAGTATGACCTTCTTGGCCAGACGGGCTGCCGTGGGGCTGATGCCTCCTGCGGCAGTGAGGTAGACGCGCATCTCGTCGCCCACCTCCTCGATGTCGCACACCTCGAGGATGGCCCAGTCTAACGGGCCGTAGAACCCATAGCGCAGCTCCTGTGCCATGTGGCTCAGGTGCAGGTCGTTGTAGGGTATCTCACCCTGGTTGACGTGCTTGCGGAAGTCGGGGTTGGTGGTGTAGGGCGCACGGTACTTGATGGCCTGCGCGTTGGCCAGGTCGCCGTCGGTCGACTGTCCGGTGGATGCTCCGGTGAAGATGCTCACCTTGAACTCGCGGCCCTCTTCATGCTCCTTCAGGGCAATCTTGGCCAGCTCCTTCGTTGTTGCCTTGGCCACACCGGCGGGGGTGAAGCCACTCATGGCGATGCTATCGCCGTTCTTGATCAGTGCTGCTGCTTCGGCAGCGGTCATGCGTGTATAAGCCATTACTTCTTTGGAAATTAGAATTTTGCGTGCAAAATTACTCAAAAGAATCGAGACTGCCAAAGAATAAGCAAAAAAACGCCTCATACGTCGTAGGGACGGGCTTTATGCCTGTCCGTCAAGGTCCAGCAAATAGTGAACTCTATTTCGGACAGGCATAAAGCCCGTCCCTACGAGTTGGTGGCACAGTCATGTGAAGGACGGGACTTCCATTTTTCCCCATGACAAAAAAAGGGCGGGAAAGTTCAATCTGGGAAAAACGATGAAGGTGATACCGAAAAAATCGCTCGCAGGCTGCGAGATATTTGGTGCAAAGGTAATATAACTGAACTTTCCCACCCCCATAAAGGAAGTAAAGTCTTTGTCTATCAAGAATTAGAGAATTAGAGAATTTACCCATGAAAAGAATTGATAAGAATTG
>CAJOHP010000141.1:3138-9428 GCA_905234355.1 uncultured Prevotella sp. | reverse complement strand
CTGCCGACGGATCGGCCATCGTCACCGTGGCCGACGGGCAGGCCACCCTCGCCTCACTGCCCAACGGCACCTATCTCGTGGCCGTGGCCGAGGGAGCATACAACGCATGGCAGCAGACCGTCGAGGTCACGGCCGACTGCACCGTCGACATCGTGCTCACCGACCGCGTGCTCGCACCATATAACCTCACAGCCAAGCATGGCGACGACGGCTCACTCACCCTGCGCTGGAACCAGGAGTTGCTCTTCAGCGACAGCTTCGAGCAGTATCCCGACTTCGCCACAGGCAACTTTGGCGACTGGCTCAGCGTGGACCGCGACCAGCAGCCCGTCTATCCCATCGCACTGGGCGGACTGACCAACATCGTGTCGTTCCCCGGCTCGGGCACGGCCAACAACCCACGCGCCATTGCACCCATCGTCTTCAACCCCTGGCACACCACACCCGCCATGCTGCCCACCGACCAGGCCATTGCAGCACCCACGGGCGACAAGACCGTCGTCTTCTTCTCACCGCAGCGCGTCAAGGCCGACAAGTGGCTCATCTCACCGCCCATCGACATACACAAGGACTATGTGCTCAGCGTGAAGGCCAAGGCCTACGAGGCCGCCTATCCCGAGACCATGGAGTTCTGCGTCTCCGAGGGAGGCACACAGCCCGCCGACTTCACCGTGCTCAGCGTCGTCAACCCCGTCAGCGCCGGAGCATGGTCGCTCTATGAGACCGACCTCAAGGCATACACCGACAAGACCGTGCGCCTGGCCATACACTACACCTCGACCGACGCCTTCTTCGTGCAGGTCGACGACTTCACCGTAGGGCCGGCAAGCGGCGAGGGCGAGGTGACCGACTATGGCAACGTCGTGCGATTCGACATCTTCCTCGACGGACAGAAGGTGGGCGAGAGCACCATGCCTGCCTACGTCTTCGGCCAGCTCACACCTGGCAGCCACACCATCGGCGTGAAGGCCATCTACAAGAGCGGCGAGTCTGACATGACAGAGTATGTGGTCGACGTGGCCGACGGCATCAGCCACATCGCTGCACGCGCCACACAGCCTGCCGACTACTACACCCTGCAGGGCACCCGCCTCAGCCAGCCATCGCAGGCCCGCGGCGTGCTGCTGATGAAGCAGGGCAACACCATCAAGAAAATCTATCGGTAACACACTCAAGAATAATCTATCGATAATGAAACATAGCGTCATCACCCTTCTCCTGCTGCTCCTGGCCACAGCCGGCCAGGCGCAGCACCGCGTGGGCACCGCTGCGTCCGGCGCCCCCACTACAGCCAGAGAGCACCGCCTCGTGGCCATCGGCTCACCCATGACCCTTTCGTCGGTGGCAGGCACCACCCCCAGGATGGCCACCACTGCGCGCCGTGCACCTATCGACGGCCTCACCGCCCTGCAGCGACCCTTGGGCTACACCGTCACCGACGACATCGAGGTGACGGGCGCAGCCTTCGGCACAGCAGGCACCTACCCCGTGGGAGCACTCATATCGCCCGACATGCTCAACGGCTACGAGGGCTGCAAAATCGTGGGACTGCGCTTCGCGCTGAGCCAGACCATCGGACGCACGCGAGCCTTCATCTACAGTGTCGAGGGCAACGAGCTCACCCTCGTGCACGAGCAGTCGCAGCGCACATACGAGGGATGGAACAACGTCTTCTTCAATGGCGACGGCATAGCCATACAGGGCACAGAGACACTCTTCTTCGGCTTCGACTACGTGGAGACGGCCGACATGGTCAGTGCCGACGAGGGCGCACTCTGCGGCGTCGGCGAAGACACCGAGGGCGCCTTCATGGCCTACGGCAACTTCGGCAGCGGCGAGGGACTCTACTCGCTGAGCAACATCGGATGCCTCTGCGTGCAACTCATCGTCGACGTCTCCACACTGCCACAGAAGCGCCTCAGCCTGCTATCCATCGACACAGGATTCAAGTACAAGCGGGCCAATGAAGACGTCGAGATCTTTGCCATCTTCACCAATACCGGCCTCGAGCCCGTCTACGGCTACACCATGGCCTGCCGCATCGACGACGGACAGGAGCAGCTCTTCACCGTGAAGGACACCATCGCACCGGGCAAGCAGGACGCACTCGACCGCAAGGTGCTTCTGCCCGAAGGCATCAGCGTGGGGCCTCACACCCTGAAGTTCTACACCACCGCCATCGAGGGACAGCCCGTGGCACAGAGCGACACGCTGCGCGCCGACTTCGCCATCTACAGCGAGTCGCTGCAGCGCCATAAGGTCTACCTCGAGGTCTACACCGACGCCTCATCATACCTCTCCTGGCTGCTCAACCAGGGCATCAGCGAGCTGATGAGCAGCCACGGCGAACACATCGCACTGGTCAACGTGCACCGCAAGGGCACGGCACTCAGCCTGAACGACGCCGAATACCTGGGCTCGCTCTATGCCTACACCTACCCCTCGTTCACCGTCAACCGTGCCTACTTCCCCAACGAGGCCCACATCGCCTACGACATGAACGACTACCTGCCCGTGATACCCGCCTCGATGACGGCCGGCATCCTGACCGACATGGTGCTGCAGGACCTGGACAGCCCATCGTTTGCCGACGTCACCATCGGTGCGGCCTACGACACCGACACACGGCAGCTCTCGCTCACACTCAGCGGAAAGGCACTGCCCGACGCTCCCGCCATCTACGGCGAACTGGCACTCACCGTGCTGCTCACCGAGGACGCCGTGCAGTCGGTGCAGCAGGTGGTCAACCCCATGACCAACCGCCTGACCAACAACACCCGCTACCTGCACCCCAGCGTGCTGCGCACCTACCTCACCGCTCCCACGGGCTCTCGACTCAGCATCAGCGACGGCACGTGGAGCACTACGCTCAACACCACGCTCAGCGACAAGTGGAACGCTGACAACATCAGTGTGGTGGCATTCCTCACCAAGCACCTGCCAGAGGTCAACGACCGCAACGTGCGCCAGGCCGACATCATCGACGCCAACAGCGTGCAGCTTTCCGACGTCATCGCCCAGGGCATCGACGCCATCAATGCCGGAGCCGACAGCCCGCGACAGCTCTTCACCATCGACGGCAAGCGACTCCCGGACAACGCAGCACCAGCACCCGGCATCTACGTGGAGCGCTCCCAAGGACGCACACGCAAGGTCGTCGTGAGACAGTAATAACTAAAACCATACTACGACTTATGAAGCAAGCAAGACTCATCCTCACCGCGCTGCTCGCCCTCGCCGGGCTCAGCACGTCATGGGCCGCTACAGTAAGCCCATACACAGTCGACTTCGACACCCCTATCCTGACCAGTGCCCACGACTTCCGCGTGGCCTCCAACTGGAAGCACATCGTGCATAAGTACACCGATGACTACGGCTACGAATACTGGATGTCCTACACCTATGGTGCCGACACGGGCATCGGCGGCACCGGCGCGCTCTATGCCGGACAGCAACAGGCTGGCGACAACTGGGACAACGAGACGACCTACGACCTGCTCGTCACTCCCGTGGTCAGCGGCACCGTGACCGTCTATGCCAAGCGGAGCAGCTACGGCTCGCAGCCTTTCGTGGAGCTGTGGAGCCTGAACGCCGGCGGCACAGCCCGCAGCGAGCGCCTGCACCGTGCCGACCTCACGGGCAACGACTGGGTGGCCGTGAGCTACACGCTCAGCACGCCGCAGCGCATCGGCATCCGCGCACAGTATGCCTACCTCGACAACTTCTCTGCCACGCAGGCCGAGATAGAAACGGAGCGCAGCATGCGCATCGTCACGGCCGAACCCAGCCAGACCAACGGCACCATCTACTGGAACCAGCAGGCCAACGGCAAGGTGCTCGTGAAATACACCGTCACCGTGGCCAACAACGGCGAGACGGCACTCACCCCCGGCGACGACGGCTACAGCGTCAGCATCTTCAACCGCGCCACCGGCACCGTCTACGGCACCACCGCCGTGCCACAGGCACTGGCCGTGGGTGAGACATCGCAGCCCTTCGACGTAAAGGCAGAACTCGACCCCGCTACGTGGCCCAGCAGCTACCAGTACATACACATGGACCTGCGAGAGAACCTGCAGGGCAGCGAGACGCAGCGCGCACAGTCGCACTATATCGAGTACGCCCCCAAGCTCGTCTTCCGCGCTGAGGGCAGCGACAGCAAGACGAGCCTCACCGGCGAGCAGGCCTATGGCATGGTCACGGCCACCACCACGCAGCGTTACGAGCTCTACAACGGCGGCAACGCCCCGCTCACCGTGCAGCGCATCACCCTGCCCGAGGGCTTCACCTCGGCCGACATGCCCGCCACGCCCTTCACCCTGGAGAAGGAGAAGGCGCAGACACTGGCCGTCACCCTGCCCGCCGACACCAAGGGCAGCTACAGCGGACAGCTGAAAATCGTCTACCTGGGTAAGGGAGGCGCCGAGCAGACCTATGCGCTGCCCTTCTCGGGCAACGTGGTGGGCGCCAACACATGGACCGCCACCTTCGACAGCAAGGAGTCGGACCCGCTCTACCCGCAGGGCAGCGTGGCCGAGGCGGGCATCACCTCGGGCTATACCTACAGCAGCGGCAACTACAACCACTACCTGAAGTCGTACACCAGCAACAGCTTCGCCAACGAAAACAACCGCTTCATCACCCCGCTGCTACGCGCACAGGCCGGCGAGAAGCTCGCCTTCCAGGTGGCCCGCGACCAGCAGGGCGAGGCCTACGGCATGAAGGTCTACCTCAGCACCGACCGACAGACATGGGGCAACCCCGTGCTCACCCTCTCTGCCGCCAACCTCACCGACGACTTTGCCGAGCACAGCATCACCCTGCCCAAGGCCGGCAACTACTACGTGGCCTTCGCACTCTACGGCGTGCGACTCGACAATCTGTTCGGACTCGAGCAGGTGGCCGTGCCCCACGATGCCTACATCACCGAGATGCGACAGGACGACGAGGTGCAGACGGGACAGACCATCAGCCCACGCCTGTCGTTCATCCCCCTGACCGACGAGGCAGCCGGCTCCTACACCGTGGCCTACTACGTCGACGGACAGCAGGTGGCCCAGGCCGAGGCCGTGGCACTCACCGCCAGCGCCAAGATGTCGAAGAGCTTCACCTTCAGCTACACACCGACAGACGCCGCCACTACCACACACCAGACCCGCGCCACCGTCACCTTCAGCGACGGCACAACCATCAGCACGCCCGAGAGGACACTGCGCGTCGTGGCCGACCCCTACTTCTCGTTCATCAGCACCGATGCCTATATCACCAACTGGAGCGCACCGTCGAGCATCACGGCCACCGTGGACTTCGGACGCACCAACCAGACGACGCTCACCCGACAGTTCCGCATCTACAACTGGGGACAGGCGCCCCTCACCATCACCTCGCTCAGCGCCTCGCAGGGCTTCACCGCCACGGTGACCAAGGACGACAAGCCCTTCGACCTGGCCACGCAGACCATCGCCTCGAAGGACTCCGTGACCGTCACCCTGGGCTTCGCACCCACCGTGGCAGGCACCTACAGCGGCAAGCTCACCGTCGTGCACAACGGCCTGGGCACTGCCTCGCCCTACGAGCTGGCACTCACCGGCACCATGCTCGACGCCTCGCTCTGGTATGCCGACTTCGGCACCGAGAACGACGGTCCGCTGCCCCTCGGCGCACTGGCACAGCAGAACGTGAGCGTCTCTACCCCCGTGGCCGGCGATGCCTGCCTGCAGTCGGCCTCGGAGCAGAAGAACCTCTTCATCACACCTAAGATGACGGTGAAGCAGGGCGACCGCCTCACCTTCGACTACAAGCCGCGCAGCAACTCCGTCACTGGCGAGAAAGCCGGCTACGTGCGCGTCTACCTCGTCAGCGACCACGTGGCCGCCGCACTCACCGAGACCGACGACGAGCTGCTGGCCCTCAGCCCCGTGCTGGCCACCGGCGGCAACGTCGCCGTGGACTATGCCGTGAGCGGCTCGCAGTGGGCCACACACATCGTCACCATGCCCCGCTCGGGCGACTACTACGTGGCGCTGAAAATCAGCGATGCCTACGTCGACAACATCTACGGTCTGACGCCCGCCGCCGGCGCTGCCCATGAGTGGCTCCTCGGCGCCGTAGGCATGCCCACCGAGGCTATGCAGAACGTGCCGGCACAGGCCGCCATCAGCCTGCACAACATAGGCAGGCAGACAGAGACCGACTACACCGTGACGGCCTACGTCGACGGACAGGCCACCACCACGGCCGCCACCACGCCGCTGCCCGTGGCAGGCCGGCTGAGCGAGACGCCGGCCACC
>CAJOHP010000141.1:0-3079 GCA_905234355.1 uncultured Prevotella sp. | reverse complement strand
ACTGCGTGCCGGCGACTATGAGCTGACCACACAGCCCGTCAACGTGACCTTCGCTCCCGAGCAGGCGCTCAGCGAGCTCACCGTGGGCACGAAGACCACGACGAGCAACGCCGTGCCCTTCTACACCTCCTGGATGGACGATGCCACGGGCGTGTCCGCCTCCGACGTGCTCTACACCGCCGAGCAGCTCGCTGCCGCCGGACTCACCCCGGGCAGCAAGATCACGGCCATCACCTTCACCGGCATGGCCAATGCCACCAAGACCATCGGCCAGCTCAAGGCCGAGGCATGGGTGGGACTGCAGCAGGCCGGCACCTTCCAGGCGGGCAATGCCGACAAAGGCACGCTACAGCACGTCACCATCTACGACGATGAGCCCGTGGTCTTCACCAGCGGCAAGCCCCACACCTTCCGCATCGTGCTTGCCGAGCCCATTGCCTACGACGGCACGTCGGCCCTGCGCCTCTTCACCAACATCAACGGCCACGGCACCTACGTGAGCGTGACCTTCGACGTCGACGGCAACTACGCCAATGCCTACTACGCCCACGGCACCGAGTCCTACAGCGCTGCACCGGGCACGCCTGTGGCCCTGCTCAGCGTGGCCGCAGAGTCGGCCCTGCTCAGCGGGCGCGTCACCGACAAGCAGAGCGGACAGCATCACCGGTGCCACCATCGAGCTCGTGAGCCAGGACAACGACCGCGTGGGCTATCAGGCCACCACCGACCCCACGGGCCGATACGTCGTGAGCGTCATACAGTCGCTGCGCTCCTACACCGTCAGCGCCACGGCCAAGGGCTATGCCGCCGACCGCCGCACCATCGACATGGGCGGGCAGAGCCAGACCATCGACTTCCAGCTCTCGAGCGGCGCACAGCCCGGCGACGTCAATGGCGACGGACTGGTCAACGTGACCGATGTGACGGCGACCATCAACATCATCCTGGGCAAGGCAGAGGACGGTCCGACAGACCGCGACGCCGCCGACATGGACGGCAACGGCATCATCAACGTGAGCGACGTCACCGCCATCATCAACCTCATCCTCGGGAAGTAGCAGCCCACGCGAGCCTGCCGCTCCCCGCCATGCGCACCTACCGCGACCGGCCGCTCACTGACAGTGGGCAGTCGGCCGCCTTTTTTTGCACACCCGGCACAAGCAGCAGCCGGCCCCCAGAGGTTTTTGAGAAAAAAACTTTTGGCCGTTAGGCAGAAAATGCTTAATTTTGCGCCTATAAACCATCATATCATTCAAACTCCAAACTTCATGGGCCTCTATATCAACAAAGGAAACGAGGGATTCCGCCAGATACGCCACAGCGAATACGTGGACATCAGCTACGACACAAAGACGAAGCAGCACACGTGCCAGATAGAGCCATGGCGGAAAGAATAGCCTCGCAAACCCCACAAAAAGGCAGCAGGCGTAAACTTTTTTTTGTTTTTTGCCGCCGTTTACAATATTTTTACTATCTTTGCAACCTTAAAGACATTATATTCAGTAACATAAATAATAACTCAAAACAACGAACGAACCAAACCAAGCAAACACTTAACACCAAGCAACCACGGTGCCGCGTCTGGCCCCACCACTAAGACTGGGGGGCAACAATAGGTTCGCAGACAGGCACAGACGAAAACTACTACTACACTCAACATGCGCTGACGAACCAGCAGGCGCAATAGAAAAATTACTAACTAATCAAGCAAATGAATAAGCATTTACAACGATTATTCCTCGCGGCGCTCATCCTGCTGAGTGGCGGGAGCTCTGCTTGGGCTGCACAGGGCGATGTGACGGTCAATGCCGACATCGACTTCAGCAATGCCATCAACAATAAGTCGGTGGCAGGCACCGTGGGCTCCATGACATGGACACAGGAGTGGACCTACGCTCCTACGATTACCGATGGAATATTCTATTTCGGCAACTTCAACGGCGGTGTCGTCGAGCTGCAGAACAACAACATCCGCAAAAAGGACAAGGTGACCATCAGCTTCGACCTTGCCTTTAGCAAGCTCTCAGGCAAGCATGTGGGCTTCCACTTAGAGGATGCCGACGGCAACAACCTGCTACAGCAGTGGTTTGATGCCTACAATGGCGACTTCGACGATGCCAACCCGCTTGGTCTGGACTGGTCGAAGATGTATCGCAGCAGCAACACGTTCATTTGGGAACGCAAAGTGCAGTTCACCATCGTCATCGACTATGCTGCCAAGAAAATTAACACCAGCACCAAGTGCTATATGTCGGGCGCAAGCAAACCTGTCACCGACGGCGCTTTCGAAGTCGACTGGACAACCACGGCCCCCATTGCCAAGTTTGTCTTGGACGGCAACCTCAACAATTCCGGCCGTCCCAGTGCTTTCGACAACCTGAAGATCACCACCACCGAGGGCGACTACACCGCAGCCGCGGCCAACTATACCGTGAAGTATGTGTGTGGCAGCGAGGAGATCAAGGACGCCGTCGTCTATGAAGGCGACGTCGACGATGTACCCGCCATCGCTGCTTCGGACAAGGCCAACTTCTCCGTCGGCGACAACGCCCGCTACATCTACGTGAGCGATGATGCCGCCAGCAAGACCATCGCCTCCGACGGCTCGACCGTGGTCACCATCACCTTCCGCGAGGCCGAGAAGTGGAACTACACCATCAAGGCCGGCTATAGCGAGGCCCCCGTAGACTGGGCCTACATGGGCGAGGTGTGGGAAGACCTGAACACCGCCACCGTGAGCTATCCGCGCTACCTCGCTGCCGGCACGCAGCTGGTGGAGAGGGCTCCCGTGGCCAACAACCTGCAGCAGACCTTCACCGTGACCAGCAATGGCTTTGCCGGCGCGCTGGAGTACACCGCTGTGGATGGCGTAGACAATCTCTACCTGCTCAGCGAGGCTGAGGAGCTGGAGACTACGCTCGCCAAGAGCGCCACCAGCTTCACCTCGCGTGTGTCTGGCGGACAGATCATCTACGGCGCCGAGGGCAAGCTGCTCTCGCTGCCCGCTGGCAAGTATATCTTCACCCTGGGCACCATCGGCGGCGACACCAACAGCCACCAGGTGGCCTACACCGTGAAG
>CAJOHP010000140.1:2602-8922 GCA_905234355.1 uncultured Prevotella sp. | reverse complement strand
CCGTGTCAGCGGTCAGTGGCGCGGACTGCACTTCTTCGCCTCCTCGGGTGGGAATACGCTCGCCATGAGCGAGGTGCGCAACGCAGAGGACGGCATCGTGGTCGACTCGGCACGGGTGGATCCCGCTTGGCAGCGACTGTACATGAAGGAATGCATCGTGCACAACTGCAAGGGCTTCGGGGTGAAAGCCATTCACGCCTACGTGGGTATGGAGCAGTGCCAGATCACCAACACACTGTTCGACTGCGTGGCGGCCTACGGCGGTGCCGTCGTGATACAGAACTGCACGCTGGCGCAGTTCTACCCCTTTACGGCCAACAGGGGTGCCGCGCTGCGCTTCACCAATTTCTACGGCGACTACGACTACCCGCTGGAGACGTTGCGCTGCCTGGCATCCATCGTCACCGGCTATGCCGACGACGTGGTCATGGGCGAACAGCGCGACACGCTCACCGCCTACAACTACTACTTTGAGAACAGTCTGCTGCGCACACCCGAGATAGACGATAGCACACGCTTCGTCGACATCGTTTGGGAACTGCCGTCAGACTCTACCGAGGGCAAACGCCACTTCGTGGTCATAGACGAGGAGAACCTCATATACGACTTCCACCTTGACTCACTCTCCGTGGCCAGAGACAAAGGCTGCTACCCCATACGAGAAAAATAAAAAATGTTAAGCCGTAGCATTTTGTTTGTCGACTACGACGGTAAATCACAACTTTTTCAGTAATTTTGCACCGCGTTTCCAATCATGCTTCCACGGTGGAAGTGTTTTTGTAAAAAAAGAAATGCAATTCCTATAAAACAAATTTCTCTATATCATTCATGTACACTAAAGACGAACTCATGCAGATGGAGATACCCCAACTGCTCGACATTGCAGACGGTCTGGGCGTCTCCGTATCACAGGATGACGAACTGGAAAAAGTGGTCTATGCCATACTCGACAAAGCCGCCGAGGACAGCGCCAGCGCCGAAAGCGCTACCTCTGCCTCAAAGCGCAAGCGCACACGCATAGCCAAAAAAGATACCGACAAAGTCTATACAGTCAACGGCAAGGATGGCGAAAACTTCGACGTGAAGAACCAGAAGGTGAAGCCTGCCGAGGCTGCCTCGCTCTTCAGCGACAGCGTGCCCGCCTCGACAGCTCCGGCAACACCGGAGACACCGGCCGGCGACACACCGGCCGACGAAAAACCGACTGGCGTTGACCCGCTGGCCGCCTTCCCCAAGCACAGGGGCCGCAAGTCGAAAGCCGAGCTCGCTGCCATCGCCGCTGCCGAGGCCGCACAGAAAGAGCAGACCGAAGAGCAAGCCCCGGCCGAACAGCCTGCCAAGAAGACCAAGAAGCGCAAGTCGAAGGATAGTGACGAGATCGTGCCCGAGGCTGCTGCCGACAAGACCGACGCTACTACTGCTCCCGACCCGCAGATGCTCGAGCTGCTGCAGGAGAAAATGGACAAGCACAACGCCGAGGAGGCACAGCAGTCCATCGGCACAAAGGACAGCCAGGGCGTGTGGGCGGGCGACCCCGGAGACGGCACCGACTTCATCACTATCGTAGACATACCTATAGAAGACCAGGCTGCACTGCCCACACTCGACATCTTCGACCGGCCCGTGACACAGCAGGCGGCCGACACCATGTTTGACTTGCCGTCGGCCGGCGCACCCAAAAACGAGAGCGACTACAACTTCGCAGAGCTCATCACTGGCAACGGAGTGCTCGAACTGCTGCAGGACGGCTACGGCTTCCTACGCTCCAGCGACTACAACTACCTCTCCTCGCCCGACGACATCTACGTCTCGCCGCAGCAGATAAAGAAGTATTCGCTGAAGACGGGCGACGTGGTGGAGTGCACCGTGAAACCGCCACTCGACAGCGAGAAATACTTCACTATGTCGACCGTGAAGCTCATCAACGGACGCAACCCCGCCGAGGTGCGCGACCGCGTGGCTTTCGAGCACCTCACACCCCTCTTTCCCGAGGAAAAGTTCAACCTCACAGGCGACCCCGCCACGACCAACCCCTCGACGCGCATCGTCGACCTCTTCGCACCCATAGGCAAGGGACAGCGCTCGCTCATCGTGGCACAGCCCAAGACGGGTAAGACCATCCTGATGAAAGACATAGCCAATGCCATAGCCGCCAACCATCCGGAGGCGTACATCATGATGCTCCTCATCGACGAGCGTCCGGAGGAGGTCACCGACATGAGCCGCACGGTCAATGCCGAGGTCATCGCCTCTACCTTCGACGAGCCCGCCGACCGCCACGTGAAGATAGCCGGCATCGTGCTCGAGAAGGCTAAGCGCATGGTGGAGTGCGGACACGACGTGGTCATCTTCCTCGACTCTATCACCCGCCTAGCACGAGCCTACAACACCGTGTCGCCCGCTAGCGGAAAAGTGCTCACTGGCGGCGTAGACGCCAACGCGCTGCAGAAGCCCAAGCGCTTCTTCGGAGCTGCACGAAAGATAGAGGGCGGAGGCTCGCTCACCATTATCGCCACGGCACTCGTCGACACGGGTTCGAAGATGGACGAGGTCATCTTCGAGGAGTTCAAAGGCACTGGCAACAGCGAGATACAGCTCTCGCGCTCTTTGTCGAACAAACGCATCTTCCCGGCCATAGACCTTGTGCAGTCCAGCACACGACGCGACGACCTGCTGCAGGACAGCACCACACTCAACCGCATGTGGATCATACGCAAGTTTATCAGCGAGATGAATGCCATGGAGGCCATGAACACCGTGCGCGACCGTCTCGTGCAGTCGAAGAACAACGAAGAGTTTCTCATGTCTATGAACGGATAGGCGCCTGACTGGTCTTCCGTCACGCATCACCCCAATACCCATTTTTAGGTATTGGGGCTTTTTTTTTCCACCCTGCTGTCGAAGAAATCGTTTTTTTTGAGTAATTTTGCAAAAAATACACAACTATGAAACTGTCAGAGCTGAAAACAGGCCAACATGGCATCGTCGTGAAGGTGCTGGGACACGGCGGATTCAGAAAACGCATCGTCGAGATGGGCTTCATCAAGGGGAAAGACGTAGAGGTGCTGCTCAACGCCCCTCTGCAGGACCCTGTGAAATACAAACTGCTGGGCTACGAGGTGTCGCTCCGCCGCCAGGAAGCCGAGATGATCGAGGTGGCACTGCCGCGGACAGGCACCGCCAAGCATAGCTATGCCGACACCCCCCTGCCGGAGAGAAACGGCGATGCGGCCTACGACGCCGCCAACGTCATCAATGTGGCACTCGTGGGCAATCCCAACTGCGGGAAGACCTCGCTCTTCAACTTCGCATCAGGAGCACACGAGCATGTGGGCAACTACTCCGGCGTCACCGTCGATGCCAAAGAGGGATATACCCAGTTTGGGGGATACACCATCAACCTCGTGGACCTGCCCGGCACCTACTCGCTCTCGGCCTACAGCCCCGAGGAGCTCTACGTGCGCAAGCAAATCATAGAGAAAACTCCCGACGTGGTCATCAACGTGCTGGACGCCTCCAACCTCGAGCGCAACCTCTACCTCACCACGCAGCTCGTCGACATGCATGTGCGCATGGTGTGTGCACTCAATATGTACGATGAGTTTGAGCATCGCGGCGACCACCTCGACATCGACAAGCTGGGGCAGCTCTTCGGCGTGCCCATGGTGCCCACCGTCTTCCGGACAGGCAAGGGCGTGGAGCAGCTTCTTGCGACCGTCGTCAGGCTCTACGAGGCACGTGAGGGCGACCTGCCCACCTACCGGCACATACACATCAACCACGGCCATGAGATAGAAGACGGCATAGCCCACATACAAGCCTTCCTGAAAACCGATGCCAACGTGACGACACGCTACAGCACACGCTTCCTGGCTATCAAGCTGCTTGAGGGCGACGCCGACGCCGAACGCTACATAAGCCGCCTGCCCAGCGCCCACGACATCCTACACAAGCGCGACAAGGCCGCACAGCGCGTGCTCGAAGAGACAGGCGACGACTCGGAGACGGCCATCATGGATGCCAAGTACGGGTTCATACACGGAGCACTGCAGGAGGCGGGCTACGAGCAGGGCACAAAGCAAGACAACTACCAGGTCACACACCTCATAGACGCCGTCATCACACACCGATGGCTCGGATTCCCCATCTTCTTCCTGATGCTCTTCCTCATGTTTCACGTCACCTTCTCGCTCGGGCAGTACCCCATGGACTGGATAGAGGCACTTTTCGAGTGGATGGGTGCTGCCATATCCTCTGGCATGCCCGACGGACCGCTCAAGGACATGCTCGTAGAAGGAGTCATAGGCGGCGTGGGATCGGTCATCGTCTTCCTGCCGCAGATACTCATCCTCTACACCTTCATATCCTTCATGGAAGACTCGGGCTACATGGCACGAGCCGCATTCATCATGGACAAGGTGATGCACAAGATGGGCCTGCACGGCAAGTCGTTCATACCCATGATTATGGGCTTCGGATGCAATGTGCCGGCCGTCATGGCTACACGCACCATAGAGAGCCGGCGCTCACGGCTCATCACCATGCTCGTGCTGCCCATGATGTCGTGCTCGGCACGACTGCCTATATATATAATGGTGGTGGGCACCTTCTTCGCCGTGGAGTATCAGAGCTGCATCATGCTCGCGCTCTATGCCATCGGCATACTGCTGGCAGGACTGCTCAGCCGCTGTTTCAGCCGGTACCTCATCAAAGGCGACGACATACCCTTCGTCATGGAGCTGCCGCCCTACCGCATGCCCACACCAAAAGCTATCGCCAGACACACCTGGGAGAAAGGCAAGGAGTATCTGAAGAAGATGGGCGGCATCATACTCGTGGCATCCATCATCGTATGGGCACTGGGCTATTTCCCGCACGACAGCAGCCTCGACCGCCACGCACAGCAGGAGCAGTCGTACATAGGGTGCATGGGAAAGACCATCGAGCCCTTGTTCCGCCCGCAGGGCTTCGACTGGAAGCTCGACGTCTCGCTCATCGCCGGCGTGGGAGCCAAGGAAATCGTGGCTTCGACCATGGGCGTGCTCTACAGCGACGACGACTCCTTTGCCGACGACGACAGTTTTGCCGACGACACCACCAAGTACGAGCGACTGCGCAGGAAGATGGAGGCCGACGGCATCACGCCGCTCGTCGCATTCTGCTATCTGCTTTTCGTGCTCATCTACTTCCCCTGCATTGCCACCATCGCCTCCATAAAAAACGAGACGGGCTCCTGGCGATGGGCCGTCTTTGCAGCTGCCTACACCACACTGCTAGCGTGGGTCGTCTCGGCCGCGGTCTATCAGGTGGGCTCACTGCTGTAAGAGGGGTACATGACTGCACAACAATATTCCACAAAGCCAGGCGTCGGGAAAGATTTTTGAGAGTTTTTTTGAAAAATATGTCTTGATATGCAAGTTTTTTTGTAACTTTGCGCTTCAAACTACGCATAGCTATATGGACCACATACGCAACTTCTGCATCATTGCACACATTGACCACGGCAAGTCGACCCTGGCCGACCGTCTGCTGGAACGCACCAAGACCATACAAGTGACTGAAGGACAGATGCTTGATGATATGGACCTGGAGCGCGAACGAGGCATTACTATCAAGAGTCACGCCATACAGATGGAGTATGTGAAGGACGGGCAGAAGTATGTGCTCAACCTCATTGACACTCCGGGCCACGTGGACTTCAGCTACGAGGTGAGCCGCTCCATCGCCGCCTGCGAGGGAGCACTGCTCGTGGTCGATGCCACGCAGGGCGTGCAGGCACAGACCATCAGCAACCTTTACATGGCCATCGACAATAACCTGGAGATTATCCCCGTCATCAACAAGATAGACATGCCCTCGGCCATGCCCGACGAGGTGGAAGACGAAATCGTAGACCTCATAGGCTGCGACCCCTCCGACATCATACGCGCCAGCGGAAAGACCGGTGAGGGCGTAGACGAGATACTCAATGCCGTAGTGGAACGCATACCACACCCCGTGGGCGACGAGCAGGCACCGCTGCAGGCGCTCATCTTCGACTCGGTGTTCAACTCCTTCCGGGGCATCATCGCCTACTTCAAGATAGTCAACGGCGTGATACGGAAGGGTGAAAAGGTGAAGTTCTTCAACACCGGCATGGAGTACGACGCCGACGAGGTGGGCGTGCTCAAGATGGACATGATATCACGCCAGGAGCTGCGCACAGGCGATGTGGGCTACATCATCAGCGGCATCAAGGACTCCAAGGAGGTGAAGGTGGGCGACACCATCACCCACGTGGCACAGCCCTGCCAGCAGGCCATCGAGGGATTCCAGGAGGT
>CAJOHP010000140.1:0-2501 GCA_905234355.1 uncultured Prevotella sp. | reverse complement strand
TGCAGCTCAACGATGCGGCACTCACCTTCATGCCCGAGACATCGGTGGCACTGGGCTTCGGATTCCGATGCGGATTCCTCGGACTGCTGCACATGGAGATCGTGCAGGAACGGCTCGACCGCGAGTTCAACATGGACGTCATCACCACCGTGCCCAACGTCACCTACATGTGCTACACCAAGCAGGGTGAGGTGAAAGAGGTGCACAACCCCAGCGGACTGCCCGACCAGGTGATGATAGAGCGCATAGAGGAGCCCTACATACGCGCCAGCATCATCACCGCTGCCGACTACATAGGCCCCATCATGACACTCTGCCTCGACAAGCGCGGCGAGCTCATCGACCAGCAGTACGTCTCGGGCAACCGCGTCGAACTGCACTTCATGCTGCCACTGGGCGAAATCGTCATCGACTTCTACGACAAGCTCAAGAGCATATCGAAAGGCTATGCCTCGTTCGACTACCATATAGACTCCTTCCGACCCTCAAAGCTCATCAAGCTTGACATCCTGCTCAACGGTGAACCTGTCGACGCCCTCTCCACCCTGACCCATCAGGACAACGCCGTGGCCTTCGGACGCCGCATGTGCGAAAAGCTCAAGGAACTCATACCAAGACAGCAGTTCGACATTGCCATCCAGGCTGCTATCGGAGCAAAAATCATAGCACGCGAGACAGTGAAACAGGTCAGGAAAGACGTGCTCGCCAAGTGCTACGGCGGCGACGTGAGCCGCAAGCGCAAACTCCTCGAAAAGCAGAAGCGAGGCAAGAAGCGCATGAAGCAGATAGGCAACGTGGAGGTGCCACAGAAAGCATTCCTTGCCGTGCTCAAGCTCGACTGACAAGCATTCATCTCTCTATCTGACAGCCTTTTAAGACATCTTCACAATACCATTCCTTTAACTATTACCAACAAACTACCGACATGCCTAACCTCAGTTTAACTCCTCGCGACGTGGCCCGCGAACTGGCCCGCAGATATAGTACGATGACCCACGACGAGCTCGATATCCTCGAGAGCGTGCTCGTGCCGATGAAATTTGCCAAAGGCGAGAAAATCCTGAACGAGGGTGAGGTGTGCCAGCACATCTTCTGGGTAGTGAAAGGGCTGGTGAGGCAGTACTACTACAAAAACGAGCGTGAGCTTACAGAGTATATGGCCGTGGAGAACACCATCTTCATGAGCATAGAGAGCCTCTTCCGCGAGGAGCCGTCGCGACAGATTATCCATGCCCTCGAGCCCACGGTCATCTATGCTCTGCCTAAGAAAGAGCTGGAGGCAGTGGCCATCAAGTGCGTCAACATCCAGATGCTCTACCGAAAGATACTCGAGGAGTCGCTCATCATCAGCCAGCGCCATGCCGACATGCTGCGCTTTGAGAGCGCTCAGGACCGCTACCGCAAACTGGTGAAGACCAACCCGCAGCTGGTGCTGCGCGCCCCCCTCGTCTACATTGCCAGCTACCTGCAGATGACACCAGAGACGCTGAGCCGCGTGCGCACTGCCGTACTCACCGACGACCGCGACTGACCCCTCTGTGGCTGGCGCCCCGCCGCTACAGGCTCCGGCGCTGCTAAAGGGGCGTCCCGCTGCTACAGGCTGGCGCTGAGCACCACCAGCCAGTTCTTCTCACGCTGCACCAGCGACAGCTTCAGTTTCTTGTCATCCTCCATGTGCCCGGGCTTGCCCAGCGAGTCGGCCACAAAGGCATGGTCGACCACGAGCGACACCTCGGCCGTGGAGTCGCTCGTGAGCATCACTTCATCTATGGTAGCCATGCTTGCCTCGGGATACTGTGCTAGCACCTCCAGGTCACCATCGGTCATGTTGCTCACAAAAAAGGCTATCCACTTGCGGCTCTCGGGTGTGACCAGCTCCGTGGCCTTGTCGTAATGCTGGTTGTAGTAGGCCTGAGCAAAGGCCACGGCACGCCGTCCTGCCTGCGCCTCACGGCTCTTCACATCGTCGCTCTCGCATGCCGACAAGACACCGCCACACATCAGCGTGGCCGTGGCAAGACATGCTGCACACCACGTCTTCATTGTCACGTTTTTCTTCATCATGCTGTTGCTTCTTTCTGCACATCTTTCTTTCATGCTGCGAAGATACACATTTTTTTTGAATTACGCTGTCTTGCAACCGAAAAAATAGTCTTGCTGTGTGCTGGCGTCTTGATACAACGAAAGCTTTTGTATGATGTCGGTGCACTGTAGGGACGGGCTTTATGCCTGTCCGAAACCATGCCAAAAGCTGCAAAGATGTAAGAAAAAAGTCCCTTTCACCCGCTTCTAAGTGTGCATTGACTCGCCGCTACCCCCTAAACGACCCCCGTTTACCCGCTAGCCGACCCTCGTCTACCCCCTAGCCGGCAGTCATCTACCCCCTAGAACGGGGTCGTTTAGTAAGCGTATCCGCTGTGACGCCTTGCGTACTAATGGCGGTGCCATTTGTCTGGCAACATGTCTCTGTATGCTGATAGCTTAGTATTAGGTTGCATCAA
>CAJOHP010000139.1 GCA_905234355.1 uncultured Prevotella sp. | reverse complement strand
CGGCGTCTGTTGTAGGATCCACCACAGGGTCTGCCGAGGAGTTGCCTGTGCCATAGTGTGTGCCCAGCTCTGTAGCTGTACCGCCGCCGTCTACGTTGGCATCAATCTGCACGTTGAGCTGTGCCGTGGCGTGGAGGAAGGTGAACTTCAATCGCTGCTCTATCGTGCCCGAGCGCTGCACGTTGAGCCAGGGCAGTCCGTTGGTGATGGTCTGCCCGCCGTTCATGATGGTCCATCCGTTGGTGCCCTCATTGTAGACTCCCCAGCAGAGGTCTACCGTTTTGTCCTGCTCAAACGAGGTGATATACTTCACGATGGGGTCGCCGGTGTAGGTATTGCGGCTTGTGGCGGTGATGCCCCACGTGGTCTTCTCGCTCAGCTCGCCGGGGTCGGCCAGATAGCCCGTGGTGGGATTGACCTCGACGTATGGCGTATAGGCAAAAAACGACACCTTGTCGATGTCCTCGCTGTGGGCGTCTTCGCCATACTCGTTGGGCCAGTAGCGCACAGGGCTGTAGTCGAAGAGCTGGTAAGTGTCGTTCCATTTCACCTGCTCGTTGAACATGAAGTTGGGTCGGGCGTCGGAGGCGTAGTCGGCGGCATTGGTGTAATAGGCGAAGACGCCGAAGCCCTCGCCGGTCTTTAGATTGTTGAGGGTGAGCGGACCAGTGGCTCCGCTGCGGGTGAGTCCACGCTTGGCGTAGGCACTGAAGTTGACGGGCGTCAGCGCCTTGTCGCCGGCCTGTGGTGTGCTGTCCTGCAGGCTCAGCGAGTCGCTGGTGCACGCTGCGACCATGGCGGCAGCGAGCACGACGAGTGAAATGTTTCTTTTCTTCATGTCTGTTGTATTTTTTGTTTCTAAGATGTTTCTATCCTTTACTTACATGCTGCTCAGCTTCGGCAGCACGATGCGTATGTTGCGGTTGCTGCTGGCCTTGGTCACGTCGGTCAGGCCGACGGTGGTGTTGAGCGTGTGCGTGGTCGTCGGGTCGGTGCTAAGGTGACAGCCGATGCTGATGTCGACACGCTGCTCGCAGTCGGCCAGGGTCAGTGGTATGTAGAAGATGCCCTGATGACTGGCGCTGAAGGCGTCGGCATGGCACGCTGTGCCCGATGAGGCTGTGGCGAGCACCTGCCCTCCCTGCGGCTCCAGGACGAGCCGTCGCTCTACGGTGGGCGACTCGGAGGCGACGGTCTCCCATCGTGGCGAGGCATCATCGGTGAGCCAGAGTCGGCCCTTGCGCAAGAGGGTGTAAGTGAGGCTGACGCGGTCGAGGATGAGGCTCAGGGGCATGCCGCTGTAGGCGGTCATGAGCTGCTGCAGCAGCTCCGTGCTGCAGACGACGCTGACCATGTCGCCGGCGCTGGCCAGGGCATGGCGCAGCTGGAAGCTCACGCGACGCGTCTCCTGGCCCTGCTGCTGGTCGCGGCGGAAGTCGTAGAGCAGGTCCACCTGATGGTCCTGCCAATCGTCCTCGCTGCCTCCGAGCTGATAGACGAGCCAGGGGTCGCCGCTCTCTTCCGGACGAATCATGTCGACGATGCACCGGTCGGCCGCCGTGTTGCCCGTGCCGGGGGCGGCGGCATAGGGAGCGTAGGCCGCAAACGAGACGTAGGGGTAGAGCCCCTCGATGGTGTTGGGCCAGTAGACAAGCGGTGTGTAGTCCCACACGGCGTTGGCGTAGTCGTAGACCATGCGCTGGTTCCACATGTAGTTGGGTGTGACGCTTGAGCTGACGTAGGGGTGCAGCCCGGTGTGACAGGCGAAGACTCCGAAGCCCACCGTGCACAGGCTCACCTCGCAGGTGTCGGCGCCGTCGAGCGTCAGCGTGCCGGGCGCCGTGCGCGTGGTGGGGCGGTAGGTCGCGCCGAAGCTGATGGGCTGCCGGGCCGGATGTTTGTCGGCCTCCGGTGCATCGTCTGGCGCACAGCCTGCGAGGGCAGAGACCAGCAGCAGGACTGTCAGCCGGAGCAGGAGGGCACCGCCCTGGGTAGAGGTGTCTGTCGTCGGGTTCATCGTTGTTCTGTTTTCATGCACTATTCACGCGGTGCTGTTACGGGTTTTCTGTTTGTTCCCGTGGCGGGTGCGACTCCGCCACGAGATGGTTACTGACACTTCACGGTGATGGTCTCCTTGGGTGCATCGCCACCCACTGCGGTGATGGCGTAGGTGTCGCCCACGACGGCAGCGGTGGTCAGGCTGATCACGTTGTCGGCCACGCTGTAATCGGTGCCTTCTTGGAGCTGCACGCCGTTCTTCAGGATGGTAAGGTCTACCAGGCTCCAATCGATGCCGGCAGCCGTAGAGGTCAGGGTGACGGTGGTGCCAGCCGTGAGGTTGTTGGCACCGAGGCCGATGACATGGGCCTTCTGCACGAGACTGAGCTTCACCTTATTCGCACTGGAGGCGCCCGTCCATGTCATGCTGACAGGATCCAGATCTTTGATGGTGGTGTTGGGCGCTATGGTCACGCTCTGCAGGGCCACGCCGCTGGTGTTGGCAGCGTTGGGCGTAACAGGGGTGAAGTGCCCCTCTGCGACAGGAGCAGTGACGGTCTCGCCGCCATAGAGTCCGGTCATGGCAAACTCATACTTCGTGGTGGTGGCCGCCAGGTCTACGATGACAGGTGTGGGATTGGAGGCAGCGGCGTAGGCCGGCACGTTCAGAGGCAGGTCTGTCTCGGCCTGGGGAGCATCCTGCCAGTCGCTCACGGCGGCATCGAGCTTCACACTGTTCATGCCCAGGTGCAGATTGACGGTGTAGTGCTTGCCGTTCTCCAGAACAGCCTTTGTGCCGAAGGTGACAGCCTTGCGTATGCGGTTCTCTATGCTGTTGCCCTGTGTCTTGCCGTCGCTGACGTAGGAGGCGAGCTGACCGTCAATGGTCTCCACGTCGTAGACGATCTCAATGTCGAAGTCGTCGCCCGTAGGTATGACCATGACGGGAGCGTCGCTGGCCACATACTTGCCAGCAGTCTCGTCCCACTTGCGGAACACGCTGACGGCATCCCTGGTGACGCCTTTCTGATCGGCCTTCCATACGGCCATGTCGACATCGCCGGGGTTGTCGATGTCGGCATTGCTCTGTATGATCTGCGGGTTGAGTCCCAGCGTCTTCTCGTTGCTGGCAAAGGCGCCGTCGGTGCCCTCCTTGCCGTCCTTCAGTCCGTCGTGCACGGTGATGGCCTCGCCGTTGATGAGGTCGGCCGTGCCGTTGTAGTCGAGCCAATAGGCTTTCTTCGGACCGGACTCGGTGTTGTTGAGGTTGAGTGCACCCTTGATGGCAAATCCGTTGAAGGTGATGCTGCGCACCCAGATGCGCGTCTTGCCGTCCAGCTCGTTGACATGGGAGTGTTCTGCCTCGTCCACATCGGCGTCGATGTGGATGGAGAGCTGCGAGAGGGCGTGCTCAAACTGGAAGGTGACGCGCTGGTTGGCCTCGGCCTGTGTGGCAGCCTCGCGGGGACGCTGGATGTTGAGCCAGGGCAGACCCTCGTCGAGCGACTGTGTGAGACCGCCCTGCACGATGTCCCACTGCGTCTTCGAGGCGCCCACGGTGCCCCAGAGCAGGTCAACAGACTTGTCCTGGTCGAACGAGGCGATGTACTTCACGATGGGGTCGCCGGTGGCCGAGTTGCGTGTCATGCCGGTGATGCCCCACTTGTCCTCATCTGAGGTGTCGCCGTTCTGCTTGATGAGCTTGCCCGTAGAGGGCACCACCTCGACAAACGGGGCGTAGGCGAAGAAGCTCACGCGGTCGGCATCGTCGCTCGTGGCGTCGCTGCCATACTCGTTGGGCCAGTACTTGACGGGGGCGTACTCCCATCGGCCAGCGGTGCTGTAGCCCACATACTGATTGTACATGAAGTTGGGCTGGCACTGAGGGTCGTAGTCGTTGTTGTCGGTGTAGTAGCCGAACACACCGAAGCCGCCGCCGTCGTTTCTGGCCTGCTGCAGCTGTGTGTTGCCTATGACGCCCACATAGCCGCCACGAGTGGTGGTACGCGGTGTGTAGACCTCAAAATGGACGGCTGTCGAGTCTGCCAGGGTCTGCGACAGGGAGCCGCCGTTGCTCTCCATCTCGTCGCTCGTGCATGCAGAAAGCGCAAGGGCTGCTGCTGCGATGGTAATCAGTTTTGTTTTCATAAAGATACTTTGTTTAAAATTATAATAATATGTTATTTCTTTTTTGCTCTTTACATCTGCACGTCCATGGGAGGTTCGTCCTGCCATGGGGTGACGTCGGCCCCGAATCCCGTGCCGCTGTAGGCATCGACGTAGGGCAGTGCGATGTTGGGCTCGAGGTCTAAGCGCAGCACAAGCTGTTCGCCGTAGGCCGTAATGCGGTCGCCCACGTTGTAGTGGTAATGCAGCACGGTGGCCCTGTCGCGCAGCACGAAGGAGAGGTTGATCCTGATCTGAGCCGGCAGGCACACGTTGGTGTGGTAGTCCCACCAGTGGCTGTCTATGGGCACCGCCGTACCGCCGGAGGCGCGGCTGACGATGCGGTCGTCGGTGGCCAGTCCGCTGTTGGTACCGGCGGTGGTGGTGTGCAGCTCGGCGTCGCTCCGTATACTGCCTGGCCGCAGTCCGAATGTGTTGATGGTGGCAGCCAGATAGCCCTCATTGGCTCCGGTGCGTTGCATCTCCCAGTCGCTGATGGTCATCAGGCACGACCGGTCGGTGTTGCGATGCTGGCCCAGCAGGTGGCCGTCGGCCAGTCCGCTGATGCTCGCCACCTGCTTCCACAGGTAGTTGTAGCCCTCGCTGATGTGAATGCGCACCCTCAGCCGCCAGATGATGCTGTGGGGTATGGCGTGAAGCTGCTGCACGGTGATTGTGCTCTGGTAGCTGTCGCGCTCCTCGAAGGGTATGTAGTCATCGTAGCCCCCCTGTCCGACGATGCTGCTCGTCAGGGTGTCGAGGCCCATCATCTCGGGTGCGTCGGCCACGGTGTAGAGTCCGCTGGCAGCGTCGAGTGCAGGCCGTGGCCCCTCCAGTGTGGTCCAGGCTGCATGGCCGTAGAGCTGGTCGTTGACCTGCTGGCTGATGCCGCGCGACACGCCCTCACCGGCAATGGTGAGCGAGTCGGGCTGGTAGGCCGCAGGCCGGCTGACGACGCACGCCGTGAGCAGGGAGTCCATGCCGACGAACTCCTGCCGGCTGTACTCCTCGGGCGAGTAGTCGACGACGATGCCCTGATAGCGTCCGCCGGGCAGGTAGAGCTCGTGTCGGCGCACGTTGGCCGTGGTGGAGCGGTAGGGGTCTTGGCCGGGACGGTCAAGTGGGTAGAACCACACGGTCATGCCGTCGGGGTCGCGCCCGTCGTCGTACTCACGCCAGTCCACGTCGAGCACCACACTGCGGAACTCGTCGCCGTAGACGAAGAGGTCGCGAAACTCGCAGCCCGAGAGCAGCAGTGCCAGTGAGGCAGCCATGGTGTGTGTGAGCATCCTACGCATAGAGGCGGTTCTGACTTGTGAGATAGGTCTGTGTACTGTCATCTGTAGTAGATATCGCTGAGGATGAGCGTGCCGGGAGCAGCCTCCCTATAGGCGCGCAACTTCCTGTCGCGCAGGCCGAAGGGCCATGCGTTGAACATATAGGCGAGGGTGACACAGGCATGTGTGGCGCCGAAGTACAGTCTCCTGTCGGTGTTCTGCCACATGAGGTGCCTGTCCCACGACTCCTCCTTGCCGTAGGGGAAGGTCGAGGAGCCCAGGTAGTGGTGGTATCTGGTGGGCAGGATGCCCAGCCCGATGCCGGCGTCGATGGCCCAGTGGCGTCCCCATCGGTGCTGGTAGCCCAGGCTGACGTAGGCGTTGGCGTATTTGCCCTGCCATCCCTCGTGTCGTTTCCACTCCAGGTCGTAGCGGCCTACGGCGGCAGCCAGTCCCAGGTGCCATCCGTCGAGCCAACGGTAGCGGCGGCGGTTGCCCAGGTAGCAGCGCAGCTCAAGTCCGATGTTCTGAAACTGCGAGGCGTTGGCATTGTGATTCCAGATGAACCACGGTTGGAAGTACTCTATCTCGAGCGACCAGCGGTTGCTGCTGCCCAGTGGCAGTTCCACCTGCAGGTTGGGTGCCACGACGCCCCAAAGCAGGATGTTGGTCTTGACGGCCCATGCGGGGTATTGCAGACGCTGGAGCAGCACGGTGTCGCGAGCGGTCATGCGCGTCTCTTCCCCCGCGTCGGCGGGCGCCGCGGGGGTAGGCTCGAAGCCTTCACCCTTGGGCTGGCAGGCGATGTAGAGCGTGTCGCGCACCACGATGGTGTCACGCCTCCAGGTGAGCACCGAGGCGGTGGCGGCCCCGCTGTCGTAGCCGCCACTGCGCAGCGGCGCCAGGTATCGCTCGAG
>CAJOHP010000138.1:2119-9368 GCA_905234355.1 uncultured Prevotella sp. | reverse complement strand
GTGCCACGGTGGTCTGGTCGTAGTCGGGGTCGATGACGGTGTGGTCCTGCGCGTCGGCCTTCTGCGAGTAGCTGTTGATGGCAAACTCCCGCAGGCGCTGGAACCACTGCGGCGCGAGGGCATCGTCGGGGAAGAGCCCGAGGGTGGCGGCCAGCACGTCGGCCTCCCATCCGTTCTCCTCGGCCTTGGTGTCGCCGCTGTAGCCGGTGGGAATGGTGCGCTGCAGCTCGTAGTTGCACTCGGCCTTGAGCAGCTGGTAGACGTACTGCTGCTGCGTGGCCGAGAGCTTGTCCCACTGGAAGAAGGCGCTGTAGGCCACCGACATGGCCCATAGCGACGACTCCCACACGTGGCCGATCGAGGATGTGCTGCCCCAGTACTTGCTGTCCAGGCAGGTCTTCAGCTTGTTGGCCTTGTGGGTGCTGTAGGCAAAGACGAGGCTCTTCATGGCCATCTGCTCCAGGTCGGCCCAGGTGACGGCGGCCGGCAGTGCGACCTTGCCCTTGCCATACTTCACGAGGAAGGCGCAGATCATCGAGAGGTCGGCATTGGTGCGCACGCCGGCCTCGTTGCTGTTGCCTGTGCTCTCGCCCTTGAAGACGCCGGTGGGCTCGCCCTTGCTGTTGGCCGACGACGTCTGGAAGTCGTTCTTCAGATAGGTGGCAAAGCGGGCGAGCATCTGCATGAGGTCGGTCTGCATCTGGCTCTCGCCGACAAAATCGGCGAGCACGGCGCCCTCGGTGGGGCTTGTCACGTCGGCCTCGGTGGGCTCTTGCGGCACGACATAGTCGTCGGAGAGCCTATAGAGACGCACATGGTCGAACATCACGCAGGAGCCGCCTGATAGCCAGTCGATGCGGAAGCCGAACAGAAGCTGCTGCAACTGAAGCTGCGTCGTAGGGGTTGCAGCCGAATGTAGCCTGCGATGTGTAATGATTATAGGTGGTCACAAAGGCGATGCTGCTGCTCTGGGCACCCGCCATGAGTCCGAAGGCCGAGGCGGCTTGGTTAGCATAGGCCGAGCGCACACTGGCCTGCAACTGATACTTGCCCTTGGGCAGCGACGCTATGGTCTGCTGCACGGTGGTGGTGCCCGTGCTCCACCCGAGGCGCAGGTAGTAGGCCTGCGTGCCGTCGGCCAGGGTGGTGACGCGGCCGAAGTCGTTGTCGGTGTAGCAGTCTTTGGTCACGATGAGGCTCACGGCCCCTGCGCTGTTGCTCACGGTCCAGCCCTTGGGGGCAGTGACGACGTAGCCGCGCAGACCGTCGGCCTGTTCGGTCTTGGGGGAGAGCGAGCCGATGTTGTCTTGCTCAAACGAGGCGTTGGCCACATACTGTGCCGTGACGTCGGTCTGCTCGCCCGCTGCATGCGCACCGGCCGCTGCCAGCAGGAGACAGAGCGAAAGGAGTAGCTGATGTTTCATTGTCATTGGTAGTTAGTTGTTGTCTTTTGTGGGCACAAAGATAATCAAAATATTTGTAACGCCACGCATCTGCCACCACAAAAAATGCAAAAAAAAACGGCTGCCCCGCTTGGCGAGGCAGCCGCTTTTATTTGGTTATGCTAAGTGCATCGGCGACTTACTGGAAGGAGAAGGACACGTTCTCGAATACCTTCTTAGCCATGTTGCCCTGAGCATCCTTGATGGTGAGGATGATGGTGTGCAGGCCGGTGCGCAGGTCGTCGGTGATGTTGAAGCGCAGCACGTAGGAGTTGCTCATGGCGCCGGTGACCTCCAGTCCGTTGAGTGTGACATTGCGGAAGTAGGAGTCGGCCAGGAAGGTCACACCGCCAGTGTACTCCGACATGAGCCAGGGGCACTCATGGTTGTAGAACGGATACCGCTGGTTGCTTGTGAAGTGGTAGCCGTCAGGCCCCTGGTAGCTGAGGCTGTCGGAGCCGCTGTAGACGCTGTGCACGGTGCCCTTGGCAGCGTTCCAGTTGTAGAGGGTGTCGTTGGGATTGAGCGTCTCCACCGACCACTTGGTGTCGCCGTAGGGCATGTTGGGCTCGTCGGTGAAGTTGAGGTAGATGCGGTTGGCACCGTCGCGGAAGGAGAACTGCTCGTCGGCGAAGTGCAGGGCGTAGGCACCGCACTCGTCGCTGCCCGTGCCATTATACTTGTAGTACTCCTGTGCGTCGATGAGCCCCTTCAGCCGTGCGCTGTCGGTGCCCCAGAAGCCCATGGTGCGGTAGGTGCCGTTGACCTTGTTGCCATAGTAGTTCACACGCTCGTTGAGGAAGTAGTAGAGCGAGTCGATGACATTGAGGTTCATGCCGCCGTCGATGCCGTTGTAGCCGTCGCCATAGCCCACCACGCCGAAGCGGCAGTCGAGTGTGCGGTCGAGCACGCGGCTCCATGCCACAACCTGCTTGGCTATAGAGTCGGCCTCCTGACCCATCGAGCCGGAGTCGTCGACGAGGAACACGATGTCGGCCATGCCGATCTGCTGCTGCGAGTTGTCGCTGTTGATGACCTTCACCGACTTGGGCTTGCCGTCGATGGTGAGCCACACGTTCTGGTTGGGCTCGCCCGTGCCGTAGAGCATCATCCACTCGCCTTTGATGTTACCCTCGGTGGCCTTGATGCCGGTGAGGTTGATGCGGATGACGGCGCTGTTGCCGCTCTCGAGCATGGGCTCGGAGATGTTGGGGATGTTGACCGTCTTGCGGGGCACCTCAGGGGCCGTGCCGGCCTGGGCGTCGGCAGGAATGTCGGAGGAGGGACCTTCGTCATCGTCGTCGTTGCTCGAGCACGAGGTCATACCAAACGTAAGCGCTGCTGCAAGGAGCATGCTCATGTAAAAGAAATGCTTCTTCATAAAAAATTAATTTTAGGATGAATAATATATCAATTTTATCGCGTAGCGGAACTATCTATATTTACCCTTCCTTTGCTGGAAGTGTCGGTGCAAAGATAGGAAAAAAGGGCAATAACGGCAAGAAAAAATGCAGAAAAACGGCTAAAACAGACGTTTTTCTGCAAATATGAAAGTTTTCTGCAAATATGGGAATGAAATTCAAGCCACGGAAGGCTCAGAACCACTCCGCCCCTGTTCTCCCTTTTGTGGGCGGACAGGGGCGGAGAGCATGATTTTGTAAAGAAAAGTGCGCTTCAGCAGTTCTGCTCCTGATAGTCGAGGTCGGCCTGTATGACGAAGAATACCTCGTCGGGCCGGAGTCCTCCGATACCGTCGGTCTCAGCCTGCCGGCACACGCTCTTGGCGGCCTGCTCCATGTCGATGTCCACCTCGTCGTCGGTGCTGTCGAGCACACCGCTGCCGATGTAGTAGTCGACGATGGCGTCGAGCATCCAGCGCAGTTGCTCGTCGCTGTACTTGTCCTTCAGCTCCTGGGGCAGCTGCTCGCGGATGAATGCCATCTCGCGCTGCGTCTCTAGCTCGTCGAGCCGCAGCTCTTCGTCTATACTTGCCATAGGTGATGGTTTTTTAGTAATAAGTGAGAAGTAAGAAGGGATAAGTATGATTAGACTGCTGTTGCTGCAGCTTCGTTTGCAACTGTCACTGTAGGCGTGAATATTCTTGCAAGCGTCGGTCTCGTGCGAGTGTCAAAGCATCGGAACAGCCGCCTGCCTATCATATAGCCGCCTAATCATACTTCTTTCCTCTTCCTTCTTACTTCTTTCTTCTTTTACAGCAGTGCCTCGAATTTCTCCTGGAACTTAGCCTTGGCCACGGCGCCCACGAGCTTGTCGACCACCTCGCCGTTCTTGAAGAAGAGCACGGTGGGGATGTTGCGTATGCCAAACTCGGCTGCCAGCTCGTCGTTCTCCTCGACGTCGCACTTGGCCACGACAATCTTGCCGTCGTACTGCTCGGCCAGCTCGCTGATGATGGGAGCCACCATGCGGCACGGACCGCACCACGTTGCCCAGAAATCGACCACTAAGGGCAGATCGCCCTTCTTCAGACTCTCAAAGTTCTCGCTTGTCAGTTGTACTTCCATTGTTGTCGTAATTGTTTTATATCAGTTAATAATTCAAGTCTCGTATATACTCAACTTTTAGGTGTTTTGGAATAAAGAGATGTGTGGAGGGGTGGTCAGATCTCAAAGTCCAGACACGTGCGGCTCACGGTGTAGGGGCGCACCTTGCTGTTGGCCACTGCCACGTGGTCGGGGTGCTGGGCATAGCCCCGCAGCGCCTCGGGCGAGGCGAGCAGCGAGTCGAGCATCACGTCGGCATTCGACGAGTCGAGCCGACCGCCGATGTGTACTGTGGCCTCTATCAGTCCGGGCACGCGGCCCACAAGACCCTCAAGCCCCTGCTTGATGCCGGTCTTCACTTCCTGCTTCTGCTCATCCGACAGGTCAGGGCTGAGCGTCCAGAGAATAACATGCTTTACCATAATATATAATATAATGTGTCCTTATCGGCTACAAATTTAGTTATTTTCCGCGGAATAGACAAATAATATGAAATAAATTCGTAATTTTGCAGCAAACATTTCGGACAGATGGAAACAGACTGTCCAAACGATAAGGAACCCAAGAACAATGACAATGCAAAAGACACGACTGAAGCTGCTCGTTGCCCTGGTGCTGTGGTCTTGTGCCGCAATGGCACAGCACGGAGTAGGGGTGAAGCCCGTCAACGGCGAGCTGTGGCCCGATGCTGACGGCGAGCATATCAATGCCCACGGGGGCAACATCGTCCTGCACGAGGGCACCTACTACTGGTATGGTGAGCACCGCCCTTACCGCGGATTCACCACCGAGCAAGGCATAGCTGTCTACTCGTCGCACAACCTGACAGACTGGAAGAACGAGGGCATCGCCCTGAGCGTGAGCCAGGAGACAGGCAGCGACACGGAGCGCGGCTGCATCATGGAGCGCCCGAAGGTGGCGTACAACCCACGCACGAAGAAGTTTGTCATGCTCTTCCACCTCGAGCTGAAGGGGCGCGGCTATGAGGCAGCGCGTGTGGCCTTTGCCGTGAGCGACAGTCCCACGGGGCCGTTCCGCTACCTGCGCAGCACGCGCCTGCATGCCGGACTGTGGCCCACGGGATGGACCGAGGAGCAAAAGGCGGCGGCACGGCAGACCGATGCCAGCCAGTGGAAGGAGTGGTGGACGCCTGCATGGCGACGCGAGGTGGAGCGCGGCATGTACTTGTGGCGCGACTTCGAGGGCGGACAGATGAGCCGCGACATGACTGTCTTTATCGACGACGACGGCCGCGCATACCACATCACCTCATCGCAGGAGAATCTGACGCTGCTCATCAGCGAGCTCACCGACGACTGGCTCGGCTTCACAGGCCGCTACACCCTGGTGGCCCCGGGTGGACAGAACGAGGCGCCCTGCCTGCTGAAGCACGGCGCTCACTACTGGCTCATCTGCTCCGGCTGCACGGGATGGGACCCCAACGAGGCCCGCATGTTCCGTGCCGAGAGCATCTGGGGACCGTGGCAGCAGCTGCCTTCGCCCTTCACCGATGCCGACAGCGAGGGCACACCACCCATGCCAGCCGCGAAGACCTTCGGCGCACAGGGCACATATATCACCGACATCGGCGGACAGCCCGTCTTCATGGCCGACGTGTGGCGCCCGCATCACCTGTCGCACAGCCTGCACCTGTGGCTGCCTATCACCTTCAGTGCCGACGGCACACCCGTCATACGCTGGGTGAGGCAGTGGTAGGAAAAATATTACACCCGCACTACTCCTTTACCTCGCTATAGTCCACATACTCGCCCTCGTCGTCGTGGAATATCTTACGGTTCTGTCGCTCGCCGTGGCGCTGGTCTATGATGCTCACGCCATCCTGCTGCACGGTGCGTGAGGCAGTAGGCTGCTCGCCACCATAGGCACCAGAGGAAGAGCTGCTCTTGAAATAGTCGTCGGAGAAACGCTGGCCGGCATCGCCACGATAGTGCTTCTGCGAATAGCGCTCCACCTCCTCGTCGGTATATTCGCCGGAGAACATGCGACGCACCATGGCCACGATACGGCCCATGTAGTGCAGCACGAGTAGAGTGAGAAAGGCGGCCACGGCCAAGACGGCGACAATGATACCTAAGAGTATATGCATAAGAATAGATGTTCTTTTTAAGTTAGTATATATAACAGGCTAAGCCCGTCGTGCCGTCACGGCAGCGAGCACCACATACCAGGCAATGACCACGGCAATGCCCTTGATGCCGAGCAAGGCAAGGATGGCGGCCGAGGTGCCCACAAACACGTATTTCACCTCGTTGCCTTGCCAGCCCCAGTGCTTGAACTTCAGTGCAAAGAGGGGCAGCTCGGCCACGAGCAGCCAGCAGCTCAGGAGCACCATGAGCAGCACACCATATATATAATAAGGTGATGCCGAGAGCCACTCGCCATAACCCACGACGAGCGAGCCCCAGAAGAGAGCGTTGGCCGGGGTGGGCAGTCCGATGAACGAGGTGGTCTGCCGCTCGTCCAGATTGAACTTGGCCAGTCTGAGCGCCGAGAAGGCTGCAATGAGGAAGGCCGTATAGGGCAACAGCAGGATGTGGTGGTGGAAGCCGCATAGAAACTGGAATACGATGGCTGCGGGTGCTACGCCAAAGGTGACGTCGTCGGCCAGCGAGTCGAGCTCCTTGCCTATGGGCGAGCTCACACCCAAGAGCCGCGCCGACATACCGTCGAAGAAGTCGAACACCGCCCCTACGATGATGAAGAGCAGTGCCCACTCGGCCGCGCCGGCAAGTGCCTGCACAGTGGCTATGCAGCCGGAGAGGAGGTTGCAGCAGGTGATGGCGTTGGGTATGTGCTTCTTTATCATTTCATTCTTGCTATGACGGTCTGGTCGCCTGTGGTGGCTTGCCCCATCTTGACGGCGGGCACAGAACCTAAGGGTAGATAGACATCGACGCGCGACCCGAGCTTGATGAAGCCCAGATGCTCGTCGATGTAGCAGTCTTCACCGTCCTTGGCGTAGGTCACGATGCGGCGGGCCATGGCACCGGCTATCTGCCGCACGAGCACCTCCTGCCCGTCGGGCGTCTCTATCATGATGTCGGCATGCTCGTTCTCTTCGCTGGCCTTGGGCAGCCAGGCCTTGTGGTAGTTGCCGTCCTGATGGTGCACAAACTTCACGCGACCGTCGACCGGAAACCAGTTGGCATGCACATTGAGCGGACTCATGAAGATGCTGATCATCAGCCTGCGGTCGTGGAAGTACTCATTCTCTTCGGTCTCCTCGATGACGACCACCTTGCCGTCGGCAGGTGCCACCACCGTCTTCTCGGTGTCGCCGTT
>CAJOHP010000138.1:0-2110 GCA_905234355.1 uncultured Prevotella sp. | reverse complement strand
CAACGGTAGAAGTTGAGTGCCAGGAGCCAGGCTACGCCGAAAATGAGCACAAAGGCGGCAAAGGGCAACACGCTGTCGAATGACCTCCAGAGCGCCACGCCTACGGCAATAATAGCAAAGAGCGAATAGAGCAGTTCGTCGGTGCCTTCGCGATGAATACGTATCTTCTTGAGCTTTCTTATTCTTTCTCCCATGTCAGATTGTTCGTTTCAACTTGCAAAGGTAATGCTTTTTTGGCAATTGACAAACTTTTTGCCCGTTTCTTTACACTTTTGCAGACAAAGAGGATAGTTTTTTGTCAGTTGTGCACCAGAGTGCCTATGTCTTCACCCTCCATTACACGACGCAGGTTGCCCACCTGGTCCATGTTGAACACATAGATGGGCAGGCCGTTGTCCTGACACATGCAGATGGCGGTGAGGTCCATCACCTTAAGCCCGCGGGTGAGCACCTCGCCGTAGGTGATGTCGGTGAACTTCTCGGCCGTGGGGTCTTTCTCTGGGTCGGCGGTGTAGATGCCGTCGACGCGTGTGCCCTTGAGCATCACGTCGGCCTCTATCTCTATGCCGCGCAGGCTGGAGCCGGTGTCGGTGGTGAAGTAGGGCGAGCCTGTGCCGGCGGAGAAGATGCACACCTGGCCCTGCTCCATGGCCTCGATGGCGCGCCACTTGGTGTAGAACTCGCCGATGGGCTCCATGCGTATGGCGGTGAGCACCTTGTTCTTCACACCGATGGCGCCGAGCGCCGACGAGAGAGCCAGCGAGTTGATGACCGTGGCACACATGCCCATCTGGTCGCCCTTCACGCGGTCGAAACCCTTCTGACTGCCCGCCAGTCCGCGGAAGATATTGCCGCCGCCGATGACGATGCCTATCTGCACACCCATTTCGTGTACTTCCTTAATCTGCTCGGCATATTGAGCCAAACGCTCGGGATCGATGCCGTGCCCCTGTTTTCCCATCAGACTCTCGCCCGACAGTTTCAAAAGAATTCTTTTAAATCTTGCCATATTTTTTTTCATTATACCGGTTAGCCGGATAGTCGGATAGCCGGTTGTTATTTTAAATCAAAAATGTCACTTCCTTAAAGGCATAGCGGCGTTCGCGCCCCGAGGTGTCACGTAGCACCAGATGCCCGTCGTCTTCAACGGTAACAAGCTCGGCCTCGAAATCTCCCTCAGCATCACGATAGGGATAGAATCCCTCACGCCGGTACAAGCGGCTGCGATATTTCTCACGAATCTTGTCGATACGAAAATGCTCCATTTGCCAGACAAACTCATCCAGCAACTGGCTGAGCACCTCCTCCCTATCCCACTCGCGGCCCTCGGTCTGACACATCGAAATTGGATTGGGAGCATCGCTGGTGAACACCTGCTGGTTGACGTTCAGTCCGATGCCGATGACGCAGTCTTTGATATGCTCACCTCCGAGCCGGTTCTCAATCAGTATCCCGCCAATCTTGAAGTCGCCCACATAGATGTCGTTGGGCCATTTTATGTACACCTCCTTGCTGAGTTCACGCGAGAGAAACCTATGCATGGTCACGGCAACAGCCATCGAGATGATATACTGGTCGCGGGCAAGTATGTCGTGCGGATGGATGAGAATGCTGAAAGTGAGGTTCTTGCCGGCCTCGCTCTCCCAACTGTTAGAGCCCTGACCGCGGCCCTTCTGCTGGAAATCCGTCCAGACGACGGTCATCTCCTCATCATCGGCTGGTGTGTAGCGCCTCAGATAGTCGTTCGTGCTGTCGGTCTCTTCCACATAGAATGTTTTTATCATACTCAGCGTGATTGACATTATTCAGAAGACAAAATTACAATAATTATGCGAGATTTCAAAAAGTTTTTTGTATTTTTGCTGAGTAAAACTCATCGAAGGTACTTACGCTCGACAAAAAAAGCAAAATGTTTTGTTTTGTGCTCACTAATTCATACCTTTCTAGAAGTTACTTGCGCTCGACAAAACAAATTAGAACAAGTTCTATTTGGTTTTGTGCTCACTAATTCGTACCTTTGCTGCTGAAAATGACAAATACAGAAGAACAGCTTAAGAAAGACGAGTTCTATATGCGCCGGGCCCTCGACGAAGCACAGGCAGCCTGCGAT
>CAJOHP010000137.1:6588-8221 GCA_905234355.1 uncultured Prevotella sp. | reverse complement strand
CGCTCGTCTACCCCCTAAACGACCCCCGTCTACCCCCTAGACGAACGCTGGCTACCCCCTAGCCGACGCTCCGCTAGGGGGTAGACGGGGGTCGTTTAGGGGGTAGACCGTGACCAGTGGAGCCCCCCGCACACAAAATCTTTGTAGACGCTCGAAGCGTCACATTCGTCATAGAATATTAAAATATTCCACATGTAAACTTAAATTTTGTTTATCTTTGTGCAGACTAAGATAATTTTTGTAACTTTGCCCGGTATTACTAAAAACTAATCAGTCACACTTATGAAGCGCATTTATCTTCTCTCCATCGTGTGCATGCTCTTTTCTCTCACGGCCCTGGGCAACGATTGGGACGAGCAACTGTACCGGCAGATAGAGCAAAGCATCCAGACGCCCCACATCAGCGGCAAAGACTATGTCATCACCAAGTATGGAGCACGTCCCGACGCTTCGGCAGCGAGCAACCAGCAGGCCATACAGCGTGCCATAGACAAATGCTCGAAGAAGGGCGGAGGCCGCGTGGTCGTACCCTCCGGCATGACTTTCCACACGGGAGCCATCAGGCTGAAGAGCCACGTGTGTCTCTACGTCGAGGAAGGAGCCAAGCTGCAGTTTGTGTTCCAGCCAGAGCTCTACCCCGTCGTCGAGACGGCGTGGGAGGGTCTTGACTGCTACAACCTCTCCCCCTGCATCTATGCCAACGGCGCTACCGACATTGCCCTTGCAGGCAAAGGCACCATCGACGGTGGCGGCAACAAGCAGACCTGGTGGCCCTGGTGCGGTGCGGCACAGTTCGGATGGAAGGAAGGCACCATCAGCCAGAAGACCGAGGCACGCCCCCGGCTGCTGCGCAACGGCGAGGACGGCGTGCCCATGCGCGACGACAACGGGCAGCCCACCCTCGAGCGCACCTTCACGGCCAAGGACGCACTGAGGCCACAGCTGGTCAACTTCCTCGGGTGTCAGCGCGTGCTCATCGAAGACGTCACGCTGCTGGCATCGCCCTTCTGGGTCATTCACCCCCTGCGCTCCACCGACATCACCGTGCGGCGCGTGCACATCAACAACGACGGCCCCAACGGCGACGGCTGCGACCCCGAGTCGTGCGACCGCGTGCTCATAGAAGACTGCTTCTTCAACACCGGCGACGACTGCATAGCCATCAAGAGCGGACGCAACCGCGACGGACGCGAGCATGCCATGCCATCGCAGAACATCATCATACGCCGCTGCGAGATGAAAAACGGGCACGGAGGCGTGGTCATCGGCTCCGAGATAAGCGGAGGGTGCAAGAACGTCTTTGCCCACGACTGCGTGATGGACTCGCCCCATCTGGAGCGTGTGCTGCGCATCAAGACCAACTCGTGCCGCGGCGGTATCATAGAGAACGTCAACATGCGCGACATCAAGGTGGGACAGTGTGCCGAGTCGGTGGTGAAGATCAACCTCGACTACGAGCACAACGAGATATGCTGCCGAGGCAACTATCCCACTGTGCGCAACGTCAACGTGAAGAACGTCACCTGTGAGCGCTCGAAGTATGGCGTGCAGATCATCGGACTGAACGAAGGCACCTACGTCTACGACATCAACGTGAGCGACTGCCGCTTCAACGGCGTGCAGCAAGGCAACT
>CAJOHP010000137.1:0-6580 GCA_905234355.1 uncultured Prevotella sp. | reverse complement strand
CTTCACCAATCTCTTCCTCAACGGCTCGCTCGTCTTGCAGGAGAAACCCTACAGGCACTACTCGCAGTGGATGACCTACAGCGAGATGCAGCGCACACCACAGAGCTATATGCTCGACTTCTCCAAGCGCCCCAAGTGGAGCTATGTCATGGGCATAGAGCTCGAAGGCATGCTCGACACCTATCTGCGCTACGGCGACCAGCGCATCATGGACTACTGCAAGCTCTACACCGACACAATGATCAACGAGCGGGGCGAGATACGCGGCTACAACCTGCTCGACTACAATCTCGACAACATACGCACCGGCCACTTCGTCACCCGCATGTACGAGCAACTGCCCGAGCAGAAGAACCTCACGGCCATCGAAACCCTGCTCAGGCAGCTCGACAAGCAGCCGCGCACGGTGGCCGACAAGGTCTACTGGCACAAGGCCATCTATGCCTACCAGGTGTGGCTCGACGGCATCTTCATGGGTCTGCCCTTCCGCTGCCTCACGGCCAGCCTCCTGAGCACGGCACCAAAGGGCGGAAAGACCGCCAAGCGCCTGATGACACAGGCACAGGCACGTGCCATCTACGACGATGCCGTCAGCCAGCTCGTCACCACCTACCACCGCACCCTCGACCCCAAGACAGGACTCAACCGCCACGCCTACGATGAAAACCGAAACATGTTCTGGGCCGACCCACAGACCGGACTCTCGCAGCACTGCTGGGGACGCGCCCAGGGCTGGTTCTCCATGGCCCTCATCGAGGTGCTCGATGCCCTGCCCGCCGACTACAGCCGACGGGCCGAGGTCATCGACCTGCTGCGCAAAGACCTCGACGCCGTCATCAAGTGGCAGGACAAGGCCTCGGGCGTGTGGTATCAGGTGATGGACTCGCCCGGCCGCGAGGGCAACTATCTCGAGGCCACCTGCTCCGCCATGTTTGCCTACGTGCTGCTCAAGGCATACAACAAGGGTTACCTCGGCACGAAGTATCGCGAGGCAGGACTCAAGGCATACCGCGGCATCGTCAGCCACTTCATCCGTGTAAATCCAGACAAGACCATCTCGCTCACTAACTGTTGTGCCGTGGCCGGTCTGGGGCCGGGCATCAGCCCACAGGTGGAAGCAGCCCTCAAGGCCATCAACCCCAAGGCCAAGGCCAAGCAGAGCAGCAACCGCGACGGCTCGTATGCCTACTATCTCAGCGAGCCCATACGCGACAACGACGCCAAGGGCGTAGGCCCCTTCATCTGGGCGTCGCTCGAGATGGAGAAGATGGGCTACGATGCAGACAACGTCATGCAGCCCATAGACCGGCAGGCCGTCGTCTCGCGACATAATCCCGTCGTCACCCAGGCCGACCCGCTGGCATCGCTCACCGTGGGCAACGGACACTTCGCCACGACGGTCGACGTCACCGGGCTGCAGTCCTTCCCTTTTGACTACGAGGCAGGGGTGCCGCTGACGGCCATGTCCGACTGGGGCTGGCATCGGTTTGCTAACACCTCCTGCCTGACACCTGCAGAGACAGAGAAGACCTTCGACCTGGGTCACGGACACCCCGAAGTCTATGCCGTGGAGTACAAGGCCAAGTCTGTCGCACCACAGCTCGTGGGCAGCGACTCCGCCAGCGCAGTACGTCGCGTGGCTGCCACGGAGTATTTCCGCGTCAATCCGCACAGGCTGAACCTCGGCATCATCGGACTCGACATGAGCCATGCCGACGGCAGCAAGGTGCAGCTGTCCGACCTTACCGGCATACACCAGGAGCTGAAGCTCTACGACGGCGTCATTGAGTCGCAGTTTCTGGTCGACGGCACGCCCGTCAGCGTCACCACGGCGGCACTGCAGGACAGAGACGCCGTGGTCTACAACATCAAGTCGCCCCTGCTCAGCCAGCGGCGTGCCGCTGTGGCCATCCGCCTGCCATATCCCACAGGCAAGCATGCCGATGGCGCTACCGACCTGGCTCATCCCGGGCGCCACACGTCGCGCATCGTGACCGCTACCGACCACAGCGCCATCATAGAGCATCAGATCGACTCCACACGCTACTTCCTCACGCTGCGCTGGCAGGGCGAAGCCTCGCTCGACGAGTGCGACCGACACTACTTCGCCCTCACCACCACCGCCCCGCTGCTGGTCTTCGAGGCGGAATACACGGCTGCCCAGGCCTCTGCACAGCAGGCTCCGTCTGTGCCGACGCATCCGTCGGCACTGGTCTACGACCAGGTGCTCCGCTCTGTGATAAAGGCATGGAACCGCTGGTGGCAGCAAGGCGCCATAGCCGACTTCGCCCAGTGCACCGATCCGCGTGCCGGCGAGCTGGAGCGGCGCGTGGTGCTCTCGCAGTATCTCACGCAGGTCAACTGCGCAGGCAGCATGCCCCCGCAGGAGACCGGCCTCACCTACAACTCTTGGTTTGGGCGTCCGCACCTCGAGATGACCTGGTGGCACATGGTCGACTTTGCCCTGTGGAACAGGCCGCAGACCGTGGCCACGGTGCTCGACTGGTACAACCACGTGGCCTATCCCATGGCCCGGCAGATAGCTCAGCGACAGGGGTTCAAGGGCATACGATGGATGAAGATGACCGACCCCGAGGCCGGCGAGGCACCGTCGAACACAGGGTCGTTCCTCATCTGGCAGCAGCCACACTACATCTATATGGCTGAGGAGATGTACCGGGCACAGCCAGGCGCCCAGACCCTGAAGAAATATGCCAAGCAGGTGGAAGAGACGGCCGAGTTTATGGCCGACTTCGTGAGCAGTGATCCCAAGACGGGCAAGTACTTCCTGCAAGGCGCCACGGCCATGCAGGAGTCTATGTCGAAGGACTTCTCCTTCAATCATCCCTTCGAGCTGGCCTACTGGCAGTATGGCCTGAGCATAGCCAACGCGTGGCGCGAGCGTCAGGGCCTGCCCCGCCATGCCCTGTGGGACCGCATAGCATCCACGCTCTCGCCCCTGCCCAAAGGCGCCGACGGCACCTACACCGCCGGACTGCCCAAGGGCAAGACCACGGGGCTGAAAGGCTTCGACCCCTTCAACACCGTGGGGGGCGGCGCCACGGCCGTCAGCACAGAGACCTTCGACCAGAAGTGCCGCAACGACCATCCCGCCGTGCTCGGAGCATGCGGCCTGCTGCCCAGCGAGCAGACACCCTACACCTTATTATATAATAAAGAGACGATGCAGCAGACGCTCGACTGGGTCATGCACCACTGGAACTGGCCCACCACATGGGGGTGGGACTACGGCATGGTGGCTATGGCCGCTGCCCGGCTGGGACAGCCCCATACCGCGCTCGACGCCCTGCTCATCGACACGCAGAAGAACACCTATCTGAAGAACGGGCACAACTTCCAGACAGCCGACAGGCTGCGACTCTATCTGCCCGGCAATGGCGCACTGCTCACTGCCGTGGCCATGATGTGTGCCGGATGGGACGGCTGCATGCTGCCCCACAATCCCGGCTTCCCACAGGACGGCACGTGGAACGTGCGATGGGAAGGACTCAAAAGAATGCAGTAACAACCACACAGCATATGAAAAAACTACTTACCCCCCTTGCCCTTGCCGCCCTGACCGTGACGGCACAGGCACAGACACCCGCCTTTCCCGGCGCTGAAGGCCATGGCCGATACACCACCGGCGGCCGTGGCGGAAAAATCATCCATGTGACCAATCTCAATGACTCCGGCACAGGCTCCTTCCGCCAGGCCGTGAAGGGCAACGAGAAGAAGACCGTCGTCTTCGACGTGGCAGGCGTCATACCCCTGAGCAGCAACGTCAGCATCGGTGCCAACACCACCATCCTCGGACAGACGGCTCCCAAACCAGGCATCACCCTGCGCTACTACACCGTCAGTCCTGCCGGCGACAACATCATCATGCGCTTCATACGCATACGCCGAGGATCGGAGAAGGACGTCAACGACGGGGCCGACGCCTCCACGGCACGCCACTACACCAAGTTGCTGCTCGACCACTGCTCCTTCTCATGGAGCATCGACGAGGTGGCATCGTTCTACGACAACAACAATTTCACCATGCAGTGGTGCACCATCGGCGAGAGCCTCAACAACGCCGGCCACGGCAAGGGCGCTCACGGCTATGGCGGCATCTGGGGCGGAAAGCTCGCCTCCTTCCACCACAACCTTATACTGCACGTCAACAACCGCTCGCCGCGATTCAACGGCGCACGCTACAACTGGGATGGCTACACCAGCAACGCCCTCTACACTAAGTATAAGTGGGAGAATGCCGTGCAGGCCGAGAACGTAGACTTCCGCAACTGCGTCGTCTACAACGCCGACGGATGCTACGGCGGCCCCGGCGGCGGACAGATCAACATGGTGGGCAACTACTACAAGAGCGGACCGGCTGCCAAGATATCCAAGCTCACGCAGGTCACCGTCGGCGCCGAGGGTAATGCCGAGGGATACCCCATCTACTGGGACATGACCAGCCGATACTACGTCAGCGGCAACCTCATCGACGACCAGGATGCCGGATGGGACCGTTTCGTCTACGACAGCGGCACCGTCACCCGAGGCGGCGTGCGCTACTCTAAAGACCCCAACCACTATAACGGCGCCGACGCACCCTACATCACCGTGAGTGGCACCGACTACGTCTGCATGCAGCTCGACGAGCCCGCTCCCACCGGCGAGGTGACCACCCACGACGCCACCACCGCCTACGAGAAGGTGTGCCTCTATGCCGGCGCCTCGCTACACCGCGACAACGTGGACGACCGCTACATGACCGAGACCATGACCGGCACAGCCACCTATAGCGGATCCATCACCGGCAAGCCAGGACGCATAGACCTCGTCAGCGACGTCGACGGATATACAGAGAAAAACTTCGGCACCGGCGCCCACGACAAGACCTTCGACGCCGACCAGGACGGCATGGACGACGAGTGGGAGGTGGCCAACGGACTGGACACCGAGAAGAACGACGCCAACCTCTATACACTCGACCCCGTGCATTACTATACCAACATTGAGGTCTACGCCAACTCTCTCGTGCAGCGCATCATGCTCGACGAGAACAGCGGCGCTTCCGACGCGGTGCAGGACTACTATCCTGCCTACTACACTAAGTGGGAGTCGCTCGTGAAGGCCATCAATGTGCCCGAGATACCCGACGAGCAGGAAGTGACCATCACCCTCGCGCAGAGCACCAACATGGGAGGCAACACCACCAGCACATATCAGTTCGATGGCGACGTGACCATCACCAACACTCGTGCCAAGGGCTATGCAGCAGGCAACAACGATGGCATCAAGTACAGCGCCGGCGTGCAGTACACCATCCACCTGCCGCAGGACATCACTGTGAGCAGCATCACCTTCACCGGCTACGACAACTACACCGACGCCAATGCCTATCTGGCCGAGGTCGCCGGCACTACCTACGCCGCCACCGACTACGTCTTCCCCAAGACGAAAGACATCGTCAGCCATACCATCGACCTGCCCGACGCGACAGGCAGCATCACCTTCACCCCGCAAGGCAAGCAGACCGTGCTCGTCATCACCCTCAGCGGCAGGAAGAAAAAACCTACCATTGTCACTGACCTCGATGCTCTCACCTCATCGTCACTGCCCGTCTACTACAACCTGCAGGGCATGCGCATCGCCAAGCCGGCACACGGCATGGCCATCGAGGTCTGTACCCGCTCCGACGGCTCAAGGCAGTCACGCAAAGTAGTGTTCGGTAAGTAATCTTTTTTATTCTTTTTCCAATAACTAAAAACACAAAGCTTATGAAGTACAAATCACTCAAGTACTCCCTTCTGGCCCTGCTCGCCATCTGCTGCGGCTCGCTCGCCGTGGCCGGCATACAGAAGGTGAGTCAAATGCAGCAGACCGACGGCGACGTGACCATTGTCACCGCCATGTGGGACTGGCAGAACAACCTGCCCGCTGGCATCCAAGAGTCAACCAACTACGAAGGTGTCGAGGCCGATATCGCTTCGACCGTTGATGGCATCGTCATGCATGTCGATGCAACCGCCGGAAAGCTCAACTGTGTGGGACGCAACAATGCACAGTGCAATAAAGGCACTGTCTTGCAGGTTCCCGTGGTGTCCGTAGAAGACGTCGTCACCGTGGTAGGCTATCCTGGCATCTTCACCTACAACTTCAACGGAGGCGAAGACCTGACCGAAGAGAACTCCTATACCGCCAAGGCTGCCGACGTGCGCCGCGGCTATGTGGCTGTCAACTCCAAGGGCGGATATGTCTATTCCGTCAAGGTAGAGCAGCACCAGGGCGCCGACACCGGTGCCGACGAGCCCATCGTCGAGCCCACCATGGCCACCGTCACCTTCACCACGGGCGATGCTGTCGGCACCGCACCCGAGGCAGTGACAAAGGAAGAGGGAACGAAGATTGCCATCCCCGCCAACTATACACTCTACACGGAGGGCAAGACGCTCACCGCCTGGACCGACGGTGCTGCAGAGTATGCTCCCGGTACCGACTACACCGTGCCTGGGCAGGATGTCACGCTCACACCGGTCTTCACCGACAAGGCGCACCTCTATGCCCACGGCGGCGAGGACAAGTTCTT
>CAJOHP010000136.1 GCA_905234355.1 uncultured Prevotella sp. | reverse complement strand
ATGCGATGGCGATTGTTGGCCAGTCCCTGTCCTATCAGCTCGGTGTTGGAGTTGTGGTGGTCGCCCGTCACGCCGTCGGCCACGGTGGCCGAGAGCAGCGACTCTATGGCGCCCAGCACGGCGATGGTCAGTGCGGGGGTGACCAGCGCCTTGATGGTGTCCCACGTCAGGTCGGGCACGGCGGCCTCGGGCAGACGGGAGCTGATGCTGAAGCGGTCGCCGATGGTCTCAATCGACGTCACGCCGGCATACTCCTTGAGCAGCAGTGCGGCCACGGTCATCACGACGATGGCCACGAGCGAGCCTGGTATCTTGGATAGTGCCGACGAGCGCGACGACACAAACGACGCCCCCGTGAGCATCGGCCACAGTCCTATCAGTGCCACGCTGCTCACGCCCACGGCGGCGCTCCACACGTCGATGGTGGTGAGGTTGTGGAAGTAGGCTATCCACTTCTCGATGAAGTCGGCGGGCACCTCGGCCATCTGCATGCCCAGCAAGTCCTTCACCTGCGTGGTGAAGATGGTCACGGCGATGCCGCTGGTGAAGCCCACGACGATGGGGTAGGGGATGTACTTGATAATGGTGCCCAGGCGCAGCAGTCCGAAGCCCACGAGGAAGACGCCTGCCATGAGCGTGGCGATGGTCAGTCCCGTCATGCCATACTGGCCGATGATGCCGGCCACGATGACGATGAAGGCGCCCGTGGGCCCTCCTATCTGCACACGGCTGCCGCCCGTGGCCGAGACGACGAAGCCCGCCACGATGGCGGTGATGATGCCCTTCTCAGGGCTTACGCCCGATGCGATGCCGAAGGCGATGGCCAGAGGCAGTGCCACGATGCCCACGATGAGACCGGCCAGCACGTCGGACATCAGTGTCTGGCGGTTGTAGGTGCGTAGTGCCGAAATCATCTTCGGCTTAAAGTCTATTGTCTTCATTCTTTGTTCTTGTTATCCTGAAAATGGGATGCAAAGGTACGGATAATCGTTGAGACGGCATGTCGGAAGGTATGCCGATTTGTGTAAAAGGGCCGTATTCTTGATTTACTTCTGTTTTGCTGTTGTCGCGCACAGCGCAATTGTGCTGTCGTTTGTTTGGCCGTTTGCCTTTAATTGATTACTTTTGCAGTCTCATGTATTCACTTTCCAGAATCTTTGCATAGCAATGAATGACTTTCTGAACCGATTTCAGAAGACGGCCTTCGTCAGCCAGGGCGCTGTCACGCACACCGGCAAGGTGAAGGTGTTCTTCCAGATAGGCTTCTCGCAGGGCGTGGCCATGCTGAGCGTGGTCGACGGCAAGGGTGAGACCGTGACGCCCGACTACCGGCTCTACCAGGGCGAGACGTTCAACGTGCTGCGCATGCTCGAGGCCGTGCGCCAGGAGCAGCTCATGCGCATCAGCTGGACGGGTGCCGACGAGATGGTGCAGCTGAGCGACTACCCCTACCTGCTCTTTGCCCTGCTGCGCTGCGACAATCTCGTAGACAGCCAGATGCAGCCCCTCAGCGTGAGCCAGAGAGAGGCGCGCGTCGTGCTGCGTGTCACGTCCGACGGCGATGTCATGCGCCCCGACCTGCTGGCTGTCACACCCGATGGTGCCCCCTCGTCCTTCCTCCTGCTCAGCGACGTGTTTGCCCTCGTCGGCAGCACCATACACCCCATCGCCTCCTTAGGCGAGAACTATCAGCGGCTGACCTTCTTCATCGAGTCTTTTCCCCGGAACATGCTCGAGCAGTATCTCTCGGTGTTCTACTCCTATGTGGACAACGTAGAGCTGGCGCTGGAGCTGAGTGCCGGGGCCATGCCCATCGGGCTGGTACAGTCTGACCAGACCGTAGGTACCGTCGCCACGCTGATGATAGAGAAGGTCGATGCCGACATGGCGCTCTATCTGCGCCTGAGCCACACGCTGCAAGGCATGCCTGCCGACTTCGGCGAGCGCTTCGACCTCACCTGCGTGGCCCAGCTGCAGGAGATGGAGCAGCGTGTGCTGCTGCGCCGTGTGGTGCAGAGCGACTTTGCCGCCGATGCCGACGACCTGCGCAAGATGATACAGAGCTATGCCCCCAGCCGCACCGCCGCCAAGGAGGTGTGGGCGCAGGGCGGCGAGTTCATCGTGCCGCAAGAGACGGCCGGCCCCTTCCTGCTCCAGGCACTGCCCCTGCTGGCCAGCCGCTATCAGCTGCTCGGCGCCGAGAAGCTGCGTGAGTACAGGGTGAAAGCCGTCAGGCCGAAGATGAAGCTGGGGCTCTCCAGCGGCATCGACTTCCTCGAGGGCACGGCCACGATGGACCTCGACGGCGAGCAGATGTCGCTGCGCAAGTTCCTGCAGCAGTGGCAGAAGCAGCACTACATCACCCTGAGCGACGGCAACCGCGCCCTCATCGACGAGGGCTACGTGCGCCGTCTGGAGCGCATCTTCAAGAAGGCGGAGAAGGGCAAGACGGACAAGATACGCGTGTCGTTCTTCGACCTGCCCGAGATAGAGCACCTCCTGCAGGAGCGTCTCGAGGGCGAGGCCTTTGAGCATCACCGCCAGTTCTATGAGGGATTCAGCCAGCTGCCTGCCAAGCGGCTGCAGACGCGCGACGTGCGAGCCACGCTGCGCAGCTACCAGAAGGAAGGTGTGAAGTGGATCAGCTATCTCTACGACAACAACATGGGCGGCTGTCTGGCCGACGACATGGGCCTGGGCAAGACGCTGCAGACCATCACCATGCTCACCCGTGTCTACAAGGAGAAGGGTGGAAAAACGGCCCCCTCGCTCATCGTCATGCCCCGCTCACTGCTCTTCAACTGGCAGGACGAGCTCGGCAAGTTTGCACCCCAGCTCACCTATTATATATATTATGGCCAGCAGCGCAACCTTGAGGAGGCCATGAAGCAGCAGCTCGTGCTCACCACCTACGCCCTCGTGCGCAACGACATCGAGGTGCTGCGCCAGCAGCAGTTCCACTACATCATCCTCGACGAGAGCCAGAACATCAAGAACCTGGCCTCGCAGGTCACGCAGGCCGTGCTCCTGCTCAGCGGCAAGCACCGCCTGGCCCTCTCGGGCACACCCATCGAAAACAATCTCTCCGAGCTCTATTCCCTCTTTCGCTTCCTCAACCCCGCGATGCTTGGGTCGGCCGACGACTTCAACCGCACTTATGCCTACCCCATACAGCGTGACGGCGACAAGGAGGCCACCGAGAGCCTGCGCCGCAAGATCTTCCCCTTCATGCTCCGCCGGCTGAAGAAGGATGTGCTCAAGGAGCTGCCCGACCGTATGGAGCAGACGCTCTATGTCGAGATGGACGACGACCACCGCCGCTTCTACGAGCAGCGGCGCCAGTACTACCAGCAGCTCGTGGGGAAAACCATCGACGAGCAGGGCCTCGAGCGCTCGCAGATGGTCATGTTTCAGGCCCTCTCGGAGCTGCGACGCATCTCGTCGGTGCCCGAGAGCCTGACCGACGGCACCGTGGCCTCGCCCAAGATACCGCTGCTCTGCGAGTCGATAGAGGAGGCCGTGGCCGGAGGACACAAGGTGGTGGTGTTCTTCAATTTCATAGCCGGCATAGAGCTTGTGGGCGACCGTCTCTCTGAGATGGGCATCGACTATGCCACGATGACCGGCTCCACCCACGACCGCCGCGCCGTGATAGAGCGCTTCCAGCAGGATGCCGGCTGCCGTGCCCTGCTCATGACGCTGAAGACAGGCGGCGTGGGACTCAACCTCACCGTGGCCGACACCGTCTACATCTTTGAGCCATGGTGGAACAAGGCCGCCGAGGAGCAGGCCATCAACCGTCTGCACCGCATGGGGCAGAAAGCCAAGGTGATGAGCTACGCCCTCATCACCCGCGACACCATCGAGGAGAAGATCAGACTGCTGCAGCAGAAGAAGAAAGACCTGGCCGACAGCCTGATACAGGGCGACCAGAGCATGACCAAACAACTCACCGAAGACGACATCAAGTTCATCTTGGGCAGTTAGCAACGACAACATAGAGATATGACAAAGAAAGAAGAACTGGAGCGACTCTTCGGCCTGAGTGGGCCGACGGGTGACGCCCATACCCTGATATTCACCGAGCCAGACCAAGAGAGGTGGCAGGAGGCGACCAGCCGGCTCTGCGACGGACTCACCAAGAACCAACTGTGGGCCATGTGCCAGGCCTTCCATCCCTTGCTGCGCTCCGGCGCCCTCGTGCTGGTGCAGATGCGCAATGGCACCAACCGGCCTGCCACCGAGCTGCAAGGACTCTTCAGTCAGGGCACCAACAAGATAGACATGTCACGCGGACTGGCCCTTTTGCTCTGCCAGCCGAAAAACCTGGAGTACTTCTACAAGCGGCTCAGCAAGGAGCAGCGCCAGCTCTACCAGAGGCTGCTCGGCAATCCCTACATCACCGAGCGTGAGGCAAAGGGCATACTCAAGGTCGACTCGCTCGTAGTGACGGAAAAGCACAACGGCTACTATCGCTATAACAACACGGAGAAGCTCTCACAGCCAGAGCTCATGTTTCTCAAGCAGCTACGGGCACCGTCGGCCACTGTCGTGCGCTACGGCTTCCGACAGTACGAGACGTTTCTCATGCTGCCCGTTGCCGTCTATCCTTTCTTTGCCCGCATGTTCTGCTCAAAGACGGAGCTCAGGGCTGCCCTCATCCGCGACGAGCTGCCGTCGTCGGGCTACACCGTGTGCAACCTCGAGGTGGACAGCGTGGCCAAGTTTCCGCTGATGAAGGGACTGCTCAAGGCGGGCAAGGTGCAGATGCGACAGAAGGGAGTGGGGCTGACCGACGTCAAGCGCATAGCCAAGTCGCTGGGACTCGCCGAGATATTCGCCGACGATGCCGTCAAAGGCAGTGCGCAGGAGGGACTGCGCGCCCGCTACTGGATAGAGCTGCTGGCCTACGACTATCATGTGCTGCGCTTCCGGCGAGACGGCAGTGAGTCGTTAGAGACTGTCATGCGAAATATGTTTGGCACCCAGTTCTTCCGGCTGTCTTACATGCTCCTGCCCTTGCTCCTGCCCCACATCAAGGGGCTGCGCCGACAGCTCGTAGAGGAAAACACACTTACTGACCTGCTGGCCTTCTTCAAGTCGACCCTTACCATCCATCCACGTGAGTGGGTCGACGTGGCCGGCGTGCTGCAGCAGTCGGCCATCGTGCCCGCCTGCACGACCGAAACCGACTATCTGGGCATGGTGTTCAGCCCGGCTAATATGAGCGATAGCGCCGACCTGACCAACGAGTACAGCCACAAGCAGATTTCAGCCGACAGCTTCTTTACCGAGTTTGGCCTGACCGTCCTGCAAGCTTTCAGCCTGATGCTGTGCAGCCTGGGTGTGGCCGAGGTGGCCCTCTCGTCGCTGCACCGCCCGGAGTCGCCCTTCGCACGCGTGGAGTGCCTGCGGCTTACGGCCCTGGGGCGCTATGCACTCGGCATCGACAGCACATACGAGGCACCTCACTTCGACCAGCAGGCCTACTTCGAACTCGACCTCGAGCGGCTCATCATCCGCTCGCTCGTCAATCCCAACCCCTACGAACAGCTGCTCAAAGACAGTTCGGTGCGCATCTCCACCAATCGCTACGAGACGTCGGCCAGCTCCTTCCTGGCCAACTGCAAGAGCAAGGACGATGTGGAGAAAAACATTACCATCTTCCGGCAGTTCATCAGCAGCGACCTGCCCCCGCTGTGGAAGCAGTTCTTCGACTCGCTCCTGCAGCACTGCCATCCGCTGAAGAAGGATGCCACATCCTACCAGCACTATGTCGTCGAGCCCGACAATACCGACCTCATCCGCCTGCTCACCAGCGACGAGAAGCTGCGGCAACTGGTCGTGCGTGCCGAGGGCTACCGCATCCTGGTGCGTGTGGCCGACCAGGCGAAGTTTGAGTCACGCCTCAAGCAGTTCGGCTATCTGTTGTAGACCAAAAGTGTGCAGTGATGCTCCGGCGCGACATGATCCAACCCTCGCAGCTGCTCTTTCCGCTGTCATGCCTTGTCGGGGGCATCATGCTGCAGGACGGCCTGCGGCCATACCTGACCGTCTGGCCTTTCCTGGCATGTCTGGCCGCCACGGTGCTGATGTGGCGGTGGCCCAGGGCGCAGAGCCTCGGCATCGGCGTCAGCGTGCTGGTGCTCGGCATGCTGCTCACCGGCAGGGAGCAGACACGTCTCACCTTTGCCGACGACGGACAGTGGCATGTGGCCGATGCCGTGGTCGTGTCGGAGGCTGTAGAGAAGCCCAAGACGGTGGCCGCCGACCTGCTGATGGTGTCCACGCGCCGTAAGGTGAAGGCCTATTTCTGGAAAGACGGCCGTAGCCTGGCCCTTCGTCCTGGCGACGGCATCAGTCTGAGTGCCCGCATAGAAAATACCGACAGCGTCCGCCTCGGCACCTTTGCCTACGGGCGCTTCCTGCTCACAGGCGGCTTCACGGGGCGGTGCTATGTGCGCGGCAGCGACTGGCAGCCTCGTGTCCTCCCGTTGGGCACTCTGCCTTGGACCGACCGCCTGCGCATTCGTGCGCTGCGGCTGCGCCACCAGCTGCTGCAGCGCTGCAGAGCCCTTGCGGCGCGGCCGCACTTGTGGGCGCCATGACGCTGGGCGACCGCACAGCCCTGAGCAGCAGTCAGCGAGCGGTCTTTGCCGCTGCCGGCACGTCGCACATCCTGGCCCTCAGCGGTCTGCACATGGGCATTCTGTTGGGCCTGTTCTCGCTCTTTCCTGCCTACTGGCGCCGCAGCGGCGTCATGGTGCTGCTCACTGTGACGCTCTGTTGGGCCTTCGCCCTGCTTACCGGACTCAGTGTCAGCGTGGTGCGCTCGGCACTCATGCTCACCGTAGGCGCGCTGGCAGTGCTGCGCGGCGGCCGCACATCCACGGTCAATGTGCTTTGTTTCGCAGCCATCGTCATCCTGGTGGTCAGTCCGATGGCCCTCTTCGACGTGGGTTTCCAGTTGTCCTTCCTCTCCGTCTTCTCCATACTGACGGTCGTGCCTGTGCTCGACAGCCTCTGCCCTGTCCGTCGTCTGCAGCGCTACCCCTTCCTGTCGGCGCTGTGGCAGCTGGTGGCTGTGGGCATAGCCGCCCAGGTGGGCACGGCGCCGCTCGTGGCCCACTACTTTGGGCAGCTGCCCGTATGGTTTGTGCTGAGCAACGTTGTAGCCATCCCCTGTGCCTATGCCATACTCTGGCTCGGACTGTGCTACCTGCTTCTGCCTGTGTCGTGGCTGGGGCAGGTGCTGCTCTTCGTGGGCAGCACCATGAGCCAGATGCTCGCCGCCATCGCCTCGTGGCCTCATGCCACCCTGGATGGCCTCCATCCCTCGGCGCTGCAGACCCTGTTGGTCTATGCCCTGATCGTCACACTCTATCTCTTGGTCGTCAGGGTGCGGGGCATCAAAGTGAGGCTGCTGTAGGGTGGGGGACGATGGCTTTCGGACAGGCAGTAGGGACGGGCTTTATGCCTGTCAGCGTCTCTATGGTGTGGCACTGCATGCCAAAATAACTTACCGACACCACCTGATTGGCCTAACATCCGACCCCCGTTAGCTCCTTTACTGTGCCTACTTGCTACAGAGGGGTGTAAGCTATGCCGTTCGTCTACCCCCTAAACGACCCCCGTCTACCCCCTAGACGCACATCAGCTACCCCCTAGCCGGCACTCCGCTACCCCCTAAACGCGGGTCGTTTAGGGGGTAAA
>CAJOHP010000135.1:4224-16370 GCA_905234355.1 uncultured Prevotella sp. | reverse complement strand
ATTACAGACCCCACCCCGCCCTTCGGGCACCCCTCCCCTTGATGGGAGGGGAGTGGCTACGCGATGGCATTCGATGGTGTAAACGACTTTTTCAAGTGGACTCATGAATGCTTAAAAGGAAGAAAAGCCCCGGGTTTATAGGCGTGCAAGGTCAGAATTTTTTCCCCGAGACGATATTCGTAAACGTCTGGAAAAGAATCTTCATGTCAAGGGCCATGGACTGATGCTCGAGATAGTAGAGGTCGAGCTCCAGCCGTCGCAGCATCTTCTCCATGGTGTCGGTATATCCGTTGTAGAGTGTGGCGTAGGAGGTGACGCCTGGGCGTATCTTGTAGAGCTCGACGTAGCGTGGGTCGTGCTGCAGTATCTGGTCGATGTAGTACTTGCGCTCGGGTCGTGGTCCCACGAAGGTCATGTCGCCCCTGAGCACGTTCCACAGCTGTGGCAGCTCGTCGAGGTGGTGGTTGCGGAGCGTCTTGCCCAGGGGGGTGAGCCTCTCGTCGTCGGGCTCGGCCAGCTGAGGCACGCCGTCGGTCTCGCTGTCGACGACCATGGTGCGGAACTTGTAGATGCGGAAGGGCCGTCCGCCCAGTCCTATACGCTCCTGACTGAAGATGGCAGGCCCGTGGGTGCTGAGCTTCTGTCCTATATATATAATAAGGTATAGTGGCGAGAGGGCCAGCAGTCCTGCCGCGGCGAGGAAGATGTCGAAGAGACGCTTAGCCATGTGTGTGGGGGTGGAGTCAGTCTGCATTGTTCTCAAGAAATACGGGCTGCCCGTTGCTGCGTATGGCTCTGTTGAGCATGTAGTGGAAGAGCATCCATGCGGCCACGTCGATGGCCACGATGGCGGTCATGTCGCTGCACACCAGCTGCCACAGCACGACATTGAGCACGATGTAGGCCACGGCCATGGCGAGGATGACGCCGAGCACCTGGTGCTGCGAGCATCCTGTGCGCATGAGCTTGTGGTGCACGTGGTTCTTGTCGGCCTGGAAGATGTGGCGGTGATGGGCGATTCTGACCAGGGAGACACGCACCACGTCGAACACCGGCACCACGACGAAGGAGTAGGCGAGCATCAGAGCGTCGGGGTGGTAGCTCATCACACACGGGTTGATAGCCGTGAACTTCACTGCGAGGAATCCCAGTATGAACCCCAGGGTGAGTGACCCGGAGTCGCCCATGAAGATCTTGTGGTCGTGCTCCACTCGCCCGAAGATATTGAAGTAGAGGAAGGCGATGAGCACGCCCATCAGCCCTGCGATGAGTATGCCGTAGAAAAGCAGTCCCTCGCGCATGAAGCAGACGAGGAAACCGGCGAGGGCGATGAACGACAGCCCGCCGGAGAGCCCGTCGATGCCGTCGATGAGGTTGATGGCGTTGCACATGAAGACGATGACGAAGACGGTAAACGGTGCGCCTATGACAAACGGTATGTCGCCAATGCCGAGGAAGCCGTAGAGCGAGTTGACGTAGAGCCCGCACAGCGGCATGACGGCGGCGGCGATAATCTGTGCCACAAACTTCGTGCGTGCGCCCAGTCCCACGAGGTCGTCGACGATGCCCACACCATAGATGAGTGCCAGACTGGTAAAGAATCCCACCGACCAGAGGCTCATCTGTATCTGGTTGCCCCCGTTCTGCACGCTGTATATGCCCATGACGATGAGTGAAGCCATGAGCATGCTGGGCAGGAAGCTCAGCCCGCCCAGGCGAGGGATGGCATTCTTGTGCACCTTGCGGCTGTTGGGTAGGTCGTAGAGCCCTTTTTTCTTGCAAAACCTGATGATAGACGGGATGAACGCATAGCCGCAAGCCATGCTCAGAAGGAAGGATATGGCAATGAGTATGTAATCTGTCATAGACATTGGTTTTGTTCTTTTATGTATATAACTGCAAAAAAGGATTAATATTGTATGAACAATCATTTTTTCTTCTCTGCGCAATAATCGCGGCCTCTGGGCGTTTATTCTGTTATGAAACAATTGACACTGACCATCATGCTGCTGCTGTGGGTCTGCTGCCCGGCCTTGACACTTGCAGCCGACTATCTCTTTGCCGACGGGCACAGTGACTACGCTATTGTGGTGGCGGCCGATGCCTCTGCCTCTGAGCGCACGGCTGCCAGCGAGTTGCAGACGTATCTGCACGAGGTAGGGGGCGTGCGCCTGCCCCTGATGGGCAAGGCTGCTGCGGGCGGCAAGCACATCTTCGTGGGGTGGCAGTCGGCGCTGGGCATCCCGCGACCCGACGCTGCCGACGACGGCTACACCTACCGCACCATAGGCTCCGACCTATATATATATGGTGGACGCGAGCGGGGCAGCATGTATGGTGTCTATGCGTTTCTGGAGCGCGAGCTGGGCGTGCGCTGGCTCACGAGCAGCTGCACTCACGTGGAGCGGAAGCGGCACTATGTGCTGCCCCGGCTCAGCCACACGGAGTGTCCCGCCTTCGGCCACCGGCTCGACTTCTACTACGACGCACTGCGCCACCACGACTGGTGCGCCCACAACCTGCTCAACGCCCAGTACAGCTATGCCGAGGGCAAGTACGGGCCGTTCAGGGCCTACTGGGGCATACACACCTTCCACACGCTGGTGCCCCCGGCAGAGTTTTTCGGCCAGCACCCCGAATACTACAGCGTGAAGGATGGCCGCCGCTCGGACAAGGCCCAGCTCTGCCTGAGCAACAAAGGCATGCGCCGGGTGCTCACCGCCCGACTGAAAGAGGTGATCAGAAGCAATCCCGGCTACTGGTGCTACGACGTGTCGCAGAACGACAACCAGTATGCCTGCGAGTGCCGTGCCTGCCAGCAGCTGGCCCGCCGCTACGGCGGACAGTCGGGCGCCATGCTGTGGTTTGTCAACCAGGTGGCCAAGGAAGTGGGCAAAGACTTCCCCGGCGTGCTCATCGGCACCTTTGCCTACCGCTACACACGCCAGGCGCCCACCAGCAGCATACGCCCGGCCGACAATGTGGTCGTCCGCCTGTGCAACATAGAGTGCTGCTTTGCCCACCCGCTGACCGGCTGCGAGCAGAACCGCGACTTCCTGCGCGACGTGGACGCCTGGAAGAAGCTGACGGACAAGATATACATCTGGGACTACGTCACGGGCTTCTCCAACTACCTGCTGCCCTTCCCCAATATTCCGGTGATGGCTGCCAACCTGCGATACTTCCACCAGTCCCACGTGATAGGGGTGATGGAAGAGGGCGCTCACGATGCGCCGTGGAATGAGTTTTCGGAACTGAAGCAATGGGTGATAGCCAAACTGCTGTGGAATCCCTATCAGGACGCCGACTCGCTCGCCCGTCTCTTCATCAGCGCCTATTACGGTGCGTCGGCCCCCATGGTGCAGCAGTACTACGACCTGTGCCACAGCGGGGTAAAGAGCGACGTGCACTTCGATATCTACCTGAGCTGGAAGAACAAGCTCTACGACGATGCCTTTGTAGGCTCGGCCGGTCGGCTGCTGGACAAAGCGCTCCAGAGAGCCAGTGACAGCGAGACACAGCGGCGCGTAAGACGACTGCAGGCACAAATAAGCTACCTCAAGGTGAGACGCAATCCCGTGCTGTCGCGTACCGACGGCACCTTCACACAGCTGAAAGGCATCCTGCAGACCGACAGCACCATCGTCAAGGAGTTTGGCTACACGCTCGACAAGCTGGCCAAAGACCTGAGCTACTACTGACTGACTACCTTTCTGAAGATTCTCTTGCTCACCTCTGCAGCGCTGCTGCTGGCCTTTTGGCTCAGAAGACGATCTTCTTTCGTGGCGGGTATCCAAAGAAGAAGCCGAACTTCTTCCCAGTACTTGATGTGGCTCGCTATGAATATCTTGGCATACTTGGAGTTGGAGCGAGCCCGCCGCGTGCCCTTATAGGTGATGGTGCACAGCGGATAGTAGACCACCTCCAGGCCCTTCTGCCTGATGCGCGTGCACCAGTCCAGGTCTTCGGCATACATGAAGAAGCTGTCGTCGAGCCCGCCCGTAGCCTCGAAGGCCGCCCTGGAGACCATGATGAAGGCACCGATGAGCCAGTCGACGGTCTGCACGCGGCTGTAGTCCATTCGCCTGTCGAGAATACTTATCTTGTGTCCCACGATGCGTTTGACCTGTCGCCACACATAGCGTGGCAGCGAGACGTAAGGTCGGGCTGTGTCCTGCACATTCCCTTCTGCATCGTGCATCTTCGGGGCTATGGCTCCCACCTCGGGATGCTCGTCCATAAAGCGGGCCATGGGCGCGAGGTCGGAGTGGAGCACGCAGTCGGAGTTCATAATGGCCAGATAGCGTCCCGAGGCCACCTTCAGTCCCTCGTTCATGGCGTAGGCGAAACCGCCGTTCTCCTTGTTGAACAGCCACTTCACCTGGCTGTCGCTCTGGTCTATCGCTGCCCGCTGCGCGTCGTCATAGCAGGAGTTGGACGACACGATGACCTCATACGGCACGCTGAGGTGCTGCCGCAGCGCCTCCACGCAGTGCTGTATCTCGCTCCTGCTGTGATACTCTACAATGATGAATGATAATATAGTGGCACTCATGGTTGTCTTTTTCTTATATAAGCTATTTGCCTGTGGCACTGTCAGCGCCCTGCGGCAGCATCATCCGGCTGTATGTCCCCATCAGATAGCGCTCGGTGGCATGGCTGTACTGCGGCCAGAGAGCGGCGGCCTGTGCTGCCTTCTGCTGCACATCGTCGGGGGTGAGGCGGGCCACGAGGTCTGCCAGGCTGGAAAGGGTCTCGTCGATGGCATAGCCGAAGCCATTGGCTTCTGCTTTCTCTGCCACGATGATGCCCTGCGTGGTGATCAGCGGCCGGCCCACGAACATCGCTTCGTAGTACTTGTTCGGTGCGGCATAGAGGTGGTTGGGGTTCTTCTTGGAGTACATGGCATAGACGATGTCGGAGTTGCTCATGATGCGCAGCCCGTCGGTATAGGCCACCTTGCCGTAGTATCTGATGTGTTCATTCTTGGCATTGGCTTCCAGCTTGGCCAGTATGTCCTTGTTGCCATAGCCCGCGATGTTCAGGTTGTATAGTCCCTGCAAGGCCCCGTCGATGAGCATGTCGAGACAACGGTCGGCGGTGAATCCCCCCACATAGACGAGGGTAAGGAGCCCGTTGCCGAACCGGTAGCTATCGTCGCGATAGAGGAAGTCGGCGCTGGCAAACGACGGGATGTTCTGCAGCACGCTGTAGCGTCCCTCGATGCTGTAGGGAATCTGCTTGACGCGTTCCGGCTCGCAGATGATGATGTGGTCGGCCATGCGGGTGCTGACACGCTCCATGAAGGCGAAGGCCATGGCTACGATGCGCCCCTGGTCGTAGAGCGTGTCGGATATCCAGTCGAAGACGTCGAAGAGCAGGAAGTTTTTCCTTCTGCTCAGCAGCTTGTAGACGGCAGCGGGGAAGGCGGCGTCGAGGTCGCAGGCATGTATGCGGAGGTTGTCCTTCATGCCGAAGAGTGTCTGAAGGATGAACCACATCCACCTGAGACGGTCCTTGATGGCCCCCACCCCACCCTGGTTGTACTTGCTTCTCACCGGGCAGTAGACGGCGCCCGGCAGGTGCTGTGCCTGTCCGAGACGGTCCCATGCTATGATTCTGTATTCTGCGCCCTTTGCCTGAAGGAAGTCTATGTACTTCTTTGTGCGCGAGTCGGATATGATGTCGTTGCAGCGTATGATTACTATCATTTCTTCAGGAAGTTTATGATACGCTCGCAGGCCTTTCCGTCGCCGTAGGGGTTGACGGCCTTACTCATCATCTCGTAGGCTTCGGGGTCGTCGAGCAGTGTGCTCACCTCTTGGACGATTTTGTTGTAGTCGGTGCCCACAAGGTGCACGGTGCCGCTCTCGAGCGCTTCTGGCCGCTCGGTGGTGTCGCGCATGACGAGCACGGGCTTGCCCAGTCCAGGCGCCTCCTCCTGTATGCCGCCGCTGTCGGTGAGCACGATGGCCGACTTCTCCATGAGATAGACAAATTCCAGATACTGTAGCGGTTCGATAAAGAACATATTGCCCAAATCACTCAAGTCGTCACCAAACACCTCATGAATAGGTTTGCGCACATTGGGATTGAGGTGCATGGGATAGACGAAGTCCGTCTCGGGATACTTCTTTGCCAGGTCTTTAATGGCAGTACACATACTGATAAAACCCTCGCCGAAGTTTTCGCGCCGGTGTCCGGTGATGAGCACGAGTCTCCGTCCCTGACTGAGACGCCCTGTGTCGTAGCCCGCCTGGAGCAGTATGTGCTGCTGCTCGCCGGCCAGCCGTGTGTCGCTCTTGAGCATGCCGACGACCATGTGCAACGCGTCGATGACGGTGTTGCCCGTCACGATGGTCTGTCCGTGTGCTGCCTCCTGCTTGAGGTTGCGCTCGGCCAGTGGCGTGGGTGCAAAGTTATAGGTGGCTATGCGCCCGGTGATTTGCCTGTTCATCTCCTCGGGCCAGGGGCTGTAGATGTTGTGCGTGCGCAGTCCGGCCTCGACATGCCCCACAGGTATCTGCTGGTAGAAGGCAGCGAGTGCTGCTGCTGTGGACGTGGTGGTGTCGCCATGCACGAGCACCACGTCGGGCTGCACCTCCTTCAGCACGTCGCGCATGCCGGTGAGCACGCGTGCGGTGATGTCGTAGAGGTCTTGTCCCTGCTTCATGATGTTCAGGTCGTAGTCGGGCTTCACACCGAAGATGGTGAGCACCTGGTCGAGCATCTCGCGGTGCTGTCCCGTGACACAGACGATGGTCTGGAAGTCGTCGGCGTGTAGCTCGAGCTGCTTGACGAGCGGGCACATCTTGATGGCCTCGGGCCTGGTGCCGAAGACTAGGAGTATTTTTTTCATACGTTTGTTCGTTTTCTTGAAATCAGGTGCAAAGGTACATTATTTTCCTGAGACGGCCAAGTCATCGGCCTATTTATTGCCATGTGAGGTGCATGAAGCGTGTGATGACGCCCGCAAGGCTGCGGTCCTTGTTGTCGATGAATGCGTCAAGCAGCCGTGTACTGCCCATGAGCGGCACCACGTCGTAGTCGGCGATGGCGGCCGGTATGAGTGTGCTGTTGCCCTCTCTGAGCAGCACCTGCTCGCCTGTGCTTCTCACGCGCAGGTGGCAATCGCCCCCTATGCACATAGTGATGACGAAGCTGTCGTACTTCATCAGGTCGCGGTGAAAGGGCTTGTTGGTCTCGGTGAGTCGCACGTCGAAGTAGGGTGTGTCCACGACCTGTGTGGCACGGTTCTGCGTGTCGCTGTACACGGTGCGGTACTCCTGCTCCACGCTGTAGTCGAGTGCCTGTGCGGCGAGTGCGGTGTGCAGCTCGCGCGGTTTGCCGTCGATGCCGGGTCGGCCGTAGTCGTAGATGCGGTAGGTCACGTCGCTGGACTGCTGCACCTCGGCGAGCAGTATGCCGCTGCCTATGGCGTGTATGCGGCCGGCCGGCAGGTAGAACACGTCGCCGGTCTTCACCTCGTGACGGGCGAGCACCTCGGTGATGGTGCCGTCGGCCACACGCTGTGCGTACTCCTCGGGGGTGATGTGGCGCGAGAAGCCGGCGTAGAGGGTGCTGCCGGGATCGGCGCTGATGACGTACCACATCTCGCTCTTGCCCATCTTGCCGTGCAGGCGCCGGGCCATCTCATCGTTGGGGTGCACCTGTATGCTGAGGTCTCGGCGTGCGTCTATAAACTTGGCCAGCAGTGGCATCTGCCCCCCATAGCGCTGGCTGACGGCGCGTCCGAGTATGGCTTCTGGTGCCTGTGCTATCACGTCGGTGAGTGTGCGGCCTGCGAGCGGCCCGTTGCTCACGATGCTCTCGCTGCCGCTGACGGCGCTCACCTCCCAGCTCTCGCCTATGGGCTGCAGGTCGGGTGTCAGGCCTTTGTAGGGTCTGAGGCGCTGACCGCCCCACACCACGGTGTGGAGGTTGGGCCGGAACAGCAGCGGATAGATGGCTGTGCGCGTCGTCGTCATTTCACCACACCTTTCTCCAGATACTCGGCCAGGTTGGTGCGCACCTTCGATGCTGCGCCGTCGGCCGCCACCTTGGCCATGTCGTGGTCGACCATGAGGCTGACCAGCTCTTCAAACGAGGTCTTTGCGGGGTTCCATCCCAGCTTGGTGCGTGCCTTGGTGGGGTCGCCCAGGAGGTTGACCACGTCGGTGGGACGGTAGAAGTCTTTCGACACCTCTACCACGACGCGTCCCGTGGCCCTGTCTATGCCTTTCTCGTGCTCGCCCTCGCCTTGGAAATCGAGCTCTATGCCCACGCGCTTGAAAGCATGGTAGCAGAAGTCCCTGACGCTGTGCTGCACACCGGTGGCGATGACAAAGTCGTCGGGCTCGGGCTGTTGCAGTATGAGCCACATGCACTCCACGTAGTCCTTGGCATAGCCCCAGTCGCGCAGCGACGAGAGGTTGCCCAGGTAGAGCCGCTCCTGCTTGCCCTGCTTGATGCGTGCGGCGGCAAGTGTGATCTTGCGTGTGACGAAGGTCTCGCCGCGGCGCTCGCTCTCGTGGTTGAAGAGTATGCCCGAGCAGCAGTACATGCCGTAGGCCTCGCGATACTCCTTGACGATCCAGTAGCCGTAGAGCTTAGCCACGGCATAGGGACTGTAGGGGTGGAAGGGGGTGTCCTCGTTCTGTGGCACCTGCTCCACCTTGCCGTAGAGCTCGCTGGTCGAGGCCTGGTAGATGCGGCAGGTGGACGTGAGGCCCAGCTGGCGCACTGCCTCGAGTATGCGCAGCACGCCCGTGGCATCGACGTCGGCAGTGAACTCCGGCGAGTCAAACGACACCTGCACGTGGCTCTGTGCCGCGAGGTTGTATATCTCCTTGGGGCGCACCTTCCCCACCACGCCGAGTATGGACATGGAGTCGCTCATGTCGGCGTAGTGCAGATGGAAGTGGGGGCGACCCTCGAGGTGGGCTATGCGCTCGCGGTAGTCCACCGACGAGCGGCGTATGGTGCCGTGCACCTCATAGCCCTTGTCCAGCAGAAACTCGGCCAAATACGAGCCATCCTGCCCTGTAATGCCTGTGATCAGGGCGACGTTGTTCTTTTCCATGATAGTTTTTCTTATCAGATAAATATGCTGCAAAGGTAACATTTTTTTTGCAAAGCCTTGCATCTGTCGCAAAAAAATTGATAGCATGGGATGGAAAACAACACCAAAGCCAGAGATTTCCAGGGTTCTGCACAGGTTTCGTATGGGGCAGTAACATAAAAAAAAGGTGCTACAAACTGAGCACCCTACTTCCGAAACACAAGCATAATAATCGGCAAAGATAGTAAAAAGATGTGGCTGGATGCAAATATGACCGAGCGAGACATGAAGTGAGGGCTCCGCTGGTCACCGTTTACCCCCTAAACGACCCCCGTTTACCCCCTAGCGGAGCGTCGGCTAGGGGGTAGCCAGTGTGCGTCTAGCGGGTCGAAAGAGTCCATCCTCGCAACGAACTGCTCCTGAGTCATGGCACGAGTCTTGGCACGGGTAGGCATGTAGGTGGTGAACTGCACAGGCTCTCCGGCACGAATCTCGCTGTCATCGCCAAACCATGATGACACCACCTCGTCCTTGCAGCCGGAAAGCAACAAGCTGAATACACCTATTATAATATATAAAGACTTCTTCATACTCTGCTTAGTTTGTTATCGTTCCGTCTGTGCCATAGACCAGTTCTTCCCTCTGCATCCAGTCAAGAATCTGCGTGCGGATGATGGCCAGCGTACCACGGCGCAGCTCCAGGTCGTAGACATAGCGCATATTGCTCTTCAGGTTAATGAGGTCGACTGGGTTGCCATCGTCGCCTGTCGGTGGTGTGGCCTTTGCTATCTCGAAGGTCGAGACATGCTCGATGCCGGGGGCGTCAGCAGTGCCCTGCCGTCGTCGCCAGGCGTACCGTCTTCGTCTTTTCCCGTGGCCATGTCAAACATCTGGAACGACGTGCCCCACTGGTTCTCGTCGAGCACGGCATCAGGAAACTCGTCGAGCCTCACCTCCTTGCCTTCCGTGGCATTTATCGTGCCGTCGGCATTCAGGCGGTTGCTCACATAGCCAGTCCCTACGAGCAACATGAAACGCCCCAGACAATGACGGACCACCCACTGTAGGGACGGGCTTTATGCCTGTCCGCCATGGTCATGCATATAGACGCTTTATGTTTCGGACAGGCATAAAGCCAGTCCCTACGGCGTTTTGCTTCGGACAGGCATAAATCGGGTGGCGCAGACAAGTGGAAAGAAACGCCCTACTCCCGAAAGAAGAGTGAAGCACAGATTAAAATATGGCGTTTCTGTTTGCGCATTGCTTTTTTTTTCGTAATTTTGCACCGACGATGCCCAGTGCATCAGCAAGCTACAACAGACTAAAGGTGGGTTCTATTAATTCGCTTTGGCAGATTTTTGAGCTATTTTTGCTTTCAGTCTGTAAGTCGAAGAGAGAGTGTAGCGGGCTACACGACCGGACTTACAGGATGAAACAAAAAGAGCCAGAAAGATGACAAAAGGTTAAAAACCCATCAATGTCAAACTAAACCGTGGGAATTAATAGAACCCACCTAAAAACAAATCAACAAAAAAAGGAAAGACTATGCAAAACAAGATGAGACGATGGTTGCTCGCCGCGATGGCGCTGAGCAGCGTGCCTGTGGTGGCCCAACCGACGCCGGAGTGCCAGATGGAGCCGTTGGGACGCGGCGTGACGGCCCTGTCGGGACAGTCGGGCGGCATCTTCGTGAGCTGGCGCCTGCTGGGCACCGACGCGATGAACACGTCGTTCGACGTACTGCGCGACGGCAAGGTGGTGGCCAGCAACCTGCGCGACCGCACCTGCTTCCAGGACAACGGCGGCACAAGCGCCAGCACCTACCAGGTGGTGACGCGCGTGGGCGGCGAGGTCACCGCCACGACAGAGGGCGTGAAGCCCTGGACCGACATCTATACCTCGGTGCAGCTGGACCGCCCCGCCGCCGGCAGCAACTATGAGTACACACCCAACGACATGGCGGTGGGCGACGTCGACGGCGACGGGGAGTACGAGCTCTTCGTGAAGTGGGACCCCTCCAACTCCAAAGACAATGCCAACACGGGTGCCTCCGGTCCCTGCATCATAGACTGCTACCGTCTGGACGGCACCAAGCTGTGGCGCGTCAGCCTGGGCAGCAACATACGCGCAGGCGCCCACTACACCCAGTTCATGGTCTATGACTTCGACGCCGACGGGCGGGCCGAGATGATATGCAAGACGGCCCCCGGCACCAAAGACGGGCAAGGCGCCTACGTCTCGACCGCAGCCGACGACAGCGCCATCAGGAGCACCAACAACGCCACCAGCTATGCCAGCGGAGGCCGCATACTCAGCGGACCGGAGTTTCTCACCGTGTTCGACGGCCTGACCGGCGCAGCGCGCCACACCATCTGGTACAACCCCAACCGTGCAGGCAACTACGGCAAGGCCGACGACTACCCCGGCAGCAGCTCGTTCTGGGGCGACACCAACGGCAACCGCGGCGACCGCCACCTGGCCGCCGTGGCCCATCTCGACGCCGGCGCCCGCACGGCCAGCGGCATCTTCTGCCGAGGCTACTACACCCGCGCCTACGTCTGGGCCGTGGACTACAGCGGCGGCAAGCTCAAGCACCGCTGGCTGCACTGCTCCAGCTCGAAGACGGCCTACAGCGTGACCGACGCCTCGCTGGCCACTACGAGCTACACCAACAGCAAGGCCACCAGCGGCTCCGGATCTGCCACGATGTACGGCAACGGCAACCACAACCTGAGCATTGCCGACGTGGACGGCGACGGACGCGACGAGATCATCTGGGGATCGGCCGCCTGCGACGACAACGGACGCCTGCTCTACGGCGTGGGCTTCGGACACGGCGATGCCATGCACCTGGCCGACCTGCTGCCCGACCGGCCCGGACTGGAGGTGTATGACGTGCACGAGGACGAGGGCACCTACGCCTGGGACCTGCACGACGCACGCACCGGCGAGGTGCTGCTCAAGGGAGGACCCAGCGGCGTGGACAACGGACGCGGACTGGCTGCACAGGTGTCGGCCGCACACCGAGAAAGCTTCTTCTCATCGGCTGCCGACAACCAGACACGCAGCTGCCTCACAGGCGACG
>CAJOHP010000135.1:0-4186 GCA_905234355.1 uncultured Prevotella sp. | reverse complement strand
ATCTTCTGGGACGGCGACCTGCAGGAAGAGCTGCTCGGAGACATCTCGCGACACAACTCGCCCATACTCGAGAAATGGAACGGCAACGGATACTCACGCATGTACCCCAAGCGCAACACCAACCTCTACGACATAGGCGCCTCAATGACCATCAACGGCACCAAGGGCGTGCCCTGCCTGCAGGCCGACATCCTGGGCGACTGGCGCGAGGAGATCGTCTTCTACGACGGCAGCGACCCCTCCAAGATAAACATCTTCTCGACCAACATACCCACCACCCACCGCGTGCCCACACTCATGCACGACCACGTCTACCGCATGGGCATCGCCTGGCAGAACGTGGCCTACAACCAGCCGCCCCACCTGGGCTACTACCTGCCCGACGCCGACTTCGGCTACCAGGAGCAGCTGCCCGAGCCCGAAGAGGTGCAGACCCTGCTCACACTGGACTTCGAAGAGGGCGACGCCGCCAGCTACTGGGCCTTCAACAATGAGGGCAGCTACCTCGTGGAGCCCGCCGCTGCGGGCAGCACCGGACGCGCAGCCAGCATCAAGAGCACCAAGGACCGAGGCGACTACGTGAAGATAGATGCCGACCTGAGCGACGCGAAGACCTACCGCCTCAGCATGGACCTCCTGCCCAGCGTCACACAGAAGACCACGCAGCTGGCCGTGCTCTCACAGTCGTCGTGGGACAAGTGGACCAACAACTACGGCATGTTCTGGAAGACCAACAGCGGACAGGAGCACAACGCCTACCTCTTCAACTGGTCGGCCGGCGAGAACAGCGCCACGGCAGCCATCAACATCGACATAGACCACTGGGAGGGCGACGCCCAGTGGACCTTCCAGAGCGGCACATGGTACCACCTGGTGCTCACCGTCGACACGAAGAAGCGCACCGTGGACTACGTCATCACCCCCAAGGCATCGCCCAGCTATGTCGAGGCACAGGGCACCTACAAGCTGCCCGAGGGCGAGAGCGCCATCGTCAAGGGCATCTACGAGCGGGGCGGACGAGCCGCCTACGACCCGGGAGCCATCGCCATAGACAACGTCGTGGTGGACGTGCCCGTGGAGAAACCCAAGACGGGCGACGTCAACGGCGACGGCATAGCCAGCGTGACCGACGTGACAACCACCATCAACTACATACTCGGACGGAAGACATCCGACTTTAGCGAAGACGAGGCCGACATGGACGGCAACGGCATCGTCAACGTGACCGACGTGACGCTCATCATCAACGCCATCCTGGGCAAGTAGCAGCCAAAGAGCGCTACTTGAAACAAAACAGATAACATCTGAAACCTGCTGAAAGCGGGCGGCCACAGATTCTTCGTAACTTTGCACGCAAATTGCATAACTACAAAAAAGCAAAGACATGACACGAAAGAATCTGACGGCCGCCCTGCTTGCACTGCTGCCGGCCATGGGCACACAGGCCCAGCTCTCGAAAAACCCCGACAAATTCCTGGGCAACATCACCACGTCGTACCAGATAGACTATGGCTCGGCCAAGTTCTACCAAATGTGGAACCAGATCACCCCCGAGAACGAGTCGAAATGGGACCAGGTGGAGGGCCAGCGCCGCGGCACCTTCAACTGGGGCAACACCGACCGCATATACAACTACGCCCGGCTGCACAAGTTCCCCTTCAAGTGGCACACCCTCGTGTGGGGGTCGCAGTACCCCAAGTGGATGGACAACCTCTCGGCCACCGAGCAGCTGAAGGCCATCACCGAGTGGATGGACGCCATCAAGCGCAAATACCCCGACCTGCAGCTCATCGACGTGGTCAACGAGGCCATACCCGGCCATGCTCCCGCTCCCTATAAGGCCGCACTCGGAGGCGACGGCGTGACAGGCTACGACTGGATAGTGAAAGCCTTTGAGATGGCTTACGAGCGATGGCCCAACGCCATACTCATCTACAACGACTACAACACCTTCCAGTGGAACACCGACCAGTTCATAGACCTCGTGCAGCGCGTGCGCGACGCCGGCCAGTTCCGGATGTCCTTCCACGACCTGACCGGATGCAACATCAATACCTTCAAGAACTCGATGGCACGACTGCAGAGCGCACTGAACATGCCGATGTATATCACCGAATACGACATAGACACCGACAACGACGCCGACCAGCTGAAGTACTACAAGGAGCAGCTGCCCGTGATGTGGGAGGCCAGCTACTGCGCCGGCGTGACCCTCTGGGGCTACATACACGGCAAGACCTGGGTGGCCAACTCCGGACTGATACGCAACGGCGTGGAGCGACCAGCCATGACCTGGCTGCGCGAGTACATGCAGACGGAAAAGGCACTACAGGCCAAGAGCCCATTCCCAGGCATGGTCAAGGAGGCATCGGTCTATGTGAAGCCACAGGCACCACGGGTGCCCACAGGACAGCCCGCCACCATAGAGATAAGGGCCAGGATGCGCACCAAGACCATAGAGAAAGTGGAGTTCTATGTGAACAACGGACTCAGGCAGACACTCACCGAGGCGCCCTACGTGGCCGAATATACCCCGAAGAACAAGGGCAAATACAGCCTGAAGGCCGTGGTCTACACCACCGACGGAAGCAAATATCAGCGTCTGTCGTCGATGACTGCCTATGAGGAATACGGAAACAAAAAGTTTACCGACCTCAAACAACTCACTGGCGGACAGCCGTTTGCCATCGTGAGCGAACAGGACGGCAAGGCACTCTACTGCTCCGACAACCAGAACCTGGGCTTCGACGTCTACGACAAGGCATTCGACAACGGCGTCGTGGGCTACTACTTCAAACTGCAGAGCCTCGCCACCAACAGCGACCCCAGTCTGCGCAAGTACTACATGCTCCGACAGCTGCAGGTCAACGAGACGGAATACAGCATCTGGGGCAGCCCCGGCTACCTCAACTCACAACCCGCCAACGGCACGTGCAGCTTCATACTCGGACTGAACAACCAGAACGGCCAGGACATCAAGAACGGGGCCGTCTGGGACATACAGTACGTGGAGGGACGGGGCTTCACCCTGCGCAACGTGGGCACCGGTCTCTATCTGCACGGCAACGACGCAGCGAAGTATGAAGAGCCTGCCTACTTCACCTTCTGCACCACAGGCGCCGCCACAAGCATCAACACCACCATGGCACAGCAGAGCACACCGCAACGCCACGGCATCTACGACCTGCAGGGCCGCATGGTGGCCCGCTCCGACCAGTGGAGCACCCTGCCGAAGGGACTCTACATCGTCAACGGAAGAAAGGTGATGAAGCAGTAAGGGGACACACTGTAGGGACGGGCTTCATGCCTGTCCGAAAAAAAACAGTAGGAAGGCCGTCGGTGATGACACATGAACGCCCTGACTAAGAAGGCAAAGACGAATGACTACACTCTATCTGGTACGCCACGGTGAGACCGTGGACAACGCCCGGCAGCTGATGCAGGGACAGACGCAAGGCCAGCTGAACGAACAGGGGTTGCAGCAAGCCGAGCAACTGGCCCGGCAGCTGTCGGGCGAGGCCATTGATGCCTTTGTGGCAAGCGACCTGCAACGCGCCATCGACACGGCCACCATACTGGCACGCCCCCACGGCATGACGGTGACCACGACACCGCTGCTGCGCGAGCGCGACTGGGGCGACTTCACCGGCCGCTACATCCCCGACCTGCAAGGCCTACCCTTCCCCGACAATGTGGAGACCATAGAACAGCTACAGCAGAGAGCCAGGCGCTTCCTGGACTACATCAGGCAGACATACCCCGACAGGCGCGTCGTGGCCGTGGGCCACGGCATCGTGAACAAGGCCATCCAGGCCGTCTACCACAAAAAAAGCATGCGCGACATCGAGCGTATGAAAAACGCCGAGGTGCGCATGCTTGTGCTACAGTGATATGGTGTGACCTATCTGCGGCTACGGCTACCGCCACCGAAGGAGCCTCCGCCACGGCTGCCAGCGCCGGCACTGCCTGCCGAACGGCTCATGGACGAGCCTGCCGACGAACGGCTCATGGACGAGCCTACCGACGAGCGGCTCATGGACGATCCTGCCGAACGGCTCATGGACGATCCTGCCGAACGGCTCATGGACGATCCTACCGACGAACGGCTGTAGGACGAACCTGCTGAGCGGCTGTAGGACGAGCCTGCCGAGCGGCTGTAGGAGCTGGCCGAGGGCGACGAGGTGGT
>CAJOHP010000134.1 GCA_905234355.1 uncultured Prevotella sp. | reverse complement strand
CATAATGTCGGCATGCTCGTTCTCCTCGCTGGCCTTGGGCAGCCAAGCCTTGTGGTAGTTGCCGTCAAAATGCTGGACGGACTTCACGCGGCCGTCGACGGGGAACCAGTTGGCGTGGACGTTCCACGGACTCATGAAGATGGAGATCATCAGTCGGCGGTCGTGGAAGTAGTCGTTCTCCTCCACTTCCTCGATGACCACGATCTTGCCGTCGGCAGGTGCCACGACGGTATGCTCAGAGTCGCCGTTGTAGTAGCGGATCGGGCAACGGTAGAAGTTCAACGCTATCATCCATGCAGACACGAAGATGCCCGTCACGAAGGGCATGATGATATGGCAGGCCAGCGGGCTGACAGCATGGAGCAGATACCATAGTCCGGTGCAGATAGCCACAATAAGGATGGCACTATAGAGCAGCTCACTCGTGCCTTCACGGTGTATTCTGATTTTCTTTAGCTTCTTAATTCTTTCTCCCATGGGTTAGTATTAAGTAATTACGGTGCAAAGGTAATGCTTTTTTGTCAATTAACAAATTTTTTGCCATATTCTTTTGGCAATATCAACTTTTAGACGTAACTTTGACGCTCAAATTCGACAGATCATGGAAGATTTCGTACATTTACACGTACATACCTATTACTCTATACTCGACGGACAGTCGAAGATATCAAAGCTCGTTGACAAGGCGATAGCCAACGGCATGAAGGGCATGGCCATCACCGACCACGGCAACATGTTCGGGATCAAGGAGTTCCACGACTACTGCATCGACGTCAACAAGAAGCGGAAGAAAGAGGGGCTGGAACCGTTCATCCCCATCTTCGGCTGCGAGATGTATGTCTCGCGTTACGGTTCGAAGTCGTTGCGACGGGGCAAGGAAGACCAGAGCGGCTACCACCTCATCGTGCTGGCCAAGAACTACCGCGGCTACAAGAACCTCATCAAGCTGGTGAGCAACTCCTGGGTGGACGGCTACTACATGCGCCCCCGCACCGACCGCGAGGACCTGGAGCGCTATCACGAAGACCTCATCGTCTGCTCGGCCTGCATCGCCGGCGAGGTGCCCAAGAAGATACTGGGCGGCGACATCGCCGGAGCGCGCGAAGCTATAGAATGGTATCACCGCGTCTTCGGCGACGACTACTACCTCGAGCTGCAGCGCCACGAGGTGAAAGACCCCTCCATACGCGCCAACCGCGACACCTTCCCCCTGCAACAGCAGGCCAACCGCGTGCTCATCGAGCTGGCACGCGAGTATGGCATCAAGCTCATCTGCAGCAACGACGTGCACTTCGTGGACCAGGAGAATGCCGAGGCCCACGACCACCTGCTCTGCCTCTCTACGGGCAAGGACCTCGACGACCCCACACGCATGCTCTACTCCAAGCAGGAGTGGTTTAAGACACGGGCCGAGATGAACGACATCTTCAGCGACGTGCCCGAGGCGCTCTCCAACACGCTCGAGATTCTCGACAAGGTCGAGATATACAGCATCGACCACGACCCCATCATGCCCTTCTTCCCCATACCCGAGTCGTTCGGCTCGGAGGACGACTGGCGACAGCGCATCACCGAGCAGCAGCTCTACGAGGAGTTCACCCGCGACGAGAACGGCGAGAACCCCCTGCCGCCCGAAGAAGGCAAGAAGAAGATAGACAAGCTGGGCGGCTACGACAAGCTCTACCGCATCAAGTTCGAAGCCGACTATCTGGCCGAGCTGGCCTATAAGGGAGCCAAGCAGCGCTACTCGCCCGACGAAGACCTGAAGATGGAAAAGATAGAGGTGAAGACGGAACAGGCAGACGCCTCATACTCCATCCTGCACTCGTCGCTGCCCAAGGAGGTCGACGACCGCATACGCTTCGAGCTGCACATCATGAAGACCATGGGCTTCCCCGGCTACTTCCTCATCGTGCAGGACTTCATCAACTCCGCACGCGACGAGCTCGATGTGTGGGTCGGACCCGGACGTGGCTCGGCTGCCGGCAGTGTCGTGGCCTACTGTCTGGGCATCACCAAGATAGACCCGCTGAAGTACGACCTGCTGTTCGAGCGATTCCTCAACCCCGACCGTATCTCCCTGCCCGATATCGACACCGACTTCGACGACGACGGCCGCGGCAAGGTGCTCAAGTGGGTCATGGACAAGTATGGCCACGAGAACTGCGCCCACATCATCACCTACGCCTCGATGGCCACCAAGAACTCCATCAAGGACGTGGCGCGCGTGGAGAAACTGCCGCTGGCCACCAGCAACGCCCTCTGCAAGGCCATTCCCGACCGTCTGCCCGACGGCATGAAGATGAACCTGGCCAACGCCATCAAGTGCACTCCCGAGCTGCGCGAAGCCGAGGCATCGGCCGACCCCGTGCTGGCCAACACCATCAAGTACGCCAAGATGCTCGAGGGCACCGTGCGCGGCACGGGCATCCACGCCTGCGGCTTCATCATCTGCCGCGACCCCATCAGCGACTGGGTGCCCGTCAGCACGGCCGACGACCCCGACTTCAAGGACACCAAGACCAACTGCACACAGTACGACGGACACGTCATCGAGTCGACAGGACTCATCAAGATGGACTTTCTCGGACTGAAGACCCTCTCCGAGCTGAAGGAGGCATGCGCCAACATCAAGCAGCACCGGGGCATCGACGTCGACCTCGACACCATACCCATCGACGACCCCAAGACCTACGAGCTCTACCAGAAAGGACGCACCATCGGCACCTTCCAGTTTGAGTCCAGCGGCATGCAGAAATACCTCAGGGAGCTGCACCCAACGGTCTTCGAGGACCTCATCGCCATGAACGCCCTCTACCGGCCGGGACCTATGGACTACATCCCCTCGTTCATCGCGCGAAAGAACGGACGCGAGGAAATCAAGTACGACATACCCTGCATGGAGAAGTACCTCAAGGACACCTACGGCATCACCGTCTACCAGGAGCAGGTCATGCTACTCTCGCGACAGCTGGCCGACTTCACCCGAGGCGAGAGCGACGCCCTCCGCAAGGCCATGGGTAAGAAGAAGAAGGACATCGTAGACGCCATGAAGCCGAAGTTCATCAACGGCGGAAAGAAAAACGGACACGACCCGAAGGTGCTCGAGAAGATATGGGCCGACTGGGAGAAGTTTGCCTCCTATGCCTTCAACAAGTCGCACGCCGCCTGCTACTCCTGGGTGGCCTACCAGACGGCATACCTCAAGGCCAACTACCCGGCCGAGTTCATGGCTGCCATCATGACCCGACGCCGCGACCAGATCACCGAGATCACCAAGCTCATGGACGAGTGCAAGCAGATGGGCATTGCCACGCTCGGCCCCGACGTCAACGAGTCTTACCTGAAGTTCGGCGTCAACCACAAGGGCGAGATACGCTTCGGACTGGCAGCCATCAAGGGCATGGGCGACGCTGCCGCACAGGCCATCATCAACGAGCGCGAGAAGAACGGAGAGTATAAGGACATCTTCGACTTTGCCCAGCGCGTCTCCCTGGCCAACGTCAACCGCAAGGCTTTTGAGTCGCTCGCGCTCAGCGGTGGCTTCGACAGCTTCGGCATACGACGCGAGGCATTCTTTGCCGAGAACGCCCGGGGCGAGATGTTCCTCGACACGCTCGTGCGCTACGGACAGATGTATCAGCAGGCCAAGTCAGAGTCGCAGAACTCGCTCTTCGGCGGTTTCGACAGCGTCGAGATAGCCACGCCCGCCATCCCCAAGACCGACGAGCGATGGAGCGACATCGAGCGACTCAACAAGGAGCGCGACCTCGTGGGCATCTATCTCTCGGCCCATCCGCTCGACGAGTACAAGATAGTGCTCGACAACCTCTGCAACACCCGCTGCGACGAGCTGGGCGACAACGGCGCCAAGCTGGCCGACCGCGACGACGTCACACTGGGAGGCATCGTCACCGCCGTGCGCTCGAAGTTCACCAAGAACAACAAGCCATGCGGCTTCGTCACCCTCGAGGACTTCAACGGCACGGGCGAGCTGGCCCTCTTCGGCGACGACTGGATCAACATGAACGGCAAGTTCATCGAGGGCGCGGCCCTCTACGTCACGGGCAAGATGAAGCCCCGCTTCTACAATGCCGAGCAGAAGGAGCTCAAGGTGACGGGCGTAGAGTTGCTCCAGACAGTCAAGGAGAAGGCCATCGACCGCATCACCATCTCGCTCAACTCCGACCTGCTCAACGAAAAGGACGTGGCCGACCTCAAGGAGATCATCAGCGAGGCGCCCGGCAAAACGAAGCTCTTCTTCCAGCTGCGCGACTCCACCGGCAAGCACCACGTGCTGCTGCGCTCACAGAGCACCACCATCGACGTGCGGCACAACCTCATAGACTATATCGAGCAGAACGATGCCCTCGACTACAAGATAAACTGACAAAAAAATTCCCGCACCCTGTCCCTACATTGGGTGCCACTGACACGTGGAAGGGGACAATGGCGGACAGGCATAAAGCCCGTCCCTACAGCAGTCGGAATGCCGTTTGTGATGACAATCGGATAAAAATCGGGTACAACAAATTGAACACCCTATTAAGGTGGGTTCTATTAATTCGCTTTGGCAGATTTCTGAGCTATTTTGGCTCCCATTTTGTAAGTTGAAGAAGGAGTGTAGCGGGCTACACGTGAGGCTTACAAAATGGAGGCAAAAGAGCCAGAAAGATAACAAAAGGTTAATGCCCATCAATGTTAAACAAAAACCGTGGGAATTAATAGAACCCACCTTAAACAAATGTCACAGGAGTTCAGACGATAGTTCTGCTCATATATAAATAGGACAGAACAGGTATCGTCTGAACTCCTGTAGCTCTTGAACTCCTGTAACTCCTGAGCTCTTGAATACTCCTGTTAGTTATACTTCAGTATCTGTCCGGGCATGAGCCTGACGGACTGGCTGATGCGGTTCAGGCGGCAGAGTGCAGCCACGCTTGTGCGGTGCTTGCGGGCGATGGCCGACAGTGTCTCGCCCTTCTTCACCTTGTGGTAGCGTGTGGCGACGGCATCCTGCTGGCGCTTGCTCTTGGCCGTAGTCTTGGCAGAGGCAGTTGCCACGCCGAAGTCGGGCTCGACGGCTGCGCTGGAGCCGGGCACGCCACGCAGACGGGTGGCCTGGGCCGACTCACGATAGTATGACGACTTACGATAGGTGTAGAAGTCGCCCGTGACGTCCTGGTTGCGGAAGTCGAACAGCAGGGCCGGATTGAGTGCCACACCGCAGAGACGGGTCTCGAAGTGCAGGTGCGAGCCTGTGCTGCGACCAGTGTTGCCGCCCAGACCGATGGGGTCGCCGGCACGCACTTCCTGGTCTTCGCGCACGAGGTGCTTCGACATGTGCCCATAGATGGTCTCCAGACCGTTATGGTGGCGTATGACCACATACTTACCGTAGCCCTTGGCCTCATAGCGCACGATGCGCACCTTGCCGCTGAAGGCAGCACGGATGGTGTCGCCGATATACACCTTGATGTCGAGCCCCTTGTGCTGGCGGCCCCAGCGGGCTCCGAAGTTGGAGGTGATGACACGGCTGGGCGTGGGCATGCAGAAGTCGCGCAGGTCAATGCGGAACGTGTCGGGCAGGGCTGTCGGACGATGGGCATAGACGTTGTTCCAGTCTTCATAGAGATCGGCAGCAGGCGAATCCCACTCCTCTAGGTCCAGCAGGCGCTGCAGGGCAATGGAGTCTACGGATTTCATCTTGCGGTCGATGGGTGCCTGGCTGGCCAGCAGATCCTGTGCTGCCACGGGAGAAGCGGCAAGGAGGGCAAAAGCCATGAGGGCTACTTTCTTCACTGTTTTCAACATCTTCATTCGGTTATAGCTTTTATATTAATAATCTGTTCATGCGAAGCTTTCCAAAAAGTGTTCATCTGAAACCGACAAACGGCAGAAAGCGAACTATCGTCGGCAAAATTACTAAAAAATATTGTAGCAGCGACAGGTTGGATGAACTTTTTGTGGTCTTTTAACACTCATTTCCACTTTTAAGGACTATTGACATTTGGTATATTTCCGGCAAATTAGTACCTTTGCAGCCGCTAATAAAAGCTCTTTTTGTGATTATGGGAAGAAACGTTTGCCGCCTCATGCTGCCCGCCGTGCTGCTGCCGCTTGCCTCGGTTGCCCAGCAGCCCGACTCGCTGCGCATGCAGGAGCTGCAAGAGGTGGTGGTGAGCGCCAGCGGTCCTCAGCAGCGCCTGCGGCAGATTGTGGTGGGCGCCGAGCAGTTGCAGCTGAAGGAGCTGAGCCGCGCGCCACAGCTCTTCGGCGAGCGCGACATCGTGCGCTCGCTGCAACTGCTGCCCGGCGTAAAGATGGAGAGCGAGGCGTCGAGCAGTTTTCAGGTGCGCGGAGGCACATCGGTGCAGAACAGCATCGTCTACGACGACGCGCCCGTCTACAACGTGGGCCATCTGGCCGGCCTGTTCTCGGCCTTCAACGAGGGTGCACTCTCCGGCGCCACGCTCTACAAGGGGCTGGTGCCCGCACAGCACGGCGGCGCCACGTCGGCCGTGCTCGACATCACAGGGCGCACGGCACGCACCGACCGCTGGCACGCCGAGGGCAGCGTGGGCCTGCTCACAGCACGCGCACAGGTGGAAGGGCCGCTCGCCGCCGACCGACTCAGCGTGGTGGCCTGCGCACGACGCTCTTATGCCGACATGTTTCTGAAGCTCACAGACAAATACCGCGACAACACACTCTACTTCTACGACGCCAACATGAAGCTGGACTGGCGCATGGGGCAGTGCGACAGGCTGCAGCTCTCAATCTTCGGCAGCCACGACAAGATGGGACTGGCCGACCTGGCCGACATGCAGTGGACCAACATGGCTGCCTCGCTCGCCTGGATGCACACGCTGCGCGGCATGTCGACCATGCAGACCACGCTCTTCGGCTCGTCTTACGACACCGACAATGGCGTGGACATGCTCGGATTCTCGCTCACCTACCGCGGCCACATACGCCACGCGGGACTGCGCGAAAACATGGCCCTGCGCTGGCAGCGCCACGAACTGACGCTGGGCGCACAGACCATGCTCACCGATGTGACCTCGGCCGAGTGGGTGCGCATGGGCGACCATCAGCAGGAGCAGCGCCGTGCCTGGGACAACAGCGCCTGGGCCAACTGGCAGTGGCGCATCTCACAGCAGCTGACGCTCACCGGCGGCCTGCGGCTGTCGGCCTTCACGGCACTGGGCGGACCCTACTACTACGAAGTGGACGATCGGGGCAACATCACCTGGCTCTACCACCGCAGGAAGAACCGGCCCGTGAAGACCCACGTGAACGTAGAGCCACGCATAGGCCTGGCCCTACAGCCTACCGAACTGCTGAGCGTGAAGGCTGGCTACAGCCGCCTCTCGCAAAACATACATGCACTGCGCAGCCAGAACACGTCGACGCCCTTCGACCGCTATGCCATCAGCTCCAACCTGCTCAAGCCCGAGCTGTCGGACCAGCTGAGCCTCGGCGTGAGCTATATGCTCGAGCAGCGCGACTACGACTTCTCCATAGAGGGCTACTACCGCCGCACACAGAACGTGCTGGACTATCGCGACGGCGTAGACTTTGCCTCGGCCATCGAGCTGGAGCGCCTGGTGCTCGCCGGCGAGGGCCGCGGCTACGGCGCCGAGCTCTGCATGCACAAAAACACGGGACGGCTGACGGGATGGCTGGCCTACACCCTGTCGTGGTCGCAGACACGCATCGACGGCATCAGTGACGGGCAATGGTACAACGCTGCCAACGACCGGCGACACGACGTCAACATCGTGGCCTCCTACAAGCTGTCGCCACGATGGACGCTCAACGCAGCCTGGACCTACTACTCCGGACAGGCCTTCACCGCGCCAAGCAGCAAGTACCAGCTCATAGACAACTATATATATTATTATAAAGAGCGCAACGGCTACCGCGCCCCCGACTACCACCGACTCGACGTGGGGGCCACATGGAGCAAGACCATCGCAGGTGGAAAGCTCACACGTGAGTGGACCTTCGGCATCTACAACCTCTACAACCGCTACAACCCTTACCTCATACGCTTCGACGACGGACAGTACGGGCGTGGCACCAAGGCCACAATGTACAGTCTGCTGGGCATCATACCCTCCGTATCGTTTCTCCTGAAATATTAGCAACTATGAAGCAGACATTACTCTCCCTGCTCGCAGTGGCCGCCACCCTGGCCTCGTGTGAGAAAGAGATAGACATAGACTACCAGTCGGCGGCACCGCTCTACGTGGCCGAGGGCATCCTCACACAGGACCGCATCGCCGTGACACTCACGACCACGCAGCTGATGGAAGAGAACACGCGCACAGGCCACTATGTGGCCGACAAGAAGGAGGGTTCGAGCGACACGCTGCGCTACACCCACAACGGCATCTACCGCTCGGCCTACCGCGGCATAGCCGGACAGAGCTACGACCTCGACATCTACGTGGCAGGCCAGCACTTCCACTCTACGTCGACCATGCAAGAAGCAGCGGTGCTGAAAAGCATGAAGTTTGTGTGGCAGGACATGGTGGGACAACGCCTGCTCTTTGCCAAGCTCCTGCTCGACGACACTCCCGGACAAAACAGCTACTACTTCATGCACCTCTACCGCAACGGCGTGGGCTACCGCTGGGCCGTGATGAGCGACGAGCACAACCACAACGGTGAGCTGCAGCAACTCTTCAGCTGCTGCAGCGAGCGCGACATGGACAAAGGCGACGAGGACGCCCTACGCGACGGCGACCAGATGCTCATGGAAATCAGGGCCATAGACCGCCGCACCTACGACTACTTCTACTCGCTGCAGACCATGGACAATGCCGGGAGCAACCCTATAGCCCACTTCACCGGCGGCTGCCTGGGCTACTTCTCGGCATGCCACGTGCAGAGCCACAACATGGTGTTCAGACGCAGCGAAGTGGAGGAAGAATAGAGGGCGGAAATGAGAGATGAGAGATGAGAGATGAGAGATGAGAAATGAGAAATGAGAAATGAGAAATGAGAAATGAGAAATATGATTAGACAGCTATGCAGGCTGGCAATAATCAGCAATAACCAGCAATAACCAGCAATAACCAGCAATAACCAGCAATAACCAGCAATAATCAACAATAATTAGTGCTGACGAAGCTGCAATCACTGCTTGTCGAGGGTGACGACGGCGGTTATCGCCATGCCATCGAGTGTAAAGTCGTATTCGGCCACTATCTGAGAGGCCGACAGCGCCACAATACGCCAGAGCATGACACGCTCCTCACCGTCTATGTCGCTGGAGACGATACGTATCATCGACCCGCTGGCCACATAGCTGCCGTGCAAGGCCCCGTCGTCGTAGAGCAGCTCGCACGTGGCATCGTCGCGGAAGACCACCTGACGGTAGTCGAACTCCAAGCCCGGGTCTTCCTCGCTGTGTATGGTGTAGGAGAAAGCCCACGTGCCGGGCAGCACCTCGCCTGCAAGCCCGCCGTCGCCATCGTCGAGCTTGTCGCAGGAGGCAAACAACAATGCGCAGAGCATGATGGTCATCATCCATGCCCGGCGCACGAAAGAAGAAGGATTGGTCTGCACCATAACATCAAGTCTTTACAGCGGCGTGGCTTTCCACTGCTTCAGGCGGATACGCCCCTGTCCGTCGATGGCGGCCTGACTCTGCGGCACGTCGCTCTCCGACAGCCGGCTCATCTCGCGGGCTACGGCACAGGAGGCATCGGTGCGAGGGCCCACGCCCTTGGTCTGCACAAACGAGTGTATCTGTCCCTGAAGGAAGCGTCCCTCCCTGTCGATGCTTATCTCGGCAATGGGTGCATAGCCCGAGATACCAGTGAGGTTGACATTATAGGGCGTACAGAAGTTGCCCAGGCTGTAGGCAATGAAGCGGTCCCTGTAGACCTCGATGGCACGTGTGACGTGGGGCCCGTGACCGTAGACCACGTCGGCGCCATGGTCTATGCAATAGTGTGCCAGCGCCCGCAGCGAGCCCCTGTTCTCGCCCAGGAAGGTTTCGGCGCCCTGCGGCAGATGGTTGTGTGTGCGCCCCTCGGCACCGCCATGGAACGACACGACGACGAGGTCACACTCGTTCACAAGGCTGTCGACGATGCGGCCCACGACACTCAGGTCGGTGTGCTTCAGGGTGTAGCTGTTGTGCCCGAAGGCGCATAGCCCTATCTTCATGCCCTTACGCTCGATGACGGCATGCTCCACCCGGCCTGCTATGCCGCTGAAGAGTATGCCCTGCTCCTGCAGGCAGCGCTCCGTGCTCTCTATGCCGGTCAGCCCGAAGTCGTTGGCGTGGTTGTTGGCCATGCTCAGGTAGTCGAATCCGGCAGCTTTCAGCAGCGGTGCATAGGATGTAGGGGTGCGGAAGGAGTAGCTGTTGGGACCATTGCCCTTGGTGCTCTGCCCGCCGTCGCAGAGCGTTCCCTCGAGGTTGCCCAGTGCGAGGTCGGTGCGCTGCAGGATGGGGGCAGCGTCGCAGAAGAGGTCGCGGCCCTCGTTGGCAGGAAGCATGAGCGAGGGGAAGGTGGTGCCCATCATAATGTCGCCCACCATGGCGATGGTGAGCGTATCGGCCGAAGGATGTGTAGGCTGCGGAACGGCACGTTTGTGCCCGGGAGGATAGACATCGCCGGGCGTCCTGTCTGTCCTTTTCTCTGAGCAGTCTATTGCCCATGCACAAATCGCGGCCAGACAGGCCACGCTCATGGCCAGTGCGAGTCTCTTCATAGTCTGTCACTTCACACGGCGGGCGCCCACATAGCGGCGGGCGTAGGCGCTCTCGGTACTCTTGCTTATCTTCACGCCTTGCTTGGTGCTGGCATGTATGAACTCGAAGTTGTGCGTCACGGGGTCTACGCCTACGACGATACCCACGTGTCCCACTCCCCTACCCGACCGCGGGCTGGTGAAGAACACGAGGTCGCCGGGCTGCAGGTCCTTGCGGCTGATGGGCACGTTGCGTGCATATTGGTCGCGCGAGGAGGCACCTATGTTGCCCGTGCCCTGCTGGCGGTAGACATAGCTGGTGAAGCCCGAGCAGTCGAAGGTGTAAGGGCCCTTGCTGCCGAAGCGATAGCGTGCACCGAGGTGCGACAAAGCCTCATCCATGAGGTTCTCTATGAGAATCTCGTCGTAGTTGAAGGTCTCACCGTCGTTGTATAGGAAGTCGTAATTGTCGATTTCTTCGTCGCTGCCTGCTGCCTCATCTTCCTCTTCGTCTTCAGTCACTACAACTTGGTCGGCCTGAGTCTGGCTTCTCTGTCCGGCCACGATGCCGGCGGAGAAGAAGGAGATGACGAGCATGCACAAAAATACTTTCTTCATGATTACTATCTTTATATCCCGTTAATAAGATGCTTGTTAGGTTGATGTTTACTGTAACGGATGCAAAGATAATAATAATAAGTGTAATACGGACATCGTTTCAATATCTTTGTTTACTTTTAACTTTTATTACCCTTAGGATATGGCAGCCCAGTTGACGTTGCTCTTTCGCAGTTCACGCAGGCGGTTCCAGAGCATGGCATACTTCTCGGCAGTGCATGTGGGGTCGTCGTCTACGATGCGCTGTGCCTCGTCGCGTGCCATCTGCACGAGCTGTCCGTCGCGTGCTATGTCGGCTATCTTGAGGTCGAAGGCCATGCCGCTCTGCTGTGTGCCCTCGAGGTCGCCGGGGCCTCGCAGCTTCAGGTCGGCCTCGGCGATGCGGAAGCCGTCGTTGGTCTCGCACATGATGTCTATGCGCTTGCGTGTGACCTCGCTAAGCTTGTAGGAGGTGACGAGTATGCAGTAGGACTGGTCGGCGCCACGGCCCACGCGTCCCCTGAGCTGGTGCAGCTGCGAGAGTCCGAAGCGCTGAGCGTCGAGTATGACCATGACCGATGCGTTGGGCACGTTGACGCCCACCTCGATGACCGTCGTGGCCACGAGTATCTGTGTCTGTCCGGCCACAAACTTCTGCATCTCTTCCTCCTTGTCCTTGGGTTTCATCTTGCCGTGCACCTTGCTCAGCCGGAACTCGGGAAAGACCTGGCAGAGCACGTCGAAGCCCTGCTCCAGGTTTTTCAGGTCCATCTTCTCGCTTTCCTCTATGAGCGGGAAGACGATGTAGACCTGCCTTCCCTCGCGTATCTGTCGCCTTATGCCGTCGTAGAGCGACGTCATGCGGTTGTCGAATACGTGGGTGGTCTGTATGGGCTTGCGTCCCGGCGGCAGCTCGTCGATGACGCTGACGTCGAGGTCGCCGTACAGTGTCATGGCGAGCGTGCGTGGTATGGGCGTGGCGGTCATCACGAGCACGTGGGGTATGCTGCGCTTGTTGTGCTGCCGGTCGTCGCTGCCCTTACCCCAGAGCTTGGCGCGCTGTGCCACCCCGAAGCGGTGCTGCTCGTCGACGACGACGAGCCCGAGCCGTGCAAACTGCACCGTGTCCTCTATGACGGCATGCGTGCCCACGAGTATGTGCACCTCGCCGCTGAGTAGCCCATCGAGCACCTCCTTGCGCCGTTTGCCCTTGACGATGCCCGTGAGCAGCTCCACCCTGACGGACATGTCGCCCAGGAAGGCGCGTATGGTCTGCAGATGCTGCTCGGCCAGTATCTCGGTGGGTGCCATGATGCAGGCCTGGAAACCGTTGTCTACGGCTATGAGCATGGCCATGAGTGCCACGAGTGTCTTGCCGCTGCCCACGTCGCCCTGCAGCAGGCGGTTCATCTGTCGCCCGGAGCACACGTCACGGCGAATCTCGTGCATGACACGCTTTTGTGCGCCGGTGAGAGGGAAGGGCAGGTGGTGGTAGAAGAAGTCGTTGAAGACCGAGCCGATGCGGTTGAACACAAAGCCTGCATACTTGCGCCGCTGGTCGCTGGCATAGCGCAGGATATTGAGCTGCACGAAGAAGAGCTCTTCAAACTTCAGCCTCACGCGTGCCTTCTCCAGAAGTGCCGCACTGGACGGGAAGTGTATGGTGCGCAGTGCCTCGTCGCGTCCCATGAGGTGCCGGGGGGTAGTGATAAAGTCGGGTATGGTCTCGTCCACGGGCGTCCTGAGCTTCTCGAGGAGTGTCTTCACAAAGCGCTCGATGGTACGCGAGGTGAGCCCCGCCTTCTTCATCTTCTCTGTAGTGTTGTAGTAGGGCCTGAAGCCTATGGCCACTCCGCCTGCCGTCCCACCCGCTGCGGAGGTAGCGTCAGCAGCACTTTCCGCTGTCGCCGGTGCCGCCGCGCCGTCGGGCGTGCCGGCCAAGGGCGGTTCCTCAATGTCGGGATGCTGCACCTGCAGACGGTTGTTGAATACCGACGGGCGTCCGAACACCAGGTAGTCGGTGCCTATCCTGTAGTTCTGCTTGGCATATTTACCCCCGTTGAACCACACGAGGTCCATGATGCCCGTACCATCGGTGAAATGGGCTACGACGCGCTCCTTGCGGGGGCCCATCTCAAAGGTCTCGAAACTGAGTATGCGACCCACCACCTGCACGAAGGGCATGTCGCCGTTGAGCTCGCTGATGCGGTAGACCTTGCTTCGGTCTACGTGCTTATAGGGATAATACTCCAGCAGGTCGCCAAAGGTCTCGATGCCGAGCTCGGTGCTCAGTATCTTCTTGCGGTTGGGGCCTACGCCCGGCAGATACATGATGTCCTGCTGAAGGATTTCCATAGGATATAGTGTCTTGGCAGGGGGGGATACTACTGTGTGGCCAGCACCTCGGCTATGCGGAGGTCGGCGAGCTGCGAGCGGGCATGTACTACCTCGTGGAGGAGCAGGCGCCCGCAGGCTACAAGAAGCTCGAGACGCCCGTGCGGATCACGGTGCCTGGCGACGACGCCACGACCATCACGGCGATTAAGGTGGATGGAAACACCGGCATCCGCGTGGAGAGCGGCAGCGTCGTCGTGGTGCCAAACACGATTGGTGACGAGCTGCCCGAGTCCGGCGGTCCGGGCACCACGGGCTTCTACCTCGTAGGCGGCGCACTCATGGCGCTCTGCGCGCTGCTCGCCTGCGTGCACAGGCTTTTGTTTGGCGCGCGGAGAGGGGGCGATGCCGCATGAGGACCCTGCTGTCTGCCACGCGCGGTAAGAGGTCGCCCGCCCTCAAACCAAGGCAAAACATGCGAGTGAAACGAGCGTGCAGCGAGGGGAGTACCCCTTGGATGTGCGCTGGGATTCGTGTACATCCAGGGGGTGTTCCCCTCGCGGCGCACCTACGAGCGGCGCCTCCGCGCGACGGACCCGCACTCCCGCATCGAGTGAGAGGGGGGCCGCCATAGACTCAACTCTTACGTGTCAAAGGTATTGTTTGTTTTCAAAGATTATAAAAGGAGATGGAAAGAGCATGACAAAGACAAAGAAACTGTTTGCATTCCTTATGGCAGCGCTGCTCGCCCTGCCCATGTTTTGCACCACCGCTTTTGCGGCGAATCCGCCCACGCACACATTTGTGGTAAAGAAGGACCTCGGCGAGCACACCGAGTGGGCCAACAAGGCAAACACAGACGCCGCAAACAACCCCTCGTACTACGACTACAAACTCTTCCAGATGTTTACGGGCACCATCACGACGGTAAATGGCACGAAGGTCCTAGGCGACGTGGAGTGGGGTGCAAGCGTTCCGACCGCGACACAGGAATACATGTATACTTTCTGCAAGCTTGACGGCACGGAGGGGAAAGAGAAGACAGCGCAGAAAGTCGCAGACACGCTGGCGAGCACAGGCGACACCGTGTTTCACCAAATCCTCCAGGCGCTTCAGACCGAAGGAAATGATGGCTACGAGGAGGGCTCGCTGCTCACTGAGTTCAGCAAGAAGCTTGAGTACGGTACCTACAACGGCGTGAAGGGCTTCGGCGTAGAGGAGCTTCCCGAGGGCTATTATTTCATCCGCAACGACCTCATTCCCACGGGCGTTGAAGAGAGCTACAGCGACTATATGGTCATCATTCTGGACGGCGATTTGATTCAGGAGCCAAAGAGCGGCACGCTGCCGACCTCCGAAAAGACGGTGAAGGATCGCAACGACACACTTCCCGTGGCCGAGGACCTCAACAAAACGAGCAACATCGCCGACCACGACATCGGCGACAAGATCACCATCGACACCC
>CAJOHP010000133.1:1508-8296 GCA_905234355.1 uncultured Prevotella sp. | reverse complement strand
GTTTTGTATTTTAATTCCACGGGAAAAAACTCATTGCCTTTGCGCACAAGGATATCCAGCTTCAGTTCATTTTTCCAGATGTAGTTGTCGAGTTGCTCGTACGGCACATAGTATTCCACATCCACGTCGTCATAGTGGCCTGTGCCTTTCAAGTGCATCGCAAGGTGCATCTGCAGGTCTCGCTCGTTGAACAGCAGCTCCCCGTCCTTGCTGTCGAGAAATTGCTGAATATCCGTCTTTACTTGTTCTATTAGGTTCATAAAGATTGCTTTGGTTCTTAATACTCTCCCCGTGCGGCCTGGCCGAGGGTGATGCCGTTGGGGACGAGGGTCTTGCCGGCCTTGTCCTTCACCTGGACGGTGACGCCGAACTGCTGGCACTTAAGGCCGGCAACGATATCCTCCTGCTGCCGCCTAATGTGCAGGAAGCTATCGATGCCATTGCCAAGGAGTCTGCTGTCGACGACTCGCTGCGCTACTACACGCTCAAGGAGCACCGCACCGTCTACGGCGGAGGAGGCATCATGCCCGACGTGTTTGTGCCACTCGACACCACACGCTACAGCCGCCTGCACCGCGAGCTGGTGGCCAAGAGCGTCGTCGCGCAGCGCACCATCAGGTATGTGGACCAGCACCGCAAGGAACTGAAGAAGACCTACAAGGACTTCGAGACCTTCCGCCAGCACTTTCAGGTGCCGCAGTCGCTGCTCGACGACATCTATGCCGAGGGCGAGAAGCAGCAGGTGAAGGCCAAGGACGATGCCGAGCGCCAGAAGACCGAAGGCACGCTGCTCCCGCAGCTCAAGGCCCTCATAGCACGCGACCTGTGGGACATCAGCGAGTACTACGCCATCATCAACGAGCAGAGCGACATGATCAGCAAGGCACTGCAGCTGCTGCACTGAAGGGAGTCGCCCCAAGCAGCCGTCACCTCACAAAGTTGGTCCAGACACGCTGCTCGGCAACCGGGCGGCCCGCGTCAGGGGCGTTCAGCCGGCGGATCATCCAGGCCATGTTGCGACCCAGCGTGCGCATGGTCTGCATGCCCTCCTCATCCTGGGCGGCCTGCCCGGGGGTCTGGCCGTAGACGATGTTCCAGTACTGCGAGCTCACCACGGGCATGCTCGTGATGGTGAAGTACTTGTTCAGCCGGTCGAAGGCTGCCGAGGCACCGCCACGACGGCACACCACGACACTGGCCGCCGGCTTGTACTGCAGGTCAGCGCTCAGCGAGTAGAACACACGGTCGAGCAGGGCGCAGAGCGAACCGTTGGGACCGCCGTAATAGACGGGCGACCCCACCACGAGGCCATCGATGCCGTCTTTCACCGCACGCCATATCTGGTAGTAGGTGTCGTCGGCGAACGTGCACTTGCCCGTCCGCCCGCACATGCCGCAGGCTATGCACCCCTGCACGGCCTTCTTGCCGATGCTCACCATGCGCGTCTCGATGCCCTCGGAGCCCAGCACACGAGCCACCTCGCTCAGCGCCAGATACGTGTTGCCCTTGTCTCGAGGGCTGCCATTGATTAGTAGTACCATAATCGTTATCTTTGCTTATTTTTGCTACTTGCCCGCCACCACGTAGATGCGCAGGCAGAGCCAATAGAAGAGCGTGCCCACGAGCAGGCCGGCGATGGCGTCGATGGCGTAGTGTGCCATGATGTAGAACGTGCCGAAGAACATGAGCACGAGGAAGACGCCCACCACGCTAATGAGCCAGCGGCGCCTGGTCTCTACAGCCAGCCAGAGCAACTCGACGGTGATGCCCACATGACTGCTGGGAAATGCTGCGGTGGGGCGCTCGCCGGCGTCGTGGGCCACTTCGACCAGCCAGTGGGCCCATCCCGGATGCCATCCGGGGGTGGGCAGTGCCTCGGTGTGGGTGAGGAAGAAGTGCCCCACGTCGGGGAAGTGACCTCGCGCTATCTGGTCGACCCCGACGGCGTAGTAGTAGAACTGCGGTCCGGCCACAGGCAGGAAGATGAAGACGAGATAGAAGAGGAAGAACGACCCCACGATGACGAAGACCGTGCGCTCGAAGTGGCTGTAGCGGCAGAGGAAACCGTAGAACATGGTGAGGGCGATGAGCGGATAGTAGCTCACATAGCCCAGGCAGAGCAGCTCGCTGACGACGGGCTGCGACCACTGCGCTCCGAAGAGCAGTGCCGGCTGACAGCCGAAGCACCACTGCTCGGCACGGGCGAAGAGATGATCGAGGTTGGGCTGCGTGCAGTTCAGGCTGTAGGTGTCGGGATACCACCAGCTGAGCATGACGACCAGCCAGACGGCGCGCAGCAAGACGGTGAGCCGGCATGGGTGCCAGCGGTGGCACGCCCATAGCAGAGCGATGGAGGCCACGGCACCGCCACGCAGGGTGAGCATGGTGCCGAGGGCAGGATAGTCAAAGCCGTGGAGCGCCATGACGGCGAGTGTGAAGAGGGCATAGGCCACGACCACCCACTCGGCGAGCAGCAGGCCGCGCCGGGATGTGTCAGGGGAGACGGTAAGGAGGTGTTTCAGGGGCATGGGCTTTTGCGGGGGGAATTGGAGGGGTGCGACACTGTCACAACATAAGGAGACAGCGGGACAGAGGACTAAACAGAGCACGCTCAGGGCAAGGAGTGGCGGGCAAGGCGACGGCAGGCGGGGCGACGCTGCCTACAGCCAGCCGTGCTGCCGATACCAGGCGATGGTCAGGGGCACGCCCTGCTCCAGGGTGACGCGAGGCTCGTAGCCCAGCTCACGACGGGCGGGCTCGATGTCGCACCGCCAGTTGCGCTGCGAGAGGATGTGATACTTGTCGGTGTTCAGCGCGCTGATGTGGCCGGTGAGGTGGCCCACCTTGTCGCCCAACCAGGTGATGACGCGCAGCAGCCACAGCGGCGCGGTGATGCGCACCCACCATGGCGAGCCCAGCTCGCGGTGGATGAGGTCGCTGAACGTGGACGACTGATAGACGCGGCCGTCGCTGAGAAAGTATTTGCGGCCCGTCTGCCCGTGGTCGCAGGCCAGGAAGACAGCCTGCACCACGTCGCTCACATAGACGAAGGTGATGTCCTGCCGGCGGTAGCCCACGGCAAAGTCGGTGTGCTGCTTGATGCTCTTGGCCATGAGGAAATAGTCGCGCTCGCGCGGGCCGTAGACGCCCGTGGGCCTGAGCACCACGACGGGGAAGGTCTTGGGCAGGGTGTCGAGCCACTGCTCGGCCATGAGCTTGCTCTTGCCGTAGTGGGTGTTGGGGGCGGGGGTGTCGCCCTCACGTATGGCTTCGTAGGGCTGTTGCTCGCGTATGGCGCCGAAGACGCTGAGCGAACTGAGGTAGACAAAGCGCCGAAGGGGCATCTGCAGGGCCATAAGGGCCTCGACAAGATGCTTCGTGCCCTCGGTGTTGATGCGGTAGAAGTCGCTGCTGTGCAGGCACTTCGTGACACCTGCGGCATGCACCACATAGTCGAAGGCCAGACCTTGCAGCTGCGTGGTGAGCTGCGACGGGCTGTCCAGGTCGAGCTCGATGAAGCGCAGGCGGCTGTCGGTGAGATACTGTCGCGACGAACTGCGGCGGACAGCAGCCCACACCTCCCAGCCACGGCTGAGCGCTTCCTCCACGATGAAGGAGCCTATGAAGCCGCTGGCTCCAGTGATGAGTATCTTCATGCTGTTTTGGCTTTATTCGGGTGCAAAGTTACAAATAAATATGCAGAGAAGAGTCACTGAAAGGCGTTTTTTGCAAAAAACACCCATGAAGATTTGGCTCGCTACGTTTTTTTAAGTAATTTTGCACGCGATATGGCTATTGCCCTATGCACTCAGACGGAGGGCACAGCCAAAACGGAGTACACATATTATATATATACATGAAGAAACTATTCATTTTCCTGCTCGCCCTGCCGCTGGTGCTCACAGCCTGCAGCAGCGACGACGACGACAATGCTGGCGCCACTTCGGTGGTGACCTTCGACCAGAAGCAGTTCACCGTGGCCAACGAGGGTGGCGACATCCTGGTGAACCTGCACAACGCCAAGGCCGTGCCCGAGCTGAACTATCTGGGCGACGCGTCGGACTGGATAGAGCTCGCGCAGTCGGCTGGCGGCTCCTATGCCAACGACCGCAAGTACTACTTCCACGTGGCTGCCAACGAGAGCTACGAGAGCGACCGCACTGGCCGCATCGTCTTCACCTGCGGCGAGCAGAGAGACACCATCACCGTGAGCCAGAGCGGAGGACGGCCCATCATCTTCATGGGCAGCGACACACTGCTCGTGAGCGGTGTGGGAGGACTGGCAGAGGCTGTGGTCTCAAGCAACTTCGACTTCACCAGCGTCATGCCACAGGCCGACTGGCTTGCCACGGCCCAGCCCGATGCTGCACTCACCCGAGGCGTGGTGAAGGAGCAGAAGGTCTACTTCCGCGTGAGTGCCAACAACACCGGTGCCGACCGCACGGCACAGGTCATCTATAGCGACCCGCAGAGCAACCTGCGCGACACGCTCACCATCCTGCAAGGCGCCCTGATGGTGCTCGGCGACCATGAGCTGACCACAGGCCCCGAGGCCGCCACCCTCACCATCGCCCACAGCAGCGTGACCACCTATGTGATGAGCACTGAGGCTGAATGGATAGCACCCGACGCCCAGGGCAACCTGCGCGTGCAGGCACTGCCGGCCGACTCGGTGCAGCGACAGGCCACCGTGTACTGCGTAAACACCGAGAACGGCGTGTGGGAGGAGCTCAGCGTCACACAGCACAGGCCCGTCATCATCAGCTCCGCCGAAGGCACCATGCTCCACAGCGTGGGACTCATTGCCAAGCACAACTACCAGCTCACTGCCGCCACCATCGACGGTGAGACCGAGGGCATCGTCTGGGGCACAAGCAATGCAGGCGTGGCCACGGTGAGCGACGCCGGACTCGTCAGCCCCATAGCACTCGGCACGGCCACCATCACAGCCACGGCTCCCGACGGCACCAAGGCCGACTGCCTCGTGGAGGTGAAAGAAGCCAAGGACTACATGGACTTCATGCTCTCCGGCAGCTATGCACTCAAGGACGGCGTGAAGGAGAACACGGTGGTCTGCTCGATGATCAACCGCAGCGTCTACCAGATACGTGTGCAGCGCGCCGTCATCAACGAGGGACAGAAGGGCGCCGTCACACGCACCATCAACCAGAACGTGGCCGTGGGCGACACCGTCACCACCAACGCCACGCTCGAGGACATGCACCCCACCTTCAAGTGGTACTTCACCATCAGCGGCACCGCCTACAACGTGACCGCCACCGAGGTGGACAACGCCATCGACAAGCAGGCACGACGCAAGGACTAAGCCGGCGCTACGGACGACGCACGGTACAGCAGCCACAGCTACATCCCCTCCCACTCGCGGAGGGGATTTTTCATGATGCCAGGCAGCCTATTTCGCCCGTAACGCGTGAAAAACTTGCACACCGATGCACACGTTTGCGAAAAAATGCGTATATTTGCAGCACAACAGCAAACACACAATGCCTATGACAAAAAGAAAAGGAGGCCGGCGACTGTCCAAGCGCGACGTGGCCGACGCAGTGCAGGGCCTGTTTCAGGCACATCCCAACGAAGAACTATCGTTCAAGTACATATTCAAGCAGCTGGGGCTGAACACCCACCCGCTGAAGATGCTCGCCATCGACGTGATGGAGGAGATGGCGTGGGACGACTACCTGGCCAAGGTGAGCGACACCGTCTACCGCCTGAACCTCAAGACACAAGTGCAGGAGGGCACGTTTGTACGCAAGGCCAACGGCAAGAACTCGTTCCTGCCCGACGACGGCGGCAACCCCATCTTCGTGAGCGAGCGCAACTCCATGTTCGCACAGGGTGGCGACCGCGTGCGCGTGGCACTCATGGCACGACGGCAGCACCACATCAAGGAGGCCATGGTCATCGAGATACTCGAGCGCAAGCACGACCAGGCCGTCGGCGTGCTGCAGGTGGAGAAAGACTATGCCTTCCTCATCACCGAGGGCACCATCTTCGCCCACGACATCTTCATACCCAAGAAGAAGCTCAAGGGAGGCAAGACCGGACAGGTGGCCGTGGTGAAAATCACACAGTGGCCCTCGAAGGACTCGAAGAATATCGTGGGAGAGGTGGTCGACGTACTGGGCGCACAGGGTGAGAACGACGTGGAGATGCACGCCATCCTGGCCAAGTACGGACTGCCCTACCGCTACCCGAAGAAGGTGGAGGACGCCGCCGAACGCATCGACCCTGCCATCACCCCCGAGGAGATAGCACGGCGCGAAGACTTCCGGCAGGTGACCACCTTCACCATCGACCCCAAGGACGCCAAAGACTTCGACGACGCCCTCAGCATACGCACTGCCGACAACGGGCTCTACGAGGTGGGCGTGCACATAGCCGACGTGAGCCACTACGTCGAGGAGGGCAGCGTCATAGACCGCGAGGCCGAGCAGCGAGCCACCAGCGTCTACCTCGTAGACCGCACCGTGCCCATGCTGCCCGAGCGCCTCTGCAACTTCATCTGCTCGCTACGCCCAGACGAGGAGAAACTCTGCTACAGTGTCGTCTTCCTGCTCGACAGCGAGGCCAACATCAGGCAGTGGCACCTGGCACACACCGTCATACGCAGCAACCACCGCTTCGCCTACGAAGAGGTGCAGGACATCCTCATGCAGCACAAGGGCGCTGACGCACTGCCGCTGATAGCGCCCTCACCCACCGACTATGCCGCCGAGCTCTGCACACTCGACCGGCTGGCCAAGAAGCTGCGCGAGCGCCGCTTCAAG
>CAJOHP010000133.1:0-1366 GCA_905234355.1 uncultured Prevotella sp. | reverse complement strand
CAGCGAGAAGAAGGCCAAGACCTTCGTCTACCGCATACACGACCAGCCCGACCCGCAGAAGCTCGAGTCGCTGCGCACCGTCGTGGCACCCTTCGGCTACAAGCTCAAGACCGAGGGCTCGCGCAACGCCGTGGCCAAGAGCCTGAACAAGCTCATGGACGACGCACAGGGCAAGCGCGAGCAAAAACTCATAGAGACCATCGCCCTGCGCGCCATGATGAAAGCCAAGTACAGCACACACAACATCGGGCACTACGGACTGGCCTTCGACTTCTACACACACTTCACCTCGCCCATACGCCGCTACCCCGACACCATGGTGCACCGCCTGCTCACACGCTATCAGGACGGCGCCCGCTCGGCCAACCAGAAGCACTACGAGGAGCTGTGCGAGCACAGCAGCCAGATGGAGCAGACGGCACAGTATGCCGAGCGCGACTCCATAAAATACAAGATGGTGGAGTTTATGGCCGACAAGGTGGGACAGGAGTTCGACGCCCACATCTCCGGCATACAGAGCTATGGCCTGTACTGCGAGATAGACGAGAACCACTGCGAGGGCCTCGTGGGCATGCACGACCTCGACGGCGACTACTACGAGTTCGACGAGCGCAACTACTGCCTCGTGGGACGACGCCACCACAAGCGCTACCTCCTGGGCGACCCCATACGCATCAAGGTGGCACGCGCCAACATAGAGAAACGACAGCTCGACTTCATACTCGCAGACTGAAACAAGACAAGAACAATGACGATAGGTCCTATAGACTTCGGCCCACGGCCGCTCTTCCTCGCCCCGATGGAAGACGTCACCGACATCGGCTTCCGCCGCCTGTGCAAGCGCTTCGGCGCTGCGATGGTCTACACCGAGTTTGTCTCGGCCGAGGCACTCGTGCGCGACGTGAAGGCCGCACAGCGCAAGCTCGTCATCAGCGACGACGAGCGCCCCGTGGGCATACAGATATACGGTCGCGACACCGACGCCATGGTCGAGGCCGCACGCATCGTAGAGCAGGCCGGACCCGACCTCATCGACCTGAACTTCGGCTGCCCAGTGAAAAAGGTAGCCGGCAAGGGTGCCGGCGCCGGCATGCTGCAGAACGTGCCGAAGATGCTCGACATCACAAGGCGTGTCGTACAGGCCGTCTCGCTGCCCGTCACCGCCAAGACACGACTGGGATGGAACCACGAGCAGCTCATCATCACCACCCTGGCCGAGCAGCTGCAGGACTGCGGCATCAAGGCACTCACCATACACGGACGCACACGCTCACAGATGTACACCGGCGAGGCCGACTGGACACTCATAGGCGAGGTGAGGCGCAACCCACGCATCACCATACCCATCATAGGCAACGGCGACATC
>CAJOHP010000132.1 GCA_905234355.1 uncultured Prevotella sp. | reverse complement strand
CAAGCTGAAGAAGGAGTGTAGCGGGCTACACGAAAGGCTACGGGTAGGCGAGCGTAGCTCGGGATTCTGATGAAACTTGCAAAATGGAGGCAAAAGAGCCAGAAAGATGACAAAAGGTTAATACCCATCAATGTTAAGCAAAACCGTGGGAATTAATAGCCCCCACCTGTTAATAATCAGACAATATGAAAAAAGTCATCAACACTCAGGCAGCACCTGCTGCCATCGGCCCGTACAGTCAGGCCATCCAAGTAGATCATCTCGTGTTTACCTCAGGCCAGCTCCCCATCGACCCGTCCACCGGCTCATTTGCCGAAGGTGGCATCAAGGAGCAGACCCGGCAGTCGCTCAGCAATGTGCAGGCCATCCTCCAGAAGGCAGGCATGGACATGGGGCATGTGGTGAAGACAACCGTCTTCCTGGCCGACATGGCCGACTTCGCTGCCATGAACGAGGTGTATGCCCAGTGCTTTTCAGCGCCACACCCCGCACGCTCTGCCGTGGCCGTCAAGACGCTGCCCAAGGGCGCACTGGTCGAGATAGAGGTGATAGCATACAAAGACTAAACCCACACGCCGATCTGTTATGAAGTTCATAGGAATCATCCCTGCCCGCTATGCGTCGTCGCGCTTTCCGGGCAAGCCGCTGGCTATGCTTGGCGGCAAGACCGTGATAGAGCGGGTCTATACCCAGGTGAGCAGTGTGCTGGGCGAGGCGTGGGTGGCTACCGACGACGAGCGCATCGCCACCGCGGTAGAGCAGTTTGGCGGTCGGGCCGTGATGACGCGCAGCGACCACCAGAGCGGCACAGACCGCATAGAGGAGGCGGCACAGACGATAGGTACCGACGCCGACGTGATAGTCAATGTGCAGGGCGACGAGCCCTTCATCCAGCCGTCGCAGATAGACACGCTCAAGGCCCTCTTCGACGATAGCGAGGCGCAGATATGCACGCTGGGCAAGCCCTTCGACTCGATGGAGGCTGCCGAAAACCCCAACTCGCCGAAGATTGTGACCGACATGCGTGGATATGCCCTCTACTTCAGCCGTTCGCTCATACCCTATGTCAGGGGCAGGGAGCGCGAGGAGTGGCTCTCGGCGTTCACCTTTCTGAAGCACATCGGCCTCTATGCCTACCGCCGCGAGGTGCTCAGCGCCATCACCCGGCTGCCGCAGAGTCCGCTGGAGAAGGCTGAGAGCCTGGAGCAGCTGCGATGGCTGCAGCACGGCTACCGCATACGCGTGGGCCTGACCGACGTCGAGACGGTGGGCATCGACACACCCGACGACCTGGTGCGTGCCGAGCACTTCCTGGCCGCCATGAAACACTGATAAGACGGAAAGGAAACGATGCCGATGAAACAGGAGAAACCGACAAAGAGATGGTGGAAGACGGTGGTCAGGGAGCACTGGCCTCTTGTGGGATGGCTTACGGGCGGGGGCATGGCCGCCACACTGTGGCTTGGCAGTGAGTGGCTGCCCTACGGCGTGGCAGTGCTGCTGGCCATGGCCGTGCGCATGGCGCTGACGCGAGGGTACCACGAGCTCGGCCTTGCCCACTTTGCCGACGGCATGGTGCGACACGGTCGTGACCGCAGTACCATCGTCGCGGCCATGAGCCGCAAAAGGGCGGGCGTGCCGGGCGTGCTGGCTGTGGCGGTCTACTGTGGTGCGCTGGCTGTTGCACTCTATGTGCTGGAGCCCAGGCATGCGGCGCTGACGGTGTTCGCTGCCGACCCCTTTGCCCGGATGCTGTCGTCGCAGATAGCGATGATGCTCCCCTACATACCCGACGGTGCGGACAGCCGGCTGTCGGTCTATCGCACCATGGGGGTGCGAGAGGGCATCATACTGGCCTTGGAGGGACTGCTGCCAGGCCTGGCCTGCTGCTGGCTGCTCGGCACAGAGGCCGACTGGCAGCTCCTGATAGCCGTGCCTTGCGTGGTGATGTATGCCCTCTATAGGGTAGTGGCGGCACGGCTGCGAGGCTACACGTCCAGCTGCCGTAGTGCCTGCTTCCTGCTGTGCGAGCTGGCCATACTGCTCACCGCTGCCTACTGCATGGGGCTGGCATGAGCACCGCAGACAAACGGCAGGGCACCTTGTGACGCTGCGGACGAACAGCGGCGCACACTACTCGCCGAAGATTTCCTTTAGCTTGGCACCGAGGGCCGGACCGCGCAGGTCGCGAGCCACAATCTTGCCTTGCGGGTCGATGAGCAGGCTGGCGGGGATGGACATGATGCCGTAGACCTGTGAGGCCACGGTCTCCCAGCCCTTCAGGTCGGAGAGGTGGGTCCATGGCATGTCGAGATCGCGGATGGCCTTGACCCATGACTCGTGCTTGTTGTCGAACGAGAGTCCCACGATGTCGAATCCCCGGTCGTGATACTTCTTGTAGTTGGCCACCACGTTGGGCATCTCGGCCCGGCAGGGACCGCACCACGACGCCCAGAAGTCTACGAGCACCCATCGGCCTTTGCCCACATACTCGCTCAGCTTGTGGGGCTTGCCGTCGGGGTCGTTCTCCTCGAGGTCGGTGAACTGCTTCCCGATGATTTGCTGCCTGGCCTGCTCTCGTGCCTGCTGCTGCTCGAAGGCCTGCTTGATGTCCTGCACGATGGGGTGCTGCACGTAGGGCGCGGAAGTGTCGAGTGCCGCAGCCACGTCGCTGCTCTCCCACAATCCGGCCATCATGGGGAAGAAGGCGGCCGGCACGAGGTTGTCGCTGTTCTCCCTCAGCATCTTCTTCAGGTGGCTGGAAAGCCCGCTGATGGCTGTCATGGCCTGTCGTCGCAGCTGAGCCACGCGCTGCTGTTGCTGCTGCTCGGTGAGCGACGGGTCGGTCATGACCGACTGATACTGATGGTTGAGGCTGTCTATCTGCCTGGAAAACGGCCGTGAGCCCAGGTCGTAGCGGTTGAGCCGCTCGTTGAGTGCCGACCCCTTGAGGGTGAAGTCGGTCAGGTCTATGGCTACGGGCGTACCGTCGCAGAAGAACATGGCCATCCATGAGTCGTCGGAACGGCTCACGGCGAGCAGGTGGTCGTGGGGCTTGCTGCCGCGGAAGCTGAAACGGCCGCCGGTCACGACGGCACTGTCCAGCGCCTGGTTGTTGGCCTGTCCGTCGTGCAGATAGACCTTGATGCCGTCGGTGGGGCAGGTGCCGGTCACGACGAAGTCGGTGGTTTGGGCTGTGGCGGTAGTCATGCACAGCAAGAAGACTGCTTGTGTGAATAGGCGCTTCATAATGGAAATGATAAATAATAAATGATAAATGCTGTCAGAGGTCTAACTCGCCGTCGAAGCTGATGTAGTCGTGGGCCTGTCCTCTCACACCGATGCTGACGCTGCCGTCGGGACTGATGTCGATGCGGTAGAGATAGGTGTCTTCGTCGGTGCTGGCCTTGAGCTCCAGCCTCCGTATGCCGTGCCTGAGCTGCTGCCAGGGCGAGCGCTCCACCGGTGCGGTGAAGTTCAGACCCTGTGGCGGTGAGACCGGCGGCACGGCGTAGGCGCGGCCCAGATAGGGCAGATAGCTCACGAGAGTGTCGCCCCGCAGGGTGAGGAAGAAGTCGGACGTGACGCTGCGTGAGCCGTAGCGCTGTGTCTGCATGGAGCGTATGGCCACGGTGAACCTGCTCGCGGCGACGGCCTCGGCCACCTGTGCGGCACGGGCCTCCCTGCGCTGCGTGCGTTCGGCTGTGGAGACACACCCCACGAGCAGAAGCACACTCACCAGGCATGCTGTAGTAGGTCTCATCGGCTCAATGCTGTTTTCTGATGATACATGGACCAGTTCACGGAGTTGGTTGCAAAAGTAAGTAAAATCCTGCATGTGGCCAAAAAAACAGGCAAAAAAGTGGAATCGCACGGCAGTTGTTCGGCTGTTTGCAGATTTTTTGCTACCTTTGCACCATATTCTGACTAACTCCAAAAAGCACAACGATTATGAACATTCTGATCTTACAGGCTTCTCCGAGAGCCAATGGCAACACCGCCTGGATGGCGGAAGAGTATAAGAACGCAGCCGAGGCGGCAGGTCACCAGGTGACGCTGGTCAACGTCTCGCGCAAGAAGATAGCCGGCTGTCTGGCTTGCGAATACTGCCATAAGGGAGGGACCCACGATGCTGATAACATCGAGGGAGGGCACCAGGGCAATGGTGCCTGCATACAGAAAGACGACATGCAGGAGCTCTACCCGCTGATGGCCCAGGCCGAGGTGCTGGTGCTCGCCGCACCCATCTACTACTTCACGCTCTGCGCACAGATACAGGCTCCCATACAGCGCATGTACTGCGTCAACGCCCCTGCCAAGGTGAAGAAGATGGCACTGCTCGTGTCGTCCTATTCGCCCGGTGTCTACACCGGCGCCACGGCAGAGTATCACGACATCTGTAACTACTGGCACGCCGAGGACTCCGGCATCGTGACCGCCAAGGTCGATGAGCAGAAGACCGATGAGACCAAAGCCAAGATAGAGGCGCTGGTGAAGAACCTGTAGCAGCACTACACGACGCACGCTTTATGAAACGTCTTCTCACCTCTCTCCTTCTCACGGCCGCCACCGTGGCGGTGAGTGCTCAGCCTGCCGACACCGAGTCGCCGGCATGTCGGGCACTCCGTGAGAATGCCTGGCTGGCCGGCTCCAACTATCTGGACTACGACCGCCAGCTGCCCGACTTCAAGTACACCAAGGCGCCGAAGGGCTATGTGCCCTTCTACTTCACCCACTACGGCCGTCATGGCTCGCGATGGCTCATCGGAAAGGACGACTACGAGCGTGTGCTGCGCCCCCTGCGCAAGGCCCGCAGGCAGGACAAGCTGTCGCGCGAAGGCCAGGAGGTGCTGCGACGCCTGGAACTGTTCAATAAGACCACCTACAAGCGTCTGGGCGACCTGACTACCGTGGGCGAGCGGCAGCATCACGGCATAGGCCGGCGCATAGCCCGCCACTTCCCCGAGATATTCCTGAAGAAGGGCGTGGCCATCGATGCCCGCTCCACGGTGGTCAACCGCTGCATACTCTCGATGATAGCCGAGTGTGAAGAGCTGATGGCGGCCAATCCCACCGCCCGCATACACAACGACGTGAGCGAGAGCCTGCAGGACTACCTGAACCAGGGGTGGAGCGACCGCCTGCGGCAGGCCTCCCGTCGCGGACACCCCGTGCGCGACTCGCTCACCCGGCTGTGGACCCACCCCGAGCGCCTCATGCAGCGGCTCTTCACCGACCAGCAATGGACGCGCGACAGCATACAGGCCGGGCCGCTGATGCGCAACATCTTTGAGGTGGTCATCAACATGCAGAGCCACGACGACGGGCCTGACATGCTCGCCCTCTTCACTCCCGACGAGCTCTACGACCAGTGGCGCATACGCAACGTGGGATGGTATCTGGACTATGGCGCCGCGCCGCAGACCGGCGGGGTGATGCCCTTCTCGCAGACCAACCTGCTGCGCAACTTCATCGCCACGGCCGACAGCTGCGTGAGCCTCGGCAAGACACAGGCCACCATGCGCTTCGGCCATGAGGTGTGCGTCATGCCCCTGGCCTGTCTCATGGAGCTTGACGGCTGCGGGGTGAGTGTAGACGACCTCAGCCGACTGGACTACTACTGGCAGAACTACCGCATCTTTCCCATGGCGTGCAACATACAGCTCGTCTTCTACAAGTCCAAACGGGGAGGCGACGCCCCCGTGCTGGTGAAGGCCCTGCTCAATGAGCGTGAGGTCACCCTGCCTGCAGGTGAGACCACCACGCCATATTACTATAGGTGGGACGAGCTGCGCCAGTACTGGTGCAGCAAGCTCGACAGAAGTGAATAGCGGCATGCCCGCTACACCTTATTATATTTATATATGACAGCAGGAAAGAAAAACAGATACGACTTATGAAAAGATGGATTATCGCCGTGGCACTCCTCTGTGCAGCTGCCACAGCGTCGTGGGCACAGCCCACTTTCGGCGAAAAGCCCAAGCTGGTGGTGGGCGTCGTGGTCGACCAGATGCGCTGGGACTATCTCGACCGATACTACACGCGCTTCACCGACCGTGGCTTCAAGCGCCTCATCGGCGAAGGCTTCTCGTGCAACAACTGCCTCATCAACTACGTGCCCACGGTCACGGCCATCGGACACACCTCGGTCTATACAGGGGCTACGCCGGCGCTGCACGGCATCTGCGGCAACAACTTCTACATCGACGGCCGGCGCACCTACTGCACCGAGGACAAGAGCGTGGAGACCGTGGGCAGCAAGAGCAACAAGGGGCAGATGTCGCCCCGCAACCTGCTGGCCACCACCATAGGCGACCAGCTGCGCATGCACACCGACTTTCGGTCGAAGGTGGTGGGCGTGAGCTACAAGGACCGCGCCGCCATCCTGCCCGCCGGCCGCTCGGCTAATGCTGCCTACTGGCTCGACGTGAAGGGGCGCTGCTTCGTCAGCAGCACCTACTACATGCAGGAACTGCCCGACTACGCACGCCGACAGAATGCCCGCATGGCCAAGGACAAGGCCTATCAGACCGTGGCCGACAGCATAGGATTCAGCCCCCTCTGCGGCACTGTCACCACCGACATGGCCATCGCCGTCCTACAGGGCGAGCAACTGGGACAGGGCGAGGCCACCGACATGCTCTGCGTGAGCTACTCCCAGACCGACGTGATAGGCCATGAGTGGAGCACACGCGGACAGCACATCGACGAGGCCTACCTCGCCCTCGACCGCGACTTGGGCCGGCTGCTCGACGCCCTCGACGCGCAGGTGGGACGCGACAACTACCTGCTCTTTCTCACTGCCGATCAT
>CAJOHP010000131.1 GCA_905234355.1 uncultured Prevotella sp. | reverse complement strand
CCTACGCCGCCGACCACTATGCCGACGACGTGCCCCAGGAGGTGAAGCAGCAACGGCTGGACCGCCTCATGCGGCTGCAGCAGCACATCAGCGCCGAGGTGGAGGCACAGAAGGTGGGCACGACGATGAAGGTCGTCGTGGACCGCCGCGAGGGCGACTACTGGGTGGGACGCACCGAGTATTGCTCGCCCGAGGTGGACCCCGAGGTGCTCATCAAGACAGGAAAGAGACTGGAGACAGGACAGTTCTACAACGTGCGCATCACCGACTCCGACGAGTTCGACCTCTATGGAGAGGTGCTGTAGCCACACACGATAACGCCTGAAACTGATATGAAGAACAAGGATTTTTTGGCCGAGCTGTCGAAGCGCACGCAGGCGGACCAGACACAGGTGCGCAAGCAGGTGGAGAGCCTGCTGGGCATCATGGCCGACGTCTTCACCGAGGGCGACAGCCTGCAGGTGCCCGACTTCGGCACGTTTGAAGTGAGGAAGAAGCTGGAGCGCGTCATGGTGTCGCCCACTACCGGGCAGCGCATGCTCGTGCCACCGAAGTTTGTACTGGGCTTCAAGCCCTCAGGCACACTGAAAGACAAAGTAAACAGCGGAGGAGAAGACTGATGGCACGCATATCCCATACCGATCTGGCACGCATGCTTGCTCAGCATACAGGCATGCTGCAGAAGGATGCCAAGCTCTTTGTGGGCGCTTTCTTCGACACCATCGAAGACGGACTGGAGCGCGATGAGCAAGTGAAGGTGAGAGGGCTCGGCACGTTTAAGATCATCGATATAGAGGCACGCGAGAGCATCGACGTCAACAGCGGCGAGCGGCTGCTCATCAAGAGCCACCAGCGAGTGACCTTCACCCCCGATGCAGCGATGAAGGAGCTGGTCAACAAGCCGTTCTCCGTCTTCGAGACCGTGGTGCTCAACGAAGGCGTCGTCTTCGACGAGCAGGACGATGCCACCGACGATTTGCCCGACGACGAACAGCCAGACGAGGTGACCGAAGAACCATCCGAAGAGGAAACTGGAGAAGAGCCTGACGGAGTATCAGAAGAAGTACTCGACGAGGATATGAAGGCAGAGCCTGACAACGTACCTGAGGTAGTGACTGATGCCGTGCCCGAAGAAGAGACTAAAGCCCCCCTCGTGGAAGCCGTCGTCGAGGACACTCCTTCGCCCGACCCTGTCTTAGCCTCTTTCCTGGGAGACGACGAGACACCTTTCACAGAAGTTTCCGAAGACCCATCAGCCTCAGAGGCCCCATCAGTCCCAGAAGAGCCATCAGCCCCAGAGGCCCCATCAGTCCCAGAAGAGCCATCAGCCTCAGAGGTCCCATCAGTCCCAGAGGCCCCAGCAGTCTCAGAAGACCCAAGCTCTTCCCGCTTCCGCCACCTCTGGCTCTGGATCTTGGCCTTTGTGCTCTTCAGCATTGCTTCGTTTGGCATCGGCTACCTCATTGGCAACAACATCTCGCTGCGCGACCTCGTCGACGGCAGCACAGCGACTCCCGACACCACCAATATCGTGGAAGAGTTCACCGACTCAACGACCACCGATGCCGACTCCATCGCCCGCGACACCGTAGCCACCGCCGCCCCGACACCCGCTCCTCAGAGCACCGACGAAGCCCCCTGGAAGAAATATGAAGATATGGACGCGCGTGTGCGTACCGGCGCCTACCACATCGTGGGCACCGACCAGGAGATAAAGGCGCGCAAGGGCGACACCATGGGCCGCATAGCCCGCCGCATGCTCGGCGATGAGAGCATGGCGTGCTACATAGAGGTCTACAACGGCATAAGCAGCGACGACATACTGAAGGAGGGCCAAACCATAAAGATTCCGAAGCTGCAGTGGAAGAAAAAGAAGAAGAAAACAAACCATCAATAACAACCACACACACATATCACAGATTATGGCAGAATCAATCGATATCCGCGAGCTGAACCTGCGGATAGAACAGCAAAGCGCATTTGTGACCAACCTCACCACAGGCATGAACCGCGTCATCGTGGGGCAGAAGCACCTGGTGGACAGCCTGCTCATCGGCCTGCTCAGCGACGGCAACATCCTGCTTGAGGGCGTGCCCGGCCTGGCCAAGACGCTGGCCATCAAGACCCTCGCCCAGCTCATCGACGCGAAGTACAACCGCATACAGTTCACCCCCGACCTGCTGCCGGCCGACGTCACCGGCACGATGATCTACTCGCAGAAAGACGAGAAGTTCCTCGTGAAGCAGGGCCCCGTCTTTGCCAACTTCGTGCTGGCCGACGAGATAAACCGTGCTCCCGCCAAGGTGCAGAGCGCCCTGCTCGAAGCCATGCAGGAGAAGCAGGTGACCATAGGCTCCTCCACCTTCGACCTGCCCTCGCCCTTCCTCGTCATGGCCACGCAGAACCCCATAGAGCAGGAAGGCACCTACCCGCTGCCCGAGGCACAGGTGGACCGATTCATGCTCAAGGTGGTCATCGGCTACCCCACCATAGAAGAGGAAAAGCTCATCATACGCGAGAACATCAAGGGCGCACTGCCCGAGGTGCAGCCCGTGACCACGGCCAAGGAGATACTCAAGGCACGCGAGGTGGTGCGCGAGGTCTATCTCGACGAGAAGATAGAACAGTATATTGCCGACATCGTCTTCGCCACCCGCTATCCCGACCGCTACGGACTCAAGGAGCTCAAGGACATGATAGCCTTCGGCGGTTCGCCACGTGCCAGCATCAATCTGGCCAAGGCTTCGCGTGCCTATGCCTTCATCAAGCGCCGCGGATATGTAGTGCCCGAAGACGTGAGGGCCGTGGCCCACGACGTGATGCGCCACCGTATAGGACTCACCTACGAGGCCGAGGCCAGCAGCATCACCAGCGAGGAAATCGTGTCGAAGATTGTCAACAAGGTAGAGGTACCCTGATTAAATAACTGAATAACAGGAGACAAGACGCTTACCGCTTAATGGAAACATCAGAGATACTAAAGAAGGTACGCAAGATAGAAATCAAGGCCCGCGGTCTGAGCTCCAACGTCTTTGCCGGCCAGTATCACTCGGCATTCAAGGGCCGTGGCATGGCCTTCAGCGAGGTGCGCGAGTATCAGTACGGCGACGACGTGCGCGATATAGACTGGAACGTGACGGCACGCTTCAACAAGCCCTACGTCAAGGTGTTTGAGGAGGAGCGCGAGCTCACCGTCATGCTGCTGATCGACGTGAGCGGTTCGCTCGACTTCGGCACCCAGCGGCAGATGAAGCGCGACATGGCCACCGAGATAGCGGCCACGCTGGCCTTCTCTGCCATACAGAACAACGACAAGATAGGCGTGGTCTTCTTCTCCGACAAGATAGAGAAATACATCCCGCCCAAGAAAGGCCGCAAGCACATACTCTACATCATACGCGAGATGCTCGACTTCCAGCCTCAGTCACGCCGCACCGACGTGGCACAGGCCATAGAGTTTCTCACCAGCGTGAGCAAGCGGCGCTGCACGGCCTTCGTGCTCAGCGACTTCTATGTGCGGCAGGACTTCCTGCAGCAGCTCAACATAGCCAACCGCAAGCACGACATCGTGGCCATACAGGTCTACGACAAGCGCGCCTGCGAGCTGCCCGACGTGGGACTGATGAAGGTGGTCGACGCCGAGACCGGACACGAGCAGTATGTCGACACAAGCAGTGCACGGCTGCGCACAGCCTACCGCAACTACTGGCTCAACCGGCAGCGGCAGCTCGCCGAGACCTTCGCCAAGAGCAACGTGGACAGCGTGAGCATCGCTACCGACGACGACTACGTCAGGCAGCTCCTGGGACTGTTTAAGCAAAGAGGATAAACACACGATGATGATAAAGAAGAAAACACTGCTCACCGCCTGGCTCCTCGCTGTAAGCATCGGCGCCATGGCCCAGGCCAAGGTGGAGTCGCGCATCAGCGCCATGGAGATGCTCATCGGCGAGCAAGTGACGGTCGACGTGACGGTCACCGCAGCCAAAGATGCCAAGGTGGAGTTTCCCCAGACGGCACAGATACCCGACGGCGTGGAATTTCTCGGAGCCATGGAGCACCCCGACACCGATGCAGGCAACGGCCAGAAACAGTGCATGCGCTCCTATGTCTTCACCTCCTTTGAAGACACACTCTACTACCTGCCTCCCATGACGGTGAAGGTGGACGGCCGTGACTACACCACCAACCAGCTGGCGCTGAAGGTGCTCGACGTGGAGGTGGACACCCTGCACCTGGACCAGTACCGTCCGCCGAAGACCGTGCAGGACAACCCCTTCCTCTGGAGCGACTGGAGCACCGCCTTCTGGCTGAGCGTGCTGCTGCTCGTGCTGCTGGCCATAGACTACTATCTCTATGCGCGGCTGCGCAGCAACAAGCCCATTGTCATCTCACTGAAGATGGTGAAACGCCTGCTGCCCCACCAGAAAGCCATGAAGGCCATCGAGGAGATAAAGGCCGAGCACATGGCCACAGCCGATGACCCCAAGGAGTACTACACCCGTCTGACCGACGCACTGCGACACTATATAGAGGAGCGCTACGGCTTCTCGGCCATGGAGATGACCAGCGACGAGATCATCGGGCAGCTCACGCGCAGCGGCGACCAGACCATGCTGGAAGAGCTGCGGCAGCTCTTCCAGACGGCCGACCTCGTGAAGTTTGCCAAGTACTCCACGCTCATCAACGAGAACGACGCCAACCTCGTGAGTGCCATCGACTATATCAACCGCACCAAGCTCGAGACACCCCCCAGTGAGGAGCAGGCCAAGCCGCAGCTCACTGCCGAGCAGCAGCGCTCGCTCAAGAGCCGGAAGACACTCAAGACCGTCATCGCCGCCATCGGCACTGCATCGGCACTGCTCTTCATCTACATTGTCTACCAACTATACCTGCTATTAAGTTAGAAGAATGGAATTTGCCAACAAAGAATACCTACTGCTCCTGCTGCTCATCATACCCTATCTGATATGGTATGTGATGTATCGCAAGAAGAGCGAGCCCACCATACGCATGGCCGACACCTTCGCCTTCCGCTATGCTCCCAAGAGCTGGCGGGTGAGGCTCATGCCCCTGCAGCTGCTGCTCAGGCTGGCATGCTATGCCCTGGTGGTCATTGTCCTGGCACGCCCACAGACACACAACTCGTGGAAGAACCAGACCGTGGAGGGCATCGACATCATGCTGGCCATCGACGTCTCGACATCGATGCTCGCACAGGACCTCAACCCCGACCGCATAGAGGCCGCCAAGCAGGTGGCGGCAGAGTTTGTGGCCGACCGCCCCAACGACAATATCGGCCTGACCATCTTTGCCGGCGAGGCCTTCACCCAGTGCCCCATGACCACCGACCACGGCTCGCTGCTCTCCCTGCTGCAGAACGTGCGCACCGACATTGCCGCCCGCGGACTGATAGAAGACGGCACGGCCATCGGCATGGGACTGGCCAACGCCGTCAGCCGGCTGAAAGACTCCAAGGCTAAGAGCAAGGTGGTCATCCTGCTCACCGACGGCTCCAACAACCGCGGCGACATCTCGCCCATGACAGCGGCCGAGATAGCACGCAGCTTCGGCATACGCGTCTACACCATCGGCGTGGGCACCAACGGCACGGCACGCTATCCGTACCCCATGCCGGGAGGTGGCGTGCAGTATGTCAACATGCCGGTGGAGATAGACACCAAGACGCTGAAGGGCATCGCTACGACCACTGGAGGCGACTTCTACCGCGCCACCAATACACAGGAGCTGCGTGGCATCTACCACGAGATAGACAAGCTCGAGAAGACCAAGCTCAACGTCAAGAGCTTCAGCCGGCGCTATGAGGCCTACCAGCCCTTCGCACTCGCGGCCGTCATCGTGCTGTTGCTCGAGATATTCCTGCGCATCACCGTGTTCCGCAGAATACCATAACCTACCTCACACACACCGTACACCAACATGTTCAGATTTGAAGACCCCATATATCTGTATCTATTAGTGGTGGTAGCCTTGCTGGCCGTCGTGCGTTTCGCCACCTATCGCAGCCAGCGCCGGCGACTACGCAAGTTTGGCGACCCACAGCTGCTGCGGCAGCTCATGCCCAACATGTCGAAGGTGAGGCCGCCCCTGAAGTTCTGGCTGCTCGAAGCCGTACTGGCACTGCTCATCGTGGTGCTCGCAAGACCCCAGATGGGCACACGCATCAGCCACGAGAAGCGCACAGGCATAGAGACCATCATCGCCATGGACATCAGCAACTCCATGAGGGCCGAAGACGTGGAACCCAGCCGTCTGGACCGTGCCAAGATGATGGTGGAGAACCTCGTGGACAACTTCACCAACGACAAGATAGGCCTCATCGTCTTTGCCGGCGATGCCTTTGTGCAGCTGCCCATCACGAGCGACTACGTCTCGGCAAAGATGTTTCTCTCGAGCATCGACCCCTCCATGATCCAGGCCCAGGGCACCGATGTGGCCGCGGCCATCAGTATGGCCACCCACAGCTTCACCCAGCAGCAGGACATAGGCAAGGCCATCATCATCATCACCGATGGTGAAAACCACGACGACGATGCTGTGGGCGCTGCGCGTAAAGCGGCTGAAAAAGGTATCAAAGTGATGGTGGTGGGCATAGGCAAACCCGACGGTTCACCCATTCCTGTGCAACCGGGTAGCAACAACTTCATGAAAGACCGACAAGGTAATGTTGTACTGAGCCGACTCAACGAAGATATGTGCCGGCAAATAGCTCAGGCGGGGAATGGCATTTATGTCCGCGACTGGATGAAGTCTCCGGATGCAGTTCCGGAATTCTCGGATTTCGTCAAGTCTTACGAA
>CAJOHP010000130.1 GCA_905234355.1 uncultured Prevotella sp. | reverse complement strand
GGGGAAGACCACGAGGGTGAGATTGCCCTCAAACTCGCTGCGTGTCTTCTGCAGCTGCACCATCTTCTCTGTGGCATCCATGCCGTAGAGCGCCTTCACCGCCTCGCGGGCGGCGCTACTGATAAGTCCTTCTATGTTCATTGCTCGGTTGTTTCTGTCGCGTCTTTTTGTCGTGCAAAGGTACACATATTTTCTCGGAAGAGCCTGCCGAGTGGGGGTTTATTGGCGTTTTTAAATAAATTTAACGCACGTTTTGTCCATCGTGTAAATTTTTTCCATACCTTTGCAACCAAATTTGCAAATCTTATAGTACGTCGGATTAATCTATTTATAATAAATAATGTATCATTTTTAACAAGGTAAAAGCTTATGAAGAAATTTACATTCATGCTCGTCGCGGCTTTCTCGGCCGTGATGTCCTATGCGCAAGTTACCGAGCCTGTAGCCGCCAATGAGGTGGACCGTCAGGTAGAGGACAACGCGCTCATTGAGCAGAACACCTACAAGTTCGACTTCCTGCAGTGGGAAGGCGGCCTGAGCTCTCAGACGTCTGAGGCCGGCGACGTGAAGAACGGCGTGGTGTTCGAGCAGGGTTTCCTGACCATCACCAACACCAATGCAGACGACGTGACGAACAGCTTCCAGACGCATGCCAACATGAACATGTTCTATGCTTATGCAGGCAGCTCGCTGAAGTTTGCCGTGCCTTACGGCAGCCACATCGACCGCATCGACCTCGACTTCTCGCAGTGGGGTGCAGGCAGCCACTTCGACAAGGGCAGCTACACCAACAGCGGCAACGGACGCCAGACCTGGACTCCCAGCGAGGCTGACGGCGACGTGCGCGACGTGACCCTCTTCGTCGATGGTGTGGTCTCGCGCTTCTACAGCATCACCGTCTATGTCACCAGCGACAAGTATGTGGAGCCCACCGAGGAGGTGCTCGAGGCTGCTGAGGACTACAACATCGACGCTATCTATTTCTATTGGGGCAGCAGCAAGTTTAACCCCGTTCACATCCAGAAGACCATCCAGGCTTCCTTCGACGATGAGGGTAACATCTACCTGCAGGGCCTTGCTTACTACGACGATGAGGCATGGGTGAAGGGTGCTGTCGACCTGGAGAACAACACCATCACCATCGAGCCGCAGGTGTGGTATGAGGACAGCTACGGCGTAACCTACTTCGTGGGCTTCGACAACGAAGGTAACAATGCTGGTGCTGTCGTGCTCAACATCGTGGAGAACGAAGACGGCACGAAGACACTGCAGCTCGCCGATGGCATCATCGCTGAGAACGACGGCCAGAAGGACTCCTTTGATGCATGGGGCTACTATGGCAACATGACCGTCAACGAGGGTGAGTATGTGCATCCCGTGCCCCTGGTGGTTCCCGAGGATCTCGTCACCCTGGAGTATGTCCTCGACGGGCAGGATTACTACGGTGATAACATCCGCCACATCCTCAACGTCGGTGTTGGTGGTGAAGACGTGCTCTACATCCAGGGCCTGAGCATGTATCTGCCCGAGGCTTGGGTGATGGCTCAGATCACCGAGAGAAACGAGCAGGGCATTGCCACCAAGGCTGTGGTGCCTGCCTACCAGTATCTCGGTGCCTACTACGATGAAAGCACAGGTGAGATTGATTTCTACCTGAACGACAACTCGTGGTATACGTATGGCGACATCGAGCTCAACATCGATCCCGAGACTTCTGTCATCACCACTGACAACAAGATCAACATCAACAACTTCAACGAGCTCTTCGAGCGCATCACTGTCGGCGACGTCACCGTGTATCCTGTCGACCCGGCAGTTGTGAGCGAGCCCATGGACCTGAAGATAGAGGAGTTCTACTACTCGCAGGACGGCGAGGCTCAGATTGATGCCAACAAGCACGTGGCCTTCGACGCTGTGAACAACAAGCTCTACATCCAGGGTCTCTGCCCTGACCTGCCCGAGGCATGGGTCGTGGGCGACGTGGATCTGGACAACCAGACCGTGACCCTGCAGCCTGACCAGTTCATGGGCCAGGTGGAGGACGAGGACGGCGAGATGGTCGACCTGTGGCTCAACTTCCACGGCACCCCCTACACGCTCAACTTCACCCGCGATGCTCTTATGACGCTCGACACCAAGGAAGGCGACGTGCTCGGCACTCAGTACACCTGGACACTCGAGGGCTTCAACGAGTTCATCTTCAACCAGCGCTGGAAGGACTACTCCTGGGAGGGCTACACCGACCTGTTCAGCCAGGAGGTGTTCAGCAGCCTGGGCGAGGAGTTTGAGCTCACCCGTGTGCAGACCTACGTGCCCGACATGCCCGAGATTGTATCGGTCAACGCTATCATGGTCGGCGAAGGCGTGGTGGAGGTCAACTTCAACGTGCCCGAGTACATGACCTACGAGGACGAGTATGGTGTGGAGCAGCAGATGGCTATCCCCGCTGCTGATATGTCCTACCAGCTCTTCTACGAGCAGGACGGCGAGTGGAAGCCCATCTTCTTCACTCAGGAGCTCTACACCGACCTGCCCGAGGACAAGAGCGAGCTGAAGCTCACTGAGGCTTACGACGGTATCCAGAACGGCAAGATCATCATCAAGGACAACGTGGTGCTTGACTGGACCAAGATAGGTCTGTGCAGCTACTATCGCGCTCCGTTCAGCCAGACCTGGCGTGAGAGCGAGATGGCCGAGGTGGTGCTGAAGAACATCGCTACCGGCATTCAGGAGCAGGTGGCTGCCAACGAGGCTGCCAGCTACACCGACATGCAGGGTCGTCAGGCTCAGGCTTCGGCCAAGGGTCTGCTCATCAAGCAGGTCCGCACTGCCGACGGCAGCGTGAAGACCGTGAAGGTGGTGCGCAAGTAAGCGACATCCTCATTATCCTAACATAACCCGGGCGGGGCTGTACCATAAGCGGTGCAGTCCCGCTCTTTTTGTGCCACCGTAGGGACGGGCTTTATGCCTGTCCGAGTCGAATGTGTGGTGTTTCGCTGTAGGGACGGGCTTTATGCCTGTCCGAAATGGACGCTATAGCGGACAGGCATAAAGCCCGTCCCTACGGTGGGTGGCACGTACATAAGCGGACAGGCATAAAGCCCGTCCCTACGGTGGGTGGCACTTACATATTATAATTCAAGGACAAACGCCTCGCAACCGGCGGCCGTCCGCACGACAGAAGCCGGAAGGAGGGCAGGCTATTTCGCAGAGACAGCAGGTCGCTACTGGTCATCTACACCAGCCCAAAGGAGTGACGATTCCAATAGTAAGTGTGCCTTTGCGGTGAAATTCGATGATACTAAGCTCAATTGTCGCTTTTATGGTGCACGGTCCGATGGCTATTCCGTGCGGTTGGCACGTGATGTGAACTAGCAGGGGCTGTCGCATGTCGGCAGGACTATGGCGCCTGCCTGATGCTGATGTCGTGTATGTGTAGTCGCCCATCGCCGGCTATCGTGACGGGGGCCGACAGTTCTGGCATGTCGTCGTAGGTCAGCACCAGTCCTGTGGTGAACTTCACGCCTGGCGTGAAGATCACCCTTGGCGCGTCGCTGCTGCTCACGTCGTAGTAGAGCTGCTCGCCTATCCACAGCGGCTGCTCGTCGTCGTAGCCTCCCATGTCGCTGGCGCTGCATGCGGCCTTGGTCAGGAGCTTGTTGCCGTCGTAGATGGTGATGGTGTCGCCCTCCATGGCGTAGCCCAAGCGCTGCAGCAGCGCCTGCTGCACGTCGTAGGGATTGACCGTGGCCTTCACGTAGGCTGAGTCGTTGCTGCCGAAGGCTATCTGGTAGAGCCACTCCACGCGCACGCCGGTGCCCTCTGTCGCCGCGCTGGTGAGCCAGAGGCAGTCCGTAGCGGCGTGGTAGCTGGCCTGCGGCTCGCGGGTGTGGCGTATGTCGGGGAAGGTGGTCGAGGTGGCGCCTTTTGTCACCACGATGCCATAGCCTGCCGTGGGCGTCTGGTCTACTTCGCCGATGGCCGTGACGCTGATGCCGTTGGCCGTGTCGCTCAAGATGTCGTAGCAGTGATACCTCAGGGCTTGGTCCATGGCCTGCCGCACGTCGGCGGGCATGGTGTCGGCGGGCACCGCGCTGTCCATGGTGCCTGCCAGCTGTCTTGCCGGCATGCCGGCTTTATGGCATCCGGCCATCGTCAGGCCAAGGCATGCCAAGACAGAGAAGATGAGATGCTTGTTTTTCATTTCCTGTGAAGCGTTTGATGTAACGACGGCAAAATTAGGAAAAAACATTGAGACGGCAAAGAAAAAAATGGGAGAAAAGATGCTTGGCAAAAAAACAAGGAAATAATTTGCTCCGTAAGCCTATTTTGGCTAACTTTGCACACAAAAAAGAGAGACAGCATGGCAGAATCAAATTTCGTGGACTATGTGAAGATATTGTGCCGCTCGGGCAAGGGAGGCCGCGGGTCTATGCATCTGCGCCACGTGAAGTACAACCCTAATGGCGGCCCCGACGGCGGCGACGGCGGTCGCGGCGGAAGCATCATCCTGCGCGGCAATCACAACTACTGGACGCTGCTGCATCTGAAATACCAGCGCCACATCTTTGCCGAGCACGGCGGCAACGGCGGCAAGGACAAATGCCACGGCACCGACGGCAAGGACGTCTACATCGACGTGCCCCCCGGCACGGTGGTCTACAACGCCGAGACCGGCAAGTTTGTATGCGACGTGGCCTACGACGGACAGGAGGTGCTCCTGCTCAAGGGCGGGCGCGGCGGACTGGGCAACTTCCAGTTCCGCACCGCCACCAATCAGGCACCGCGCTATGCCCAGCCCGGCGAGCCCATGCAGGAGATGACCGTCATCATGGAGCTGAAGCTCCTGGCCGACGTGGGACTGGTGGGCCTGCCCAACGCCGGAAAGTCGACCCTCGTCTCGGCGCTGAGCAATGCCCGGCCGAAGATAGCCAACTACCCCTTCACCACCATGGAGCCGTCGCTCGGCATCGTGGCCTACCGCGACCAGAAGTCGTTTGTCATGGCCGACATACCCGGCATCATCGAGGGCGCTGCCGAGGGTAAGGGCCTCGGGCTCCGCTTCCTGCGCCATATAGAGCGCAACTCGCTGCTGCTCTTCATGGTGCCTGGCGAGAGCGACAACATCTGCCACGAGTATGAGGTGCTGCTGGACGAGCTCAGACGCTTCAATCCCGAGCTACTTGCCAAGCACCGCGTGCTGGCTGTGACGAAGTGTGACCTGCTCGACGACGAGCTCATGGAGATGCTCAAAGCCGAACTGCCGGGCGACCTGCCCGTGGTCTTCATCTCGGCCGTCACCGGCTATGGTCTTGACGAGCTGAAAGACGTGCTCTGGCGCGAGCTCAATGCCGAGAGCAACAAGCTGCAGGCTGCCATGGCCGACGACACCCTCGTGCACCGCGACAAAGACATGACCCGCTTCGCACAGGAGATGGAAGACGAGGGCGAGGATGAAGACATAGAGTACGTCGATGTGGACGACCTCGACGACCTTGACGACCTTGCCGACCCGGACGATTTCCTCGACGACGACGCTTAGCCTTGAGCTGGCGCCGGCTCGCGGCATAGTGCAGAGCAAGAGAAGAGCTCCAAGCGCCCTCGCGGGGAGGATGCTTGGAGCTCTTGCTGTCTGTTGTCTCGCCGGCGGGCTTACTCCTTGGCGCGGGCCAGGTAGCTGCCGTCTCGGGTGTCGACCTGGATGAGGTCGCCCTCGTTGATGAACAGGGGCACACGCACCTCTACGCCCGTCTCGAGCGTGGCAGGCTTCAGCGTGTTGGTGGCGGTGTCGCCCTTGATGCCCGGCTCAGAGTGGGTCACGCGCAGAATGGTCTTCACCGGCATCTCGGCATAGAGGATGGTGCCGTCGGTGGTGTCGCTCACCACCTCCACGATGTCGCTCTCCTTCATAAACTCGTGGCCGATGACGAGCTCGTTGTCGATGGGTATCTGCTCAAAGGTCTCCTGGTTCATGAAAATACGGCCCGACTGGTCCTCGTAGAGGTACTGGTAGGGACGGCGCTCGATGACGACGTCCTCGAGCTTCTCGCCGATGTTGAAGCGGCGCTCCAGCACGCGTCCGTCGCTCACGTTCTTCAGCTTGATAATCATGATGGTGTTACCCTTACCCGGCTTGCGATGCTGGAAGTCGATGCAAACCCAAATGGCGCCGTCCATACGAATGGCGGTGCCTTTCTTGATGTCTTGTGAATTGATCATAAATGTATAGATGAATATTGGTGATATCGCCTTTTCGGCTGCAAAGGTACTGCTTTTTCTGTAAAAAACATAAAAACTTTAGCTAATTTTCGCACTTTTCTTGCGTAATTGAAAAGATTTGCGTAATTTTGCAGCCCAAAAGTGCAGATTATAAACAATAAAATAAGTATAAAGCAATGAAAAGAACATTTCAGCCGCACAATCGCCGCCGCGTGAACAAGCATGGTTTCCGCGAGCGCATGGCTACCAAGAATGGCCGTCGCGTCCTGGCATCACGCCGTGCCAAGGGCCGCAAGAAGTTGACCGTATCCGACGAGCACCACGGCAAGTAATACTTTGCCGGCGGGGCTGTCCGTCACACACAGCATCAAGACCGCGTGGAGTCTCAAGCACAGAGACGACATGCGGTTTTTTTTTTTGCCTTTTTTATGGTGGGTTCTATTAATTCGCTTTGGCAGATTTTTGAGCTATTTTTGCTTTCAGTCTGTAAGTCGAAGAGAGAGTGTAGTGGGCTACACGACCGATGAGAAGACTTACAGGATGAAACAAAAAGAGCCAGAAAGATGACAAAAGGTTAAAAACCCATCAATGTCAAACTAAACCGTGGGAATTAATAGAACCCACCTTATTTCTCCGAAAGGGCTTGTATCAGGTGGTCGAGCGTGGGGATGATGCTGGCCAGCTCCTCGTCGGTCATTCCGCGCTCGTGCAGCACGGCGGCCATGCGGTCGGGGATGGCTGCTGCCTGCTGCTGCAAGGCGCGGCCGTGCTCGGTCAGGCTGACGATGGTCTGCCGGGCGTCGTCTTTGTTTTTCTTTCGCGTCACCATCTTCATTGTCTCCATGCGCTTGATGAGCGGCGTGAGCGTGTTGCTCTCCAAGAAGAGCCGTCGCGAGATGGCATTCAGGGGCAAGCTGTCCTGCTCCCATAGCACCATCAGCACCAGATACTGCGTATAGGTGATGCCCAACTGTGCAAACCAGGGCTGATAGACCTGTATCAGCAGTCGTGCTGCCGTGTATAGGCGGAAGCAGCCCTGGCGGTTCAGCTTCTGATTCTCATTGCACATAGATGACGGTTTTAAGGTGGGTCCTATTAATTCCCACGGTTTGTGTTGACATAGATGGGATATTAACCTTTTGCCATCTTTCTGGCTCTTTTGTCTCCATTTTGTAAGTCTCATCAGTCGTG
>CAJOHP010000129.1 GCA_905234355.1 uncultured Prevotella sp. | reverse complement strand
ACAGGCTTCGGCGACAACCTCTTCCGCGACTGGCGCTACGACAAAGACGGGCGCCCCGTGCCCGACTTTGTGCTCAACGACCCTACCTACGGGGGCTGCATCCTCGTGGCCGGAAAGAACTTCGGGTCGGGCAGCAGCCGCGAGCACGCCGCATGGGCCATAGCCGACTATGGATTCAGGGTGGTCGTCAGCTCCTTCTTTGCCGACATACACAAGCAGAACGAGCTCAACAACTTCGTGCTGCCGGTAGTCGTCAGCGAAGCCTTCCTGCAGGAGCTCTTCCGTAGCATCGAGAGCGACGCAAAGACGCTGGTGGAGGTGGACCTCCCACGACAGCAGGTCACCAATCTGGCCACACACCACGCTGAACACTTCGAGATCAATGCCTATAAGAAGCACTGCCTCCTGCATGGTCTCGACGACATAGACTATCTCGTGCAGAACAAGGACAAGACGCTCGAGTGGGAACGCCTGAGAGAAGAAAAAGAAAGGAGGCTGTAGCCATGGACGACGTGCTGCAAGAGAAAAAGGGCCCACGCCTGTCGCCCTTCATCGAGATTATGGACTCTACGCTGCGCGACGGCGAGCAGACCAGCGGCGTGTCCTTTCTGCCACACGAGAAGCTGATGATAGCACGCATGCTGCTGCGCGACCTCAACGTAGACCGCATAGAGGTGGCCTCGGCACGCGTCAGCGAGGGGGAGAAAGAGGCCGTGAGGATGATCTGCCGCTACGCACGGCAGATAGACTGCCTGCAACGCGTAGAGGTGCTGGGATTCATCGACGGACACATCTCGGTGGACTGGATAGCCGATGCCGGGGCAACGACGATGAACCTGCTGGCAAAAGGATCGCTGCGCCACTGCCGCGAACAGCTCGGGAAGACACCTGAGCAGCACATCAGCGACATCAGAGACGTCATAGCCTATGCACAGCAATGCGGCATAGCCACCAATCTGTATCTCGAAGACTGGTCGGGAGGCATGAAGGACTCCCCCGACTATGTCTACCAGCTCATGGATGCCCTCGTCGACATGCCCGTGCGCCGCTTCATGCTGCCCGACACGCTCGGCATCATGAACCCGCTGCAGGTGGTGGAGTACTTCAGGAAGATGCTCAGGCGCTATCCCGACGTGCACTTCGACTTCCATGCCCACAACGACTACGACCTGGCCGTGAGCAACTCGCTCGCAGCCGCCCTCAGCGGCGCCCGCGGACTGCACGTCACGGTCAACGGACTGGGCGAGCGATGCGGCAATGCGCCGCTGAGCAGCGTGCAGGTCATACTGAAAGACCACTTCAACGCCCGCACCAACATCGTGGAAAACCGGCTCAACGAGGTGAGCCGGCTGGTCGAGAGCTACAGCGGCATCGGCATAGCCCCCAACCAGCCCATCATCGGCGACAACGTCTTCACCCAGGTGGCAGGCGTGCATGCCGACGGCGACCAGAAGGGCGGGCTCTACCACAACGCCCTCATGCCGGAGCGCTTCGGACGGCGCCGCGAGTATGCCATGGGGAAAAACAGCGGACGGGCCAATATCACCCGCAACCTGATGGAACTGGGACTGGAGCTCACACCAGAGCAGACGCAGCGCGTCACACGACGCATCACCGAACTGGGCGACCGCAAGGAGGTGGTCACACAGGACGACCTGCCCTTCATCGTCAGCGACGTGCTCAAGCACGACGTGGCGGAAGACAAGGTGAAGCTCGTGAGCTACCAGGTGTCGCTGGCCTACGGACTGAAGCCCCTGGCCAACGTCAAGGTGCAGGTGGGCGACATGCAGTATGAGGCCCACTCCTCGGGCGACGGACAGTACGACGCCTTCGTCAAAGCCCTGCGTCGCATCTACCGGGAGTATCTAGACCGCACATTCCCGCTGCTCGAAAACTATTCGGTCACCATCCCGCCGGGCGGGCGTACCGACGCCCTGGTGCAGACGGTCATCACCTGGCGACGCGACGACGGACGCCTTATGCGAACGCGTGGCCTTGATGCCGACCAGACAGAGGCCGCCATCAAAGCCACGATAAAGATGCTCAATATGATTGAGGACGAGAAGCTGTAGCGTCTCCCCCACCCCTACCCAGAAGGGCAGTGCTATATCTTCAGCTCACGCATGAGTTCCGACATGCGCTGCAGTGTGGAGATGCGAGTGGGCACGAGCGGCAGCCGCAGCACGTTCTCGATGAACCCCATCTCGTGGAGCATGGCCTTCACGCCGGCAGGATTGCCGTCGACGAAGAGCAGGGAGAAAAGGTCGGTGAAGCGATGGTGTATCTTGCGCGCCGGGTCGTACTCGCCTTTCATCTGCAACCGTATCATCTTCGAGAACTCACGCGGCAACGCATTGCCTATGACGGAGATGACCCCCACGGCGCCGCAGCTGATCATGGGGAAGGTGAGGGCATCGTCGCCCGAGATGACGTCGAAGTCACGGGGCTTGTTCTTGATGATCTCGTCCACCTGCTCCAGATTGCCGCTGGCCTCCTTGATGGCCACTATATTCTTGCAGTCGCGGGCCAGGCGCACGGTGGTGGCTGCCTGCAGGTTGACACCTGTGCGCCCCGGCACGTTGTAGAGCACCACGGGCAGCGGTGTGGCAGCGGCTATGGCCTTGAAGTGCTGATAGAGCCCCTCCTGCGAAGGCTTGTTGTAGTAGGGACAGACGCTCAGTATGCCGTCGATGCCACGGAAGTCGCCCGTCTGCAGCTCTTCCACCACGGCGGCGGTGCTGTTGCCACCACAGCCCATTAGGATGGGTACGCGGGCCTGCACCTTCTCCACGACAAGATCCTTGATGCGGTCACGCTCCTCACGGCTCAGCGTGGGCGTCTCGCCCGTGGTGGCCAGGATGCAGAAGAAGTCGGCACCGCCAGCCAACTGATAGTCGAGCAGACGCTGCAGTGCATCGTAGTCCACTTCGCCATTCTCCTTGAAGGGTGTCACGAGCGCTATGCCCAGTCCTTTGAATACATTGTAAACCATAGGGTAAAAATGATGTTTCCGTCTAATTCGGGTGCAAAGTTACAAAAAAGATTGCAAACGGAGAAGGCTCACGAGTTTTTTTATTGCAAATTATGTGGCTCCGCATCATCATTTTCCTCCTTCCTGTTTTCATCACAAAGTCAAACAACATCCTTTTTGACGCCGCTTGACAGCCAGGGGCATGGACAATGTCGGCCGTCTACCCCCTAAACGACCCGCGTCTACCCCCTAAACGCACACTGGCTACCCCCTAGACGACGCTCCGCTAGGGGGTAGACGTCCCTCGTTTAGGGGGTAAAACGTGACCAAGGGAGCCCTCACCCTGTGTCTCGCACGGTCATATTTGCATTCATCCAAGCTTTTATTACCTTTGCACCAAATATCCCGTGCTTCAGGTGAAGCACGGTTTTTACTTTTCCTTCTCTATCCGGAACCCCTGCTTCAGGATGAACTTCAGCGTGTTGACACTGGTGTCGCGGTCGTAGTCCTTCTCCTCCTCCGACAACCGATCGTAAGGGACGAGGCAGGGATGGGTCTTGAGCTCGTCGCTACGGTAGGCACCATAGGTCCATCCCTGCCTGAGACGGCTCTCGGCCCACACCTCGTGCACGTTGCGGGCCAACTGCTCTAGCAGCGGCCGCAGCTCGTCAGGCAACGCAACGTCGCTGACGTCGGCTGGACTGGGGATATAGTCTGTTGTCTTCGTCGTTTTATCTGTCATAAGCATAGCTGTCGTAAACTTGCTAAAAAATTTCAGGGTACAAATATAACAAATCTGCTGAAAAATCAGTAACTTTGCCCTGTAATTACAACATTGTTTAAGGATTCAGCTGAAAACAGGCCGTTTTGCAGCAATCTTTCCTATCACACCCCGACAGACACTAAGCTATATGAAAAAACTCCTTATGACCATTGCTACCCTCCTGACGGCATGTCTTGCCCAGGCGCAGCCAAGAAAGACAGAAGTGGGCCACAACATCCCGCTGGACTCCATCCGCCTGAGCGACCCGGCAATACTGGCCGACCAGCAGACGAAGATGTACTACATGACAGGTACCGGCGGACGGATGTGGCGCAGCCAGGACCTGACGCTGTGGGAAGGGCCATACCGCGTCACGCAATTTGAGCGCGACTCATGGATGGGTCCGCACCCGATGATATGGGCAGCCGAGCTGCACCAGACGGGCGACGGGAAGTATTACTACTTTGCCACCTTCACCAATCAGAGCGTCAAGATAGACACCGTCAGGGGCAACGTCATAGAACGGCGGGCCTCGCAGGTGCTGTGCGCCGACCATCCCATGGGGCCGTATCGCGCCTTTGGCGACGCCACCTATCTGCCTGCCGACCGCCCCACCCTCGACGGCACTTTCTGGCGCGATGCCGACGGCAAGCCATACATGGTGTTCTGCGGGGAGTGGCTGCAGAACTGGAACGGCACCATAGAGAAGATAGAACTGAAGCCCGACCTGAGCGGAACCATCGGCGAGCCACAGGTGCTCTTCCGTGCCAGCGACTCACCATGGAGCAGAGAGAGGGACGAGCAGGGCAACGACACCTGGAACAAGGTGACCGACGGCCCCTGGCTCTTCCGGACAGGCACCGGCAGGCTGGGCATGCTCTGGACATCGTGGGTGTATGATGTCTATACGCAAGGAGTGGCCTACTCGCAGAGCGGAACCCTCGACGGGCCATGGATTCAGGAGCCTGACCCCATCACCGCCCCGGGCTATGGCCACTCGATGCTCTTCCAGCGCTTCGACGGACAGTGGATGATGTCCGTGCACCATCACTCGAAAGACGCCAAAGGAAGGACGGTACGCACACCACACCTCTTCGAGGTGGACCTCTCGGGCGATAAGCTCATAGTCAAAGGACATCAGCGATAGGGGGCAGCCACTACTGTCCGAGCAGGAAGCGCTCGGCCTCGATGGCCGCCTGGCATCCTGTGCCGGCAGCACTGATGGCCTGACGATAGGTGGGGTCGGCACAGTCGCCGGCCACAAAGACGCCCGGCAGCTTGGTGCGCGGGGTGCCGTCCACCTTCTTCAGATAGCCCACCTCGTCGCAGTCGAGCCACTCACGGAAGATGTCGGTATTGGGCTTGTGACCTATGGCCAGGAAGAAGCCATCGATGGCTATGTCTACCTGCTGCTCGTCGGCCTCGCCCCTGCGCTTCACCAGATGAGCACCCTCCACACCGTTCTCGCCGAAGAGGCCCAACGTGTTGTGCTCAAAGAGTATCTCGATATTCTCGCGCTCCATGACACGCTGCTGCATCACTTTCGATGCACGCAGGAAAGGCTTGCGCACAATCATGTAGACCTTCTTGCACAGCCCGCTCAGATAGAGTGCGTCCTCGCAGGCCGTATCGCCGCCGCCCACCACGGCCACCGTCTTCTTGCGATAGAAGAAGCCGTCGCACGTGGCACAGGCCGACACGCCCAAGCCGTTGTACTTTCGCTCGTCGTCCAGCCCCAGGTACTTGGCCGAGGCGCCGGTGGCTATAATCACCGTGTCGTCCCACAGTCTGTAGGGACGCGACGAGAAGTCTGCACGCACTATCTCGCCGTCGCGTATATCGGTGCCGAAGCGCTCGGCTTGCTCGCGCAGGTCCATCATCATCTGGTTGCCGTCCACACCCTGCGGATAGCCGGGGAAGTTCTCCACCTCGGTGGTCTGCGTGAGCTGTCCGCCGGGCTGCAGACCGCAGTACTCCACCGGGTGCAGGTTGGCGCGCGAGGCATAGATGGCAGCCGTGTAGCCCGCAGGGCCACTGCCTATGATCAGGCATTTCACTTGTTCCATAGCTTTAGTCTACTTCAGCAGTTCCTCTATCATCTTCTCTATATGCTCCGTCTTCTCCGTAGGCTCGAAACGGGCCACGACCACTCCGCGCTTGTCGATGAGGAACTTGGTGAAGTTCCACTTGATGTCGGCCTTCTCCTTGTAGTCGGGGTCTTCCTTCGACAGCATGTCGTCAAGTATGTGGGCTATGGGGTGCTCCATGTCCCATCCGGCAAAGCCTTTCTGCTCCTGCAAGAACTTGAAGAGGGGGTCGGCGTCGGGGCCGTTGACCTTCACCTTCTTGAAGCGGGGAAACTCAGTGCCGAAGTTCAGCTTGCAGAACTCGTGTATGCTCTCGTCGGTGCCGGGAGCCTGCTGCCCGAACTGATTGCAGGGAAAATCGAGCACCACAAAGCCCTGGGAATGATACTTCTCGTAGAGCTTCTCCAGCTCATCGTACTGGGGAGTAAATCCGCATTTAGTGGCCGTATTGACGATAAGAAGCACCTCGTTGGCATATTCCTTCAGCGAAACGTCTTTACCTTTTCTGTCCTTGACAGAGAAATCATAAACAGTCTTCATTGTTTTTGCTTTTGTTGTGTTATATATATAATATGGTATAGAAACCGTCTGGCATGACTCGTCTCTATTTTGCCCACGCAAAAATACGGAAAAAGTTTTAGTCGGCCAAACTTATTACGGAATTTTAAGTAAAACGTATGCTTTCCTGCATCACGGCAGCACACCTCGTGGGCCGCTTCCCGCCTATTCGGCATAGGCATCCACGCCGATGGGCTCCTGGCTGCCTATGGTCAGCTGGCGCAGGTCATAGTAGCTGCCGTTATAGACGTTGAAGTCCACATAGCCCTTTATGCCGGGCAGCTGTCCCACATCGGTATGCTGCCAGAACTTCCATTGTCCCTTATACTCCAGGCTGTCTACATAGTAGTGGGCTATCCAGTAGGGATACTGGTCGAAGACGGGGTCGCTCAGATAGCGGGTCTTAAACTTATAGTAGGTGTAGATGATGGGCTTCACCTGATAGTGCTTCTCCACGATGTCGAGCCACTGCAGCACGCTGTTTCTGAAGGCTTCATCGCTCTGCTCCTTGGGCTTGTGCTCCACGTCGAGCACGGGAGGCAGGTCGCCCTTCTCGAGCTTCACCTGGCTTAAAAAGTAGCGGGCCTGCTCGTCGGCAGGAGAATAGACACTGTAGAAGTGGTAGGCACCGCGCGTGAAGCCATACTCCAGTGCCTGATGGAAATTCTCTTCAAACTTCGGATCGGTACGGTCGGTGCCCTCGGTGGCCTTTATCATGACGAAGCGTACTGGATAATGGTCTATCATGCCCTGATTGCGGAGAATCTCCCAGTTGATGTCGCCCTGATGATGAGAGATGTCTATGCCGTGTATCTCGAAGCCGTCGGGGGTAGACACGTCGCCATAGAGGGCCTTCCAGCGGAAGCCGAAGGGACTGACAAAGAAGTAGTAGAAGAACCACACGTAGGCCCCCACGATGAGCAATGCGCCCACCCAGTAGGTCCACGAGGGCAGGCGACGCGCCAGCCTCACAAGCAGTCCGGGCCGCTTGCGGCGCACAGGACTGCTGAGACGCTGCCGTTTCGGGCGAGCGACGGGCTTGCCTGCCGTGCTTTTCGTACTACGAGTCTTTGTGGGTGTCATCAATAAGAAAAGAAAATGAGAGGTGAGAAACAAGTGCCTTTAGGCTCATTTCTCATCTCTCATCGTTCATGTCTTTTGCTGATTCTTATTTACCTTGCTCTAAGGCCAGGGTCTTCGTGGGCTGGTCGCACACCTCCGTGGGGCCCCAGTACTGTATGGGGCCGGGATAGACGTAGGCCGTCTCGCGGGCCCAGCGCTCACGCTGGGAGGCGAAGCACTTGAAGGGTGCACCGTCGAGCTCGACGAGCGCCTTGCGTATCACGGGCTTCATCTCGCCGTTGCGGCGCTCCATGTTCATCATCATCGTGATGGGCACACCGCCGGCCTTCCACTCAGCTGCAGGAGCCGTGGTGTTCTGGACAATGGCCATATAACCCGTCTTGCCGGCTGCAATCAGCTGGGCAGCGCTGGCACCCAGCGCATAGCAGTAGTCGGCATCGAAGTTGGACGGAGCTGCGCAGCGGCCCTCATAGCCGAAGAAGTGGTGCTGCGTGGCAAACTTGCCTGTGTACTTACCCTCCTTCTTCATCTTCTCCAGCTTCTGCGCCACCATGGTGGAGAGCAGCTTCTCTGTCTCGATAAGGCTGACCTGCACATTGCCGTGAGGGTCGCGGTCGAGAGCCAGCTGACGGGCTACGCCCACAGGGAGGGAGTTGAAGACGGCAAGGTTCTCGTCGCTCAGGTGGCTCTTGGCAAAGTCGACCTGCTCGTCGCGAGAGATGTCCTTGGCCTCGGGCATGGCCAGCACGTCATTGAGCTGGGCTATGAGCTTCTTGATAGCGGGGATAAACTCTATCACGCCTTCGGGGATAATGACCGTGCCGAAGTTGTTGCCGTCCTGAGCACGGCAGACCACGGCCTGGGCAATATAGTCCACGATGTCGTTGAGACTCATGCCCTTCTGCTCTATCTCCTCGGAGATGAGACAGATGTTGGGCTGCGTCTGAAGGGCGCACTCCAGTGCGATGTGGCTGGCCGAACGGCCCATCACCTTGATGAAGTGCCAGTACTTGCGAGCCGAGTTGCAGTCGCGCTCTATGTTGCCTATCAGCTCGGAATAGGTCTTGCAGGCGGTGTCGAAGCCGAAGGAGGTCTCTATCTGGGCGTTCTTCAGGTCGCCGTCGATGGTCTTGGGACAGCCGATGACCTGCACGCCATACTTCTTGGCTGCATAATACTCGGCCAGCACGCAAGCGTTGGTATTGGAGTCGTCGCCGCCAATGATGACAACGGCCTTGATACCCAGCTCGCGGATAATCTCGAGGCCCTTCTCAAACTGCTCCTCTTTCTCCAGCTTGGTACGGCCAGAGCCAATCATGTCGAAGCCGCCGGTGTTGCGATACTCGTCCACAATCTCCTTGGTCAGCTCCATATACTTGTGGTCCACGAGTCCGCCAGGACCGAGGATGAAGCCATACAGGCGGTTGGCTGGATTGAGTTTCTTCACCATGTCGAAGAGGCCGGTGATGACGTTATGGCCGCCAGGAGCCTGACCGCCACTTAGGATAATGCCTACGTTCATAGGCTCATGCTTAGTCTCTTCGCCAGGGACAAACTCCACCAGCGGCATGCCGTAGGTATTGGGGAAGAGGGCTTTGATCTCTTCCTGGTTGTCTACACTCTGGGTGGCCTCACCCTCTTTCACCTTCACAGCTCCCTGCAGGCCAAGCGGCAGCTTCGGCTGATAGGCAGAACGTGCTATCTGTAATGCACTCTTTTCCATAAATCGTTTTTCTAAATGGTTTTGTTTTTATTGTCTTTGTTCGTATGGGCTGCATGTTAGCGATGCAAAATTACTAAATTCCCCTGAGAAACAATCACGTTTTGCACTTTTTCACACTGCCGGCGACTGTCTCACTGACTGATTTTCGCCTGACGAAGCTTGATGCGGGTGAGCACCTGCTTAGTGTTGTAGGAAAAATCGCCGGAGAGTATCCAGGAATAGTAGCCGGGATCTGTCTGCAGCGCCTCGACGACGGGCCGGCCTTTATACTTGCCGAAGTTGAAGCACTCCACCAGCAAGGGGTTGCCGTCCTGGTCTGTCACGGCATTTCCGCTTTTATCCTTTGCTTCAGCCCAGACGATACGGCCGGCAAAGTCTACGTTATTGTTCACCTTAGAGAAGTCGGCAAGAAAGTCCATGTCGTTTTGCAGCACACGCCCCTCGGGGTCTTCTCCCAAAGAGCGCTGATGCTCGGCCGTATAGTAGTCGAGCTCTGCCTTGAGCACGCGATAGGTGGCTTCGGTGTCCTGGTCGGCACGGTGGGCCTGGAAGTCGTCCTCCATCTTCCTGCCGCAATAGAACTTGTAGGCGGCTGCCAGGTTGCGACGCTCCATCTTGTGGAATATCGTCTGCACGTCTATGAGGCGGCAACGACCGAAGTCGAAGTCGATGCCTGAACGCAGAAATTCCTCTGCAAGGAGGGGGATGTCGTAATGGTTGGAATTGAAGCCGGCAAAATCGCAACCTGTAAAAATGCCGCAAAGTTGCTTGGCTATCTGCTTGAATGTGGGTTTGTCCTTCACGTCGTCGTCACTGATGCCGGTAAGCTGGGTGATGAGCGACGGGATGGGACGCTCGGGATTGACAAGGAAGTCGGCCCCCTCTTCTTTTCCGTCGGGAAACACCTTGATATAAGATATCTGTATGATGCGCTCTTTGACGATGTCGAGGCCCGTGGTCTCCAGATCAAAGATGACAAGGGGCTTGGTAAGATGTAGTTGCATGGATAAGACAAAAAAAATACCACCCATACCTTTCGCAGCACTTCCCGAAGGAAACTGGTCTTGCTACAGACGAAAGATATAGGTGGGATATAAGGTGTAAAGAATTAGTTATTGATAAGCATGGGCATCATGAGCATCAGGATATCCTGGTCTGCTGGTTGCTCCGATGGCAGGACGAGTCCGGCTCTGCTGGGGTCGGCAAGCTGCACGAGCACCTGATCGCAGTCGAAGTTACTGAGTATCTCGATAAACGACGACCCCTTGAAGCCGATGCTCATGGCCATACCATTGTAGTCGCAAGCCATGCGCTCCGTGGCCGTCTTGGAGAAGTCGTAGTCCTCGGCATCAAGCTGTAGCATGCCATTCTCCACCCTGAAACGGATCAGGTTGCTCGAGTCGTTGGAGAATGGCTGCACACGACGCAGCGCTGAAAGCAGGCCCTGACGGTCAACGGTAAGCTGATTGGGATTACTCTGCGGGATGACCGAGTTGTAGTTGGGGTAACGTCCCTCTATCAGACGGCAAAGAATGACACCGTCCTCGAAATCTATCTCGGCATTGCGCTCATCAAAACGGATAATGGCATCGCCGCCCTGGCGTCCCAACACGCCCTTAAGGAGCGAAGCTGGCTTCTTGGGAAGGATGAATGCAGCCGGCTGGTCGCTCTTGATATTGAACAGCTTGTTGCGCACCAGCTTGTGCCCGTCGCTCGCCACAATGGCCAGACAGTCCGGGGTAAGATCGAAATAGATGCCGTTCATCACCGGACGAAGCTCGTCCTGAGCAGTGGCAAAGATGGAGCGGTTGATGCTTTCGCCAAGCAACTGAGTATCCATGGTAATCTGTGTGGCACTTTCATCGATATGCTGTGCCTGAGGATATTCATCGGCATTCTGAACGGGCAGAGAGAACATTCCGTTCTGATAGCTTATACGGGCTATATTGTCATTGGGATCCACCTCAAGGGTGATGGGCTGCTCCGAGATGCCCTTCACGGCTTCCAGAAGGTCGTGGCTACTTACACAGAAACGCCCGTTATCATCAAAGTCGTTGAGTTCAAGCGAAGTCTTCATGGTCACCTCACCGTCTGATGCCGTCAGAGACAAACGACCATCGGCTATCTCAAAGAGAAAATCACCAAGGATGGGAAGAGAGTTCTTGCTGTTGATGACTCTTGCAAGCGACGACAGACGATTGGCAAGAGCCGTGCTGGATACGGTAAATTTCATATTATACTTTGGTTTGTTCTTAATTTGGAGCACAAAAATACAAAAAAAATGTGTGCAGAACAAAATTATTGCCAAAATTTTTTTGCTTTTCAAACTATTTTAGTAATTTCGCAAACGATTTTGTAAAAAACAACAAATTTGAGAAATAAAACAGTATGGATTTAACAGGAAAAGTAATTGCCATCATGGAGGCAAGAAGTGGCGTGTCACAGCGCACAGGTAATCCATGGATGATGCAGGATTATGTCATTGAAATCCCAGGTAATTTCCCCCGACGCATGGTGTTCAACGTCTTTGGCGAGGAAAAGATCAAGCAGTACAACATTCAGGTAGGCGAAGAGATTACGGTGCAGTTTGACATCGATGCACGTGAATACAACGGACGCTGGTTCAACGACATACGCGCATGGAACGTCATGCGCGGACAGCCTGCTCAGGCCGTACCCGATGCTGCTACTGCCATGGGACAGACGGCAGCTGCTGCCCAGCCGGCTAACGCACCATTCCCTCCCGCAAGCGAAGCACCTGCAGAAGATTCTGCCGACGACCTGCCCTTCTGACAGTGGCAGAAACATCAAAAGAATGAGTGTGGAAATATGAGTAAGAGGCGGGTACCTGCAACAGGTGTCCCGCCTCTTATGCATCTTCACTGGATAGAGTTTAAGAAAAACGCATAACGATTCGAGTGGAACAACGAGTTTTTCTTATCGAAATCTGCTTCATTATTAGGATATCATACTTGTTGGACCCAGCCTTTGCATGATTCCACTACGACGTAGGGACTGGCTTTATGCCTGTCCGCCATCGGCCTTTCACCCGTCTGTGCCACTCGCTGTAGGGACTGGCTTTATGCTTGTCCGCCATCGACCAGCAGGACGTTTTGCTGTCTCGGACAGGCATAAAGCCCGTCCCTACGGCATGCGAAACAGCGGCGAGGCAAGGCAACAAACAGA
>CAJOHP010000128.1 GCA_905234355.1 uncultured Prevotella sp. | reverse complement strand
GCAAGCACAACTGGACGGACATCCGCCAGTTCAACCTGATGTTCAAGACCTTCCAGGGGGTCACCGAGGACGCCAAGAACACCGTGTACCTGCGGCCTGAGACCGCACAGGGCATTTTCGTCAACTACCTGAACGTGCAGAAGACCGGACGCATGAAGATTCCCTTCGGCATCGCTCAGATAGGCAAGGCCTTCCGCAACGAGATCGTGGCCCGACAGTTCATCTTCCGTATGCGCGAGTTCGAGCAGATGGAGATGCAGTTCTTCGTCAAGCCCGGTACAGAGCTCGAGTGGTTTGCCAAGTGGAAGGAGACGCGCATGAAGTGGCACCAGAACCTGGGCTTCGGCGCTGAGAACTACCGTTTCCACGACCACGACAAGCTGGCCCACTACGCTAACGCCGCCACCGACATCGAGTTCAAGATGCCGTTTGGCTTCAAGGAAGTGGAGGGCATCCACAGCCGCACCAACTTCGACCTGTCGCAGCACGAGAAGTACTCGGGCAAGAGCATCAAGTACTTCGACCCCGCCACCAACGAGTCGTACACACCCTATGTCATCGAGACCTCGATAGGCGTCGACCGCATGTTCCTCTCCATCATGTGCCACGCCTTCTGCGAGGAGAAACTCGAGAATGGCGAGACACGCACCGTGCTGCGCCTGCCTGCCGCCCTGGCACCGGTGAAGCTGGCCGTGCTGCCGCTGGTGAAGAAAGACGGACTGCCCGAGAAGGCCCGCGAGATCATCGACGACCTGAAGTATCACTTCACCTGCCAGTACGACGAGAAGGACTCCATAGGCAAGCGCTACCGCCGGCAGGACGCCATCGGCACGCCCTACTGCGTCACCGTGGACCACGACACACTGCAGGACGGATGCGTCACCCTGCGCTTCCGCGACACCATGGAGCAGGAGCGCGTCAGCATAGAGAAGCTTAACTCCATCATCGAGGACAAGGTGAGCATCACCAGCCTGCTGAAGAAACTGTAAGCGCCTTATCGTGACGAATATGATGCACATCCTCAGAGACCATAACGCCCATGGCGATGCCGCCCGACACCGCTCCCTCCTGGGGAGCCTCGGGTGGCTCTGCCTTGTGCTCACGCTCGGTCTTGCCGCCGCCTGCAGCGAGGAGGAAGCCCTCGACGAGCAGGCACGGGAGTTCAGCGACTGGCAGGCACGCAACGACGCCTTCTTCCTCTCGCTCGACGACTCCCTGCGACGCGACGCAGGCCGGTGGGTGAAGCTGAAGAATATCTCGCTCGACCCGCTGACCGACGGGGCTCCCACCGACTACGTCTATGCCCTGAAGCTCGACTCCGCTGCAGCCCCCGAGCAGGTCTTCGCAAAGCACACCGACTCCGTGCGCATCAGCTACGAGGGACGGCTCATGCCCAGCGGACGGCTCTACCCCGACGGCATGGTCTATGCCAGTACCGTCTTCAGCCAATACGACTCCAAGACCAACGCCACGGCGAAATACCTCGTCTCGGCCATGCCCTTCGCTGGATGGCAGACTGCCGTGCAGCACATGCGCAAGGGCGACTACTGGCGCATCTACGTGCCTTACGACCTGGGCTACGGCAGCGCAGGGTCGGGCAAGGTGCCGGCCTACAGCACGCTCATCATCGACATGACGCTCGTCGACATCAGTCCGGCAGGACAGGTCATGGCACCCTGGAGCGCGCGGCGGCGCTGATGCCCCCCCGCACCACTCACTCCCCCGAGCAGAGACCACAACGCTGTTTTTAACGAATCCTTCAGACTATGCAGAAATACGCCGACTATATCAAGAGAATAGAAATAGAGTCGCTCTGGAGCGGCAAGAAGCACATCGTGTGGGACCTCTCGCCCAGGGTCAATATCCTCAGCGGGGTCAACGGGCAGGGTAAGTCCACTATAATAAACAAGGTGGTGAAGGGACTGGCCCAGGGCGGCGAGTTTCCCAGCCACATGCTCAAGGGCGTGCGTCTCGACGTGGAGCCCGCCGACGCGCGCTGGATACGCTACGACATGATACGCTCCATCGACAGCTCCCTGCAGCAGCTCCTGGCCGACAGCGACAGCTCCCTGCAGCAGATACTGCCCATGATGAGGGGTGGGGGAGGCAGTCTGCTCGACTTCCAGCTCTACCACCTGCAGCGCAAGTATCTGGACTATCAGGTGAACATAGGCAACCGCATGATAGCCGAGCTGCAGGCCGGTCACGCCGAGACGGCACAGCGGCTGAGCCAGAAGAAGACACGCTTCCAGGACATGCTCGACGACCTCTTCCGCGACACCGGCAAGCACGTGGTGCGCACAGAGAACGAGATACGCTTCACGCAGATAGGCGAGCTGCTCACGCCCTATCAGCTCAGCAGCGGCGAGAAGCAGCTGCTCATCATTCTGCTCACCGTGCTCGTGGAAGACGACCTGCCCTTCGTGCTCTTCATGGACGAGCCCGAGGTGAGCCTGCACATCGAGTGGCAGAAGCAGCTCATCGACCTCGTCTTGGAGCTCAACCCCCACGTGCAGCTCATCATGACCACACACTCGCCAGCCGTAGTCATGAACGGATGGACCGACGCCATCACCGAGGTGAGCGACATCACTGTGTAAAAAACGCACCCATGAGCACCCGTCTGAAGGACAATATCAACAGCCAGTATGTCAAGGCTGCCAACGCGCTGACATCGAAGAAGGCGCGCCGCAGGATAGTGGCCTACGTCGAGAGCTACGACGACATCTACTTCTGGCGCACTGTGCTCAGCCCCTTTGAGGACGAGACCCGCTTCTTCGAGGTGATGCTCCCCTCGAAGCAGCACCTCACGCGCGGCAAGAAGTCGGTGCTGATGAATTTCATCGATGCCGAGACCGACGGCCAGGAGCGCGTGGGACCCGACATGATAGCCTGTGTCGACGCCGACTACGACTTCCTCCTGCAGGGCGCCACAGCCCAGTCACTGCGCGTGATAAGCAGTCCTTACGTGTTTCATACCTACGTCTACGCCATCGAGAACTACCAGTGCTATGCCCCTTCGCTCCACGACGTCTGCGTGGCCGTCACGCTCAACGACCACCGCATCTTCGACTTCCACGACTATTTCACCCGCTACTCCGAAATCATCTTCCCGCTCTTTGTCTGGTCGGTGTGGGCCTATCGCACTGGCCAGTACTCCCACTTCACCATCACTGACTTCAGCCGTGTGACCGACCCGGGCAACTTCAACGTGCAACAGCCCGAGGCGTCGCTCACGCACCTGCAGCGCAAGGTACGTGTCAAGCTCGGCGAATTGCAGCGCCGATACCCGGGCAACAAGGCGGCCTACCTGAAACTCAAGGCCGACATCAGGGCGATGGGCATCGCGCCCCAGACCACCTATTTATATATACAGGGCCACCATCTCTTCGACACCGTCGTCGCTCCCATCCTCACCAAGGTGTGCCGCATGCTGCAGCAGGAGCGGCAGAGCGAGATAGCCAAGGCCACGGCCCACCGCACGCAGAAGCGCAACGAGCTGACCTGCTATGAGCACTCCCGGCAGGACATCAAGGCGATGCTGAAGAAGAACACGGGCTATGTCACCTCGGAGCCTTTCCGGCGCTTGCAGGCCGACGTGCGCCGCTATCTCGACGGCCCGCCGCGGCAGGAGCCGACCGACGCTACTGCCTCACCACCTGCTCCGAGCGCAGCGTCAGCACCTGCTCCACCCCTGGCTCAGTAGGCGCGTCGATGCCGCGCAGTGTGGCGCGCCGCACATCGTCGAGCACCACAGCCGGACGATAGTCGGGACGCTCGTAGCGGAAGGTCACGTCGCTCACGTGCAGGTCTTCCACGTGTCGGGCATATAGGCCGTAGGCAGGTGTCCATCCAGCAAATTTCGGTTCAGGGTAGTGGGTGCCCTGCTCGCGATAGTCCTTCAGGGCCAGGTCGCGCGTGCCCCCGCCACGGAAGCTCAGACGGATGTTCTGCAGCCACACACCCCGCACAGGCTCGTCTTTCATGCCGGTGACGATGATGCTGCAGAGCGAGTCGCAGTCGTCGGCCACCACGTTGCTTATCTGTATGCCGCAGGCGCTCGACATGCGCGTCACCTCCTTCGGGCCGCGGTTGCGGCAGCCGGTGGTGATGTAGATGGGGTAGTGGTGCACGTGGCTCATGCTGATGTTGCTCACCACGATATTCTCCATGCGTCCCTGGTCCACCTCTTCAAAGGCCAGTCCGCTGCTGTAGGCAAAGGTGCAGTTGGTCAGCGCGATGTTGCGGTAGCCGCCGTTGCTCTCGGTGCCCAGCTTGAAGCGACCGCACACCCAGCCTACGGGCTCGGGCACGTAGGTGCCGTCAAGCAGCGTGCCGCACTTGTAGCCCGTGATGTTGCAGTTGCTCACGGCTATGTGCTCACAGAGCACGGGGCGCTTCAGCGCATAGCTCGACTTGAGCACCAGGGCATCGTCGCTCGGCGTGTTGATGCGGCAGTTGCTCACGGTCATGTATTTGCAGCAGTCTATGTCGAAGCCGTCGCGGTTGGTGTCTATCGTCACGTTGTCTATCGTCGAGAGGTCGCAGCCGGTCATGATGATGGCGAAGTGTCCGCCGCGGTAGATGGTGATGTCGCGTATGGTCACCCCTCGGCAGAGCTTCAGCGCTATGGCTTTGTCGCCCGTGCCTATGCTTCCGCCCTGCACCTGTCCGGCCTTCTCGGTGTCTTTGCGGGTGAGCCCCTTTCCGTCTATCATGCCGTGGCCAGTGATGCTCACACACGTCTGCCCCTCGGCCCAGATGAGCGAGTTGTGGAAGTAGGTGTGGCCGCCGTCCTGATACTCGGGAAAGCCGCCGAACGACTCGCTCTCGTCGTAGATACCGCCGCCGTCGCCGCCGAGCGGGCCCTTCGCCTTATCTTTGGGGAAGTCCTTCGGGTCGGCCGCCAGCAGGGTGCAGCCCGCGGCGAGGTGCAGGTCGATGTGGCTCTTCAGCCTGATGCTGCCGCTCAGATAGGTGCCGGCAGGCAGCAGCACCTGGCCGCCGCCATTCTTCACTGCTGCCTCGATGGCCGCATTGATGGCCGGCGAGTCCAGCGTGTGGCCGTCGCCCACGGCTCCGTAGTCGCGCACGTTATACACTCCACTGGCCATACAGCCCAGTGCCGTCATCACACTTGATAAGAGAATAAGTAGCTGCTTCATCACTCGCAAAAGTACGCATAATGGCGCAGACGGCAAAGCAATTTGGAAAATTTAACGCCTTTCCGGCACGCTATATGGCATCCGGGCAGCGTGCCGAGGCCTTCGCATGGCAAAAAAGACGGTTTTTCCTTGGTGTTCTCCATATTTTCCGCTAACTTTGCACTCGAACGGGCGTCCTCGCCCGCCGCAGGTGCGGGTGAGGACGCCCGCGCTCCCCGTCAAATCAGTGAAAATAACAGCATAGTCATATAGAACCCAAAACATCCCTTCCCCCTATGGACACACAGAAACCCCCCACCCCCGAAGAGCGGCAGCCCAGTGCCGAGTGCCGCCTGCGGCGCGTCGTCCACGACCTGGCCCGAGCCTCACAGCACACCGACAGTCCCAAGAGCGAAGACGAGCTGCTCATCCTCTTCGACCGCTGCCGCGACGCCCTTGGACTGGACGTCAGCACCCAGTTGCTCGACATGGTATGGACTGCACTCGACACCGCGTCGTCGCTGCCACACTCCGGCGTCACCGAGGTGCGGCCACAGGCACTCGAGTGCGACGTGGTGCGCTTCCAGAACAACAAGGAGAAGTGGGTGGCGCTCGTCGGACTGCTCGACGGCTACCCCTACGAAATCTTCACCGGACTGCAGGACGACGACGAGGGCATCATGCTCCCCAAGTCGGTCACCAAGGGACGCATCGTCAAGCAGACGGGCAGCGACGGCACCAAGCGCTACGACTTCCAGTTTACCAACACCCGAGGCTATAAGATCACCGTCGAGGGACTCTCCGAGCGCTTCAACCCCGAATACTGGAACTACGCCAAGCTCATCTCCGGCGTGTTGCGCTATCGCATGCCCATAGAGCACGTCATCAAGCTCGTGAGCTCGCTGCAGCTCGGCGGAGAAAACATCAACACATGGAAGAACGGCGTGGAGCGTGCCCTGAAGAAGTATCTGCCCGGACAGCCCGATGCCGACGATACGACTACGACCACCGACAATGCAGCACAGTGAGCAATGCCAGCCGGCGACAATGCGGCACAGTGAGATATTCCTGCGCGACGTGCGGCTGTGGGCCCGCCATGGCGTCATGCCGCAGGAGCAGACCGTAGGGGGCGAGTTCTCCGTGACCATCAGCGTCGGCTACGATATCAGCCGGGCCGCACGCACCGACGACGTGAGCCACACGCTGAGCTATGCCGACCTCTATGCGCTCATCGTGCGCGAGATGTCCACGCCCTCGCGGCTCCTCGAGCATGTGGCCGGACGGATAGCACGCGCCGTGCTCGACACATGGCCCGAGGCAAGCAGCGTGAGCATCGAGCTCACCAAGCTCAACCCGCCCATGGGCGCCTGTTGTGCCGGAGCAGGCGTCAGACTCACCGTAGGCAGAGACGTGTGACGTGTCTACGTTAATAAATGATAAAACTCTGCCCCTGTTGCCGCTTTTCCGACCGATAATCCGTAATTTTGCACATTAATTTTTATTGCATTCACGATGACACGACGACTTTTAGCCCTGCTTCTGCTGGTCCTCCTGCTGCCCACAGCCATTGTCCTGGCGGCCGACAGGCGGTTTACGCTCGTCATCGACGCCGGCCATGGCGGCCACGATGCAGGTGCCGTGGGGGCACGCACTAAGGAGAAAAACCTCACCCTGCGCTATGCCCTCGCCTTCGGCAAGATGGTGGAGCGCAACTGCCCCGACGTCAGCGTCATCTATACCCGCAAGACCGACCGATTCCTGGAGCTACACAAGCGCGCCGAGATAGCCAACCGCAACAAGGCCGACCTCTTCATCTCCATACACATCAACGCACTGCCAAAGGGCAAGACCGCACGCGGATTCCAGACCTACACCCTCGGCCGTGGCCGACACACCGGCTCGCAGGGATTCATCGAAAACCTCGAGGTGGCCAAGCGCGAGAATGCGGTCATACTCCTGGAGAAAGACTACAAGCAGACCTACCACGGCTACGACCCCAACTCGCCCGAGAGCGACATCATCTTCGAGTTCATACAAGACGACAACATGGAAAACAGCGTCGAGCTGGCCAAGCTCATGCAGCGATACGTCTGTCAGGCTACGGGCCGCCAGAACCAGGGCGCCCATCAGGACAACCTCGCCGTGCTGCGGCTCACGTCCATGCCCGGCTGTCTCGTCGAGCTGGGCTTCATCTCCACAGCCGACGAGGAAAGCTTCATGCTTGCCGAGAGCTCTACCGAGAAGTATGCCCGCGGACTGTTCAATGCCTTCCAGGCCTACCGTCGCCGCTACGACAAGAGCGGTACCACGCAGCGCGTCACGGCCCAGCCTCCTGCAGAGACGGAGCAGACGCCTGAACCCGCCCCAGCCACGCCGCCGGCTCCGTCCACGCCGCCGGCTCCGTCCACGCCCGCACCGGCACCCCTCGTCTCTGCACCACCGGCATCCGATGCGCCCGCATCCGGCGCACAGCCCGTGTTCAAGGTGCAGTTCTACACCTCATCCACACGGCTCAAGGCCGGCGCACGGCAGCTGAAGGGACTCACCGGATGGGACTGCTACAAGGAGGGAGGCCTGTGGAAATACACCATGGGGGCTTCGGCCAACTACAACGAGATATACCGTCTGCGCAAGAAAGTGGCCGAGAAGTTTCCACAGGCATTCATCATCGCCTATCGCAACGGCGAGAAGATAGACGCCGGAGAAGCCTACAAGGAGTATAAGCGCAACCACAGAAAATAAGAAGTAAAAGCATATCCATACAGCAATGAAACTGACCAATGAAGTGAAAATAGCCCTTGTGGCTGTAGCCGGCATCGTGCTGCTCTTTTTCGGAATGAACTTCCTCAAGGGACTCACGCTCACCAGCAGCGGGTCGCAGTACTATGCCGTCTTCTCCGACGTGAGCGGACTATCGGCCGCCAACCCCGTCTATGCCAACGGCTACAAGGTGGGCGTGGTCGAGGCCATCGCCTACGACTACAGCCGTCCCGACTACATCGTGGCCTCGCTCGGCCTGGACAAGAAGCTGCAGGTGCCCAAGGGCACACGCGCAGAGATAAGCAGCGACATGCTCGGCAACGTGAAACTCGAGCTGAAGTTCGGCTCCAACCCCATCGACCTGCTCGCCGTGGGCGACACCATACGCGGCGAGATGCAGCAGGGACTCATGGCCAGGGCAGGCGCCATGGTGCCGCAGATAGAGGCCATGCTGCCCAAGCTCGACTCCATCCTCGCCAGCGTCAACACCCTGCTGTCCGACCCCGCCCTCACCACGTCGCTCCACAACGTAGACCACATCACCGCCAGCCTCAGTGCCACCTCAGCCCAGCTGCAGCAGCTCTCCACACAGCTCAACAGACAGATGCCCCAGATGCTTGGCAAGACCAACGACGTGCTCGCCAATGCCTCGGCCATGACTGCCAAGCTCAATGCCGTCGACGTGGCCGCCACCATGCAAAAGGTCGATGCCACACTGGCCAACGTGGAGCAGATGACCGCAGCACTCAACAGCAAGGACGGCACACTCGGACTGCTCATGCGCGACCCCTCGCTCTATCGCAACCTCAACAACACCATGCGCGATGCCGACTCACTCATGATCGACCTCAAGGCACATCCCAAGCGCTATGTGCACTTCTCCATTTTCGGGAAAAAAAATAAGTAATATTTATTTTGTCTAAATAAGAAAGGGGCGGCATAGCCCCTTTTCTTGTTTGCAATATGCTGATAATCAGTATGCTGTAAATACACAACCAAAAAACCGCTTGTTTGGTACGTGAAACAACCTAACCACCCAAAAACAAGTCACTTATCATCCTTTGTAAACACAAATTCCGTTTTCCGACAATTTGCCCATATCAAAAAAAATACCGAACTTTGCACTCGCAAACGTCTCCATGAGGCAAATCTTCTAGCATAATTAGTAATAAAAATCTTTTAACGCCAAATGCATCAGAGTCATAAGGCGCTTTGGGACAACTGCCTGCATCTCATCCGGCAGAACGTCACGGAGCAGATCTTCAAAACATGGTTCGAGCCCATCGTCTTCGAGTCCTTCGACGAACAGGAAAAGACGATGCGGGTGCAGGTGCCCAGCATGTTCTTCTATGAATATCTGGAGCAGAACTATGTGCGCCTTATGGCCTGGGCCATCGCCAAGAGCTTCCAGACCAATGTCAGCCTGACCTACCGCATCGTCACCGACAAGGAGCACGGCATCGGGCAGACCGTAGCCGGCGACCCGCCGTCGCCCATCGACGCACCCACACCGGGCACCCGGGTCAACAAGTCGCCCACCGTGCTCGACACCGCACTGCAGAAGCTCGACCCGCAGCTCGACATCCACAAGACCTTCGACACCTTCATCGAGGGCGACTCCAACAAGCTCACACGCACCGTGGGCCTGTCCATAGCGCAGCATCCGGGGCGCTCCACCTTCAATCCCTTCTTCCTCTACGGACCGTCGGGATGCGGAAAGACACACCTCGTCAACGCCATCGGTGTGGAGTGCAAGCGCGCCTACCCGGCAAAGCGCGTGCTCTACGTCTCGGCACGACTCTTCCAGGTGCAGTTCACCGACTCCGTCAGGCAGAACACCACCAACGACTTCATCAACTTCTACCAGAGTCTCGACATGCTCATCGTCGACGACGTGCAGGAGTGGGCCAGCTCACCACGCACGCTCGACACCTTCTTCCACATCTTCGACCATCTCTTCCGTCTGGGCAAGCAGATCGTGCTGGCCAGCGACAGGCCGCCCGTCGACCTCGCCGGCGTCAAGGACCGGCTCCTCACGCGATTCTCCTGCGGACTCATCGGAGAGCTTGAGAAACCCAACGTCGAGCTCTGCGTAGACATACTCCACGCCAAGTGCCGACGCGACGGACTGAAGATTCCCGAGAACGTCATACAGTACATCGCACAGACGGCCAATGGCTCCGTGCGCGACCTCGAGGGCGTCATCAACTCGCTCATGGCTTACTCCATCGTCTACAACACCAACATCGACATGCACCTGGCCGAGCGCATCATCAAGCGCGCCGTCAAGGTGGACAATCACCCGCTCACCATCGACGACATTCTCGAGAAGGTCTGTCAGCACTACGGTGTCACCCAGCAGAACGTGTTCAGCAAGAGCCGCAAGCGCGAGTTTGTCCAGGCACGGCAGGTGTCCATGTATCTGGCGCAGAAGCACACCAAGATGCCCAGCGCACGCATAGGAAAACTCATCGGTGGACGCGACCACAGCACCGTCATACACAGCTGCACGGCCATAGAGCAGCGACTGAAGACCGACAAGGCCTTCATCGACGAGATAAACAGCATCGAGCAGGCGTTCAGGCTCAAGGGATGAGAGATGAGAAATGAGAGATGAAAGATGAGAAATATGATTAGACTGCTTTGCCATAGTACATTTCAGCCAAACTAATCATATTTCTCATCTTTCATCTCTCATTTTTTATTTATATTCAGAGGAAAGCTAATTGCAGGGACTGACACAAGTTTCCGCGCGATTGTTTTGCTGTGCCGGTTTTTATTTGTATATTTGCAGGCGCATTACACGAAAGCAACAACCCACTATGATGGAACAGCAACAGAAGCCCCGCCGCCTGCCCTACGGCATGCAGAACTGGGAGGACGTGCGCCTCTCAGGCTATTACTATGTAGACAAGACCCGGTTCATCCTGCTGTGGCGCGGCATAGAGCTCGCCGTGACCGAAGAACTGTAGACCCCATGCCGAGGACAGAAGGACAGACCATGCCGAGAAGAGGAATATGTAGACAGAGCATGAAGACGACAACAAGACTTCTGCTTCATGCAGCCATCGTTCTTTGCACTTTCGCCGCCTGCACTGACGGCGACCGCTATCACTCTCTGCTCGTTGAGGCTGATAGCGCCCTGATGACAGGCCAGTATCGGGCGGGGGATAGTATCCTAAACAAAGTACCAGGCAACTTAGCACACAAAGAGGCTCAAGCCTACAGGAAACTACTGTCTCTCGAACGGGCTTTCGTCTACAGCACTCTGTCGAGGCAAGACTATTCCTTAGCCGACAGTCTGTCACGGTACTTTGCCTCCTGTGGCGACACGGCAAAGCTGGCTAAGTCCCTATGCTTTCTTGCCAATATAGAGTCGGCTACTGGCGATGCTCCTTCTGCCATGCTTCATTACAGCGCCGCCATCGACGTTGCGCGGCATTTGCCTGACCGCATCCTGAGGGGATGGCTTCTCATGCTCACAGGCGATTTGTACTTTGACCAGTGCATGTACGATGACTGCATGCCTTATTACCGGCAGTTCTGCCAGTTGTCTGAGAGTGCCGGCGACACGCTGCGCATGGCCCTGGCATCATTCCGGATGGCGAGAGTCTATACCATAGCAGACAAAGCCGACAGCACCGTTTACTATTACCAAAGAGCCTTAGAGCTGAGCGGCGGGCTTGAGCAGCAAGAAGATATATCCGCGAATGCTAAGTATGCCTTGTGCGACATCTATATACAGACAAAGCAGTTTGACAAGGCGCAGCGTCTCATGACGCACGACTCGCTAAACATCGCCAACTGGGCCTATTGGCATTGGGGGCAGCACCACACCGATTCCGCTGTGTTTTATTTCCGAAAGGCCCTCTATCGCGACAACATATATGCGCAGGCTGAATACCTGCGCAATCTGGCTCATCTTGAAGGGACAAGGGGTAATGCCCGGCAGGCACTTGTGTACTACGAAGAATACGCAAAGGTCGCCGACTCCATACAAGAGTCCGCAGTGGCTGAAGCCGTCAAGAAAGCTGAAGCCCAATACAACTACCATCGCATAAGACAGCAGCGCGACAGCCTTGCCATGAAGCAACAGCGCATGCAGGCCATGGCAAGGTGGATTGTCTTGGTCACGGTATTGACTTTCTTGCTCATCATCGTTTTATGGATGTATTACAGGAAGAAGAAAAATCTGGAGCTGTTCCAGATGAACGCTCGCTATGTCAGCACCCTTCTGGCATATAATACGGTAAAAAGCGAACTACAGCGTGAGACCCAGCAAAACATAGCCTGGAGGAAGCAG
>CAJOHP010000127.1 GCA_905234355.1 uncultured Prevotella sp. | reverse complement strand
CATCCAATAGTAGTCGTAGCCGCGCGGATGGTGACATTTGGCAACCTCGCTGCTCCACGTTCCATAAGCCATGCGGCAGATGCGAACACCGCGGTATTCTCTTTCCTCTGTTAAGGGGAAGTTGACGTTGAGGCATACGCCGTCGGGCAGTCCTTGGCTGAGCACGCGTTCGGTGATGGAGCGCACATAGTGGCGCAGTGGGCTGAAGTCGGCGTCGGCCTTGTGGTCGCAGAGCGAGAAAGCCACAGAGGGTATGTGCTTCATGGCGCCCTCCATCACCACGCCCATGGTGCCGCTGTAGTGGGTGTTGACCGACGAGTTGTCGCCGTGGTTGATGCCCCCCACCACCATGTCGACCTGCCTGTCTTGTGTGAGCAGGTGCAGCGCCATCTTCACGCAGTCGGCGGGGGTGCCGTTGGTCGACCACACCTCCAGGCCCTGCTCTCTGTGGCGCTGGGTGAGCAGTAGGGGTGTGGTGGCGGTAAAGGCACACGACTGTCCCGACCGCGGGCCTTCGGGTGCGCACACGAGGATATCGGCCTTGTCGCGGAGCATGTCGGCCAGACAGTGGATGCCCTTGGCCTCGTAGCCGTCGTCGTTGGACAGGAGCAGGAGCGGTCGTCGGTGAGTATCTTGTTCTTTCATTTGTAAGTCTTCATTGATTGTGGTTCGAGCGTGCGAGGTGGCGAGGACAGACTATCCGGTAGTGAGTACGCCTTCGAGCTCCTCGCCGGAGAGCCGCAGCCGGAACTGTCCGTTGCGTGCCACGGAGATGCTGCCCGTCTCCTCGCTCACGACGATGGCGATGGCGTCGCTCTCCTGCGAGATGCCCATGGCGGCGCGGTGGCGCAGCCCGAGCTCCTTGGGTATGTCGAGGCTGTGGCTCACGGGCAGTATGCAGCCTGCAGCGCGTATGCGGCGCCGGGAGATGATCATGGCCCCGTCGTGCAGTGGGGAGTTCTTGAAGAAGATGTTCTCTATGAGCCGCTGGTTGATGTTGGCATCGATGACGTCGCCCGTGGCCACGATGTCGTCGAGCGGTGTGGCCCGCTCTATCACGATGAGTGCTCCCACCTTGCCTTTGGCCATGGACATGGTGGCCATGACGATGGGCATGATAGACTTCTTCAGCTCTGCCATGTCCTTGTCGGTGGAGTGCTTGGGCATGAACAGCCGGGTCAGCGTTTTCACGCGCTGGTGTGCACCGAGGTTGTAGAGGAACTTGCGTATGTCGTCCTGGAAGATGACGATGAGTGCAATGACTCCTACCGACACCAGCTTGTCGAGTATGGTGCCCAGCAGGCGCATGCCCAGCACTTGCGAGACGATGACCCAGATGACGAGGAACACGAGTATGCCGCCGAACACGTTGAGTGAGCGCGACTCGCGCATGAGGCGATAGATGTAGAAGATCATCGTCGCCACAAGCAGAATGTCGATAAAATCCTTTATTCCGAACTCAAAAAACATAGTAGTCTGTGGTCTTCTTCCTTTACTCCGTGAGCTTTGTCATCATGCGGCAGCACTGCACAGCAGGCAGCACGTCGTGCACCCTCAGTATGGCGGCTCCCTTGTCGAGTGCCACGGCGTGGAGTGCTGTGGTGGGCGCAAGGGCCTCCTCGGGCGTGATGCCAAGCAGGCGTGTGATCATCGACTTGCGCGACAGCCCCACGAGCACCGGCAGGCCGAGCACCTGCAGGCGGTCGAGTTGTGCCAGGAGCCGGTAGTTCTGCTCGAGTGTCTTACCGAAGCCGAAGCCCGGGTCGACGACGATGTCGTGCTGCCCCATGTCGCGCAGCTGCTGCACCTTGTCGGAGAGCGTGAGCAGCGTCTGCCGCAGGTCGGGCTGTGCCGACATTAATATATAAGGTACGCGTAGGCGTGCCACCATGCGAAACATCTCGGCGTTGCCCTCCGAGACGTCGTTGACGATGTCGGCACCATACTCCTCGACGGCCATTCGCGCCACGTCGGGCCGGAACGTGTCTACCGAGACGATGGCCTGTGGCTGCTGGCGTCTCACCACGTCGAGTGCGCGCCGCAGTCGCTCCATCTCCTCCTGCTGTGTGGGGGGTGTGCTGCCAGGGCGTGTGGAGCATGCGCCCACGTCGATGATGGCGGCTCCCTCGGACACTATTTGCCGGGCACGCTCGGCCACGGCGTGTTCGGTCAGCGCCCGGCTCCCTGCATAGAAGGAGTCGGGCGTGGCGTTGAGGATGCCCATCACTTGCGGTGTGGCAAGACTGACGAGACGTCCGTCGATGTTGAGTGTGTAGTCGGTCATATAGGGGGGCTGGGCGCTCGTCTTACAGGAGGTTGTTGCGCTCTATGTCCTTGAAGTATCTGTAGGTGCCCACCTTCAGCTCGTCGCATGCGGCGTCGTCGGCCACGATGATGCCGTGGGGGTGCATCTGCAGTGCTGAGATGGTCCACATGTGGTTGACCGCCCCTTCGACGGCAGCCTGCAGTGCGCGGCACTTGGCGTGTCCGTTGACCAGGATCATCACCTCCTTGGCAGCCATCACCGTGCCTACGCCGACGGTGAGTGCGGTCTTGGGCACCTTGTCGATGTCGTTGCCGAAGAATCGTGAGTTGGCTATGATGGTGTCGGTGGTGAGCGTCTTCTGCCGTGTGCGGCTGCAGAGCGACGACCCCGGCTCGTTGAAGGCGATGTGACCGTCGGGTCCTATGCCGCCCAGGAAGAGGTCGATGCCGCCTGCCTCTTCTATCATCTGCTCGTAGTGGGCGCACTCGGCGGCCAGGTCGGCGGCGTTGCCGTTGAGTATGTGGATGTTCTCCTTGGGACAGTCTATGTGGTTGAAGAGATTGGTGAACATGAAGGAGTGGTAGCTCTCGGGATGCTCCTCGGGCAGTCCGACATATTCGTCCATATTGAATGTGAGGACGTGTTTGAACGAGACGCGTCCCTCCTTGTAGGCTTTCACTATGCCCTGATACATGCCTATGGGCGACGAGCCGGTGGGCAGGCCGAGCACGAAGGGCTTCTCGGCGGTGGGATGAGCGGCGTTGATCTTGTTCACGACATAGTTGGCTGCCCATTGCGACATCAACTCATAGTTCGGTTCAATAATAAGTCTCATAAGGATGTTGGTTTTTGATTAGGTGGTAAATAGGTGTTATCTCGTCACATATTTCTTTCCTTTTTTCACCACGACGGCCTTGCCCGTCCCTGCTGTGCGCCCGCTGAGGTCGTAGGTGCGGTCGGGTGCTGTCGATGGTCCTTTGTCCACCACGGTGCTGACGGCCGACGGCGTGCCCCCCATGAAGTCGAAGCCCACGAGTTTCTGCTCCTCGGTGATGCGTGTGATGGGCTTGTTCATGAAGTAGTTGCCCTGCCGGTTGACGTTGTAGACGGTGGCAGCCGGCGAGGAGTGGTTGGTGAGTGAGTCGTTGCGTATGCCCTGTGCGGCACTGACGTAGGGGTAGGCTGCATAGCGTGGCGACTTCATGTCGCGGTAGTAGCCCATCAGGTCGTTGTCGGCGGGTATGAACACCTGTCGCAGGTGGCTGAGGTTGTCGTTCACGGTGTTGTCGGCCCAGGCGGTGGCATTGTAGTCCACGTGGGTGACGAGCAGTCCGTGGCCGGGCAGGTAGCGGTCCCAGCGCTGCTTCTGCCTGTTCTCCAGCACGTAGAACTCCTCCACGCGCGAGGTGGCGCAGTCGTTGGTGACGGTGTAGAGAGGTCCTCCGTCGTTGAGTGCCTTCATGCCGCGTATGCTCTGCGGCTCGTCCAGGTCGGTGGGTGTGCGCCATCCGCAGTAGATGCGCTCGTAGCCGGAGTAGCCTGCCGGCACCCATCCGCCGTGGCAGTAGTTGCCGCCGTCCATGATGTCCCACTGGTCCATGATGCCGCCGTTGAACGTGACCGTCTCGTCGAAGTTGGTGTCGTAGAGGTCGGGCAGTCCCAGACAGTGGGAGAACTCGTGGCACAGGGTGCCGAATCCGGCCAGGCTGTGGTCTATCCACAGCTCGTTGCTGCAGGCATAGGTGTAGACTCTCATGCCGTCGATGCTCATGGGTGTGGCCAGGGTCCACTCGTGTGGCCAGATGCAGTCCTTGGCTATGGTGGTGGAGTCGACGTCGGGGTAGTAGTCGCTCGAGGTATATCCTGCGTAGATGATGACGATTTGCTCCACCTCGCCGTCGCCGTTCCAGTCGTAGTCCTTCAGGTCTACCTGTGTGGCCACGCTCCTGACCACCTCTGGCACGAAGTAGCGTCTCACATTGTGGGCTGTGCCGTCGGTGTAGTAGGCGTTGCTCTTTTTCGACACGGTGACGGGTCCTACGACGTCGAACGACACGTCGAAGAGTCCTTCCGACTGGTCGAGGAAGTAGTTGCGCACGGAGCCGGGTGCGTCGTTCATGGCGAAGTCGTCGTCGTTGAGCATGCTGTGGTAGAAGTGCTGCGGGTCTTCGGCCGAGAAGGCCCGGTCGGGGAAGTCGACGAGCACCACCAGTCCTTTGTACTGTCCCACGTAGTTGCCCTTCTGCAGTGCGCGCCGCTGGTTGGCTGCCCGTCGCAGTGTGTTTGTCGTGGGCTGTATGTTGGCCAGCGCACCGGTGGTCTGGAGCAGAAGGCGCTCGCTGTCGGTGCGCAGTGCGGCCTCGTGGGCCATCACGCCGGTAGAGCTGAGGGCAAAGCCCCAGCAGTCGGCATAGCACAGGCTGCGGCCGTCGTCGGCGAGCACGAGGGGCACGCCGTCGGTGGTCATGTAGCAGTGCATCCACTCGTCGCCGCAGAGGGTGACGCGCAGCGTGGTGCCGTCGGGCTGTCTCACGTCGTGCCAGCCGCCCTTGGCCCTGATGGCCCATGAGCCGGCGGCACAGAGCAGCATGGCGAGGAGGAGTGTCAGTTTGTGCATGCGCAGGGTTTGAGCTGTTTGAAGAAGTCGTTGCCCTTGTCGTCCACGAGGATGAAGGCGGGGAAGTCTTCCACCTGAATCTTCCAGATGGCCTCCATGCCCAGTTCGGGATATTCCACACACTCTATCGACTTGATGCTCGACTGTGAGAGCACAGCCGCAACGCCGCCGATGCTTCCGAGATAGAATCCTCCGTACTTCTGGCAGGCGTCGGTGACCTGCTGCGAGCGGTTGCCCTTGGCTATCATCACGAGCGATGCGCCGAGCGACTGGAACTCGTCGACGTAGGGGTCCATGCGGTTGGCCGTGGTCGGGCCCATGGAGCCGCAGGGGTATCCGTCCGGGGTCTTGGCGGGTCCGGCATAGAGCACGGGGTATTTCTTGAAGTATTCGGGCATGGGCTCACCGGCGTCGATGCGTGCCTTGAGCTTGGCGTGGGCTATGTCGCGTGCCACGATGATGGTGCCCTTGAGGTTGACACGGGTGGAGACGGGATACTTCGAGAGCTCCTTGCGCACGGCGTCGATGCCCTTGTCCAGGTCGATGACGATGGTGTTCTGCCCCTCTCCGGCCTTGGCATACTCGGCGGGGATGAGCTCCGAGGGGTTGGTGTCCATCTGCTCCAGCCAGATGCCGTTGCGGTTGATCTTGGCCTTGATGTTGCGGTCGGCCGAGCAGCTCACGCCCATGCCGATGGGGCACGAGGCACCGTGGCGGGGCAGGCGTATCACGCGTATGTCGTGGGCCATGTACTTGCCGCCGAACTGTGCGCCCAGTCCTATCTTGTGGGCTTCGAGCAGCAGCTTCTTCTCCAGCTCCACGTCGCGGAAGGCGCGTCCGGTCTCGTCGCCTGTGGTGGGCAGCGAGTCGTAGTATTTTATGGAGGCGAGCTTCACCGTGAGCAGGTTCTTCTCAGCCGATGTGCCTCCGATGACGAAGGCGATATGGTAGGGCGGGCAGGCTGCCGTGCCGAGCGACTTCATCTTCTCCACGAGGAAGGGGATGAGCGTGCCCTCGTTCTGTATGGTGGCCTTGGTCATGGGGTAGAAGTAGGTCTTGTTGGCACTGCCGCCGCCTTTGGCCACCATCACAAAGCGGTACTCGGCGCCCTCGCAGGCCTCGATGTCTATCTGTGCAGGCAGGTTGCAGCGGGTGTTCACCTCGTCATACATGGTCAGCGGCGCGTTCTGCGAGTAGCGCAGGTTGTCCTGCGTGAAGGTGTTGTAGACGCCGAGCGAGAGGGCTTCCTCGTCCTCAAAGCCTGTCCACACCTGCTGTCCTTTCTCGCCGTGTATGATGGCTGTGCCGGTGTCCTGGCAGAAGGGCAGCACGCCGCGTGCGGCCACCTCGGCATTGCGCAGGAACTGCAGGGCCACATATTTGTCGTTCTCCGATGCCTCGGGGTCGCTCAGGATGGCGGCCACCTGCAGGTTGTGCTCCCTGCGCAGCATGAACTCCACATCGTGGAAGGCCTGCTGGGCCAGTAGGGTGAGGGCCTCGCGCGACACTTTCACTATCTCCTTGCCCTCAAAGTCGGCGGTCGTCACGCCGTCCTTGGTCAGCAGTCTGTACTCGGTCTTGTCTTCGCCCAGCTGGAACATGGGGGCGTACTTGAATGCTACTGGTGTTGCCATTGTCTCTTATTTTTGCTTGTTTGGGATGTTTTTGGTTTTGCTTCTTGCTGTTGTTTCGGTTTGGTCGGGGGCATGGCGGGCACCAGCCAAGGGAGAGATGCTTGCTCCTCACTGGCTGGACACCTGTGCCTTAACGCTTGCAAAAGTACTCAAAAAAGCCGAAAGTGCAAAACTTTAGCCCTAAAATCTTCAATGCCCAGCATTCGGAAGCAGATTGTTGGATATAAGATTCCCCGTGTTTCCGATTTTCAGCAGGTCTGATTTACCCCCTAAACGTGCAATTAATATCTAAACTCGAGGTAATTAATATCTAAACACGAGGTAATTAATATCTAAACACGAGGTAATTAATATCTAAACTC
>CAJOHP010000126.1 GCA_905234355.1 uncultured Prevotella sp. | reverse complement strand
CCACGGGACGCGCCGTGGTGTGCTGCCCAGGCGGCGGCTACAGCCACCTCTCCATGCAGAACGAGGGGCACCAGTGGGCACCGTGGTTCAATCAGCAGGGCATAGCCTTCGCCGTGCTCACCTACCGCATGCCACAGGGCGACCGCACCATACCCGTGGGCGATGCAGAGAAGGCCATGCGCACCATGCGCGACTCGGCTCAGGCTTGGGCCATCAACCCGCGCGACGTGGGCATCATGGGATTCTCGGCAGGCGGACACCTCGCCTCGACCATTTCCACCCACAGCCAGTGGGACGTCAGGCCCGACTTCAGCATACTCTTCTATCCCGTCATCTCCATGAACGAACGCGACAGCCACAAGGGGTCCTGCCGCAATTTCCTCGGTGAGCAGGGGCAGAAAGACCAGCAACTGGTCCGTGCCTTCAGCAACCAGAACGCCGTGCGCCGCCATCTCACCCCGCCGGCCATCCTGCTGCTGGCCAACGACGACCGTGCCGTGCCGCCCGTGACCAATGGCGTGGCCTACTACTCTGCCATGCGTCGTGCCGGCAACAAGTGTGCCATGCACATCTATCCTACAGGCGGTCACGGCTTTGGCTTCCGCACTGACTATGCCTACCATGAGCAGATGCTTGGCGATCTGGCCGACTGGCTCTCGCAGCAGAAGACACCGCAGCAGGACGCCGTGCGCGTGGCATGCATAGGCAACAGCATCACCGACGGCTCGGGCATCGACATGGCCGAACAGCTCGGCTACCCCGCACAGCTGCAGCAGCTGCTGGGCAGTGGATACTGGGTGAAGAACTTCGGCGTGAGCGCACGCACCATGCTCAACAAGGGCGACCATCCCTACATGCAGGAGCAGGCATGGGCCGATGCCCAAGCCTTCGTCGGTCCCAGCGCCGGCCGCACTGATGTGGCACAGCCCGACATCGTGGTAGTGAAACTGGGCACCAACGACTCCAAACCTGAGAACTGGCAGTATGGTGACGAGTATGAGCACGACCTCATGCAGCTCATCGACCAGATCAGTCCTAAGCGTCCTGTGCTCAACAAGAAGGGGAAGCCCACGAAGAAGATGTCCCGGGCGGCATCGCCACGCATCTTCCTCTGCACGCCCATCGTGGCTCAGAAGCCATCGTGGAACATCAGCGACTCGGTCATCACTTCTCGCATCATACCTATCCTGCAGCGCGTGGCGCAGCGAGAGGGGCTCACCGTCATCGACCTGCACAGCCGCTTCTCACCCGCCGACGGGCGTATGCAGAACGACGGCATACACCCCACCGACAAGGGGGCACGCCAGATGGCCGAAATCATTGCTGAGGCCATCAGACAGTAGGGCTTTCGGAGGTGCGGGGGGCCGAGGTGCGAAGTCACCGTCGGTACTTGCTGGGCACCACGCCATGGTGGGCCTTGAAACACTTGTTGAAGTAGGAGGGGTCTTGCAGTCCCACCCTGTAGCACACCTCACTCACGTTCATCTCGCCGTCGGCCAGCAGGTCGGCGGCTTTTTCCATGCGCTGCACCATAAGATACTTGTTGGGCGAGAGGCCCGTGAGCTCCTTCGTCTTGCCGTAGAACTTGGTGCGCCCCATCTTCATGAGCTGTGCCAGCTGATCAACGCCGAAGTCTTCGTCGGCCATGTGTTGCGCTATGAGCATCTGCAGCTTTTCCACAAACACTTTGTCGGCCTGCGACGTGATGAGCGGTGCGGGCAGAGGGCTGTCGGCCTGCCTCTCCGCTGCCGCCCGCTCGCCATGGTGAGCATCGGCAGTCTCAGCCTGCGCGCCTGTGGCAGGCAGTGAGGCGTCGGCCATCTCGGGTGTGGCCGCCGACCACCTGATGAGCTGCATAATGCGGGCGATGAGCAAGCGGTAGTTGCAGGGCTTCACCATGTAGTCGTCGGCTCCGGCCTGATAGGCGCGCAACTGGTGCTGCTCGTCGTCGAGGGCGGTGAGCATGACGATGGGCAGCCGTGCAGTGGCCTGCGATGCGCGCAGACGGCTGACTATCTCATAGCCATCCATGTCGGGCAGCATCACGTCGGTCACGAGCAGGGCGGGCTTACGGGCTACGACGCCCTCGTAGCCCTGGCGTCCGTTGGCATAGCGCTCGACACGGAAGAAGCGGCCCAGCTCGCTGCTTATCTGCTCCATCATGTCGGAGTCGTCTTCGATGAGGGCCACGGTCACGTCGTTGAGGGCTTTGGGCTGCATCTCCTTGATAATCTGCTCGGCCTGCCGCTGCTCGGCGCTGTAGGCCGTGTTGTCGGCGGGGGCATAGTCGTCGGCCGTGTAGCCGTCGGCAGTGGCCGGCAAGGTGAAGGCAAATCGCGCCCCGCCCAGTCGCACACTGCGCTCATAGGTGAGGGTCCCGTGGTGTGCCTGGGCCACCTGGTGAGCTGTATAGAGGCCGATGCCCATGCCGCCCTGACTGGCCAGCCCCTGCATGAAGGGCTGGAAGAGTGCCTCCTGCTGCGAGGCGCTGATGCCCGGGCCGGAGTCCTCTACAGCGATGGTGAGCAGGCGGCCGTCGTCGCTGAGTGTCACCTTCACGTCGACCGTGCCCCCATGGGGCGTGTATTTGATGGCGTTGGAGATGAGGTTGTAGACGATGGTCTCCACCTTGTCGTGGTCGAAGTCGAACGTATGGTTCTTGGCAAAGGGCAGTAGCGTCAGGCTGATCACCTTCTGATGGGCCATGGCCCAGAAGTCGTGCACGATATTGCGGCAGAGCGCCACAATGTCGGCCTCGGCCAGATGCAGGTGCAGGTGGCCGGTGCTGGCACGGCGGTACTCCATGAACTGGTTGACGAGCCTCAGCAAACGTGTGGTTCCCCGGCGTATGGCGGCGTGCAGGGCCTGCTGACTGTCGGTATCGGCCGTTTCTCCGAGCTTGTCCACGCTGTGGCTGATGATGGCCAGCGGCGTGCGAAACTCGTGGGCGACATTGGTGAAGAACAGCAGTCGGAAGTCGCTTATCTGCTGCTGCAGCTTCATCTGCTGGTGCAGGTTGAAACGCTCCCTCCAGTTGCGGTAGGCATAGCAGGCCAGAGTGGCGGCCAGCAGCAGATAGAGCGTCCATGCCCACCAGGTGTTGTACCATGGCTGTCTGACGACGATGGTTAGCGTGGTCTCGGCGTTCCACTCGTTGTCGCCCGTGAGCGAGCGCAGATGGAAGATGTAGGTGCCGGGCCGCAGCTCGGAGTAGTCGGCATGATGGACGGTGGTGATGGGGAGCCACTCCGGGTCTTGCCCCTCGAGGTAGAACTGATAGAGCGTGGCTTGGGTGTTGTCGTAGTTGAAGTTGGAGAAGAAGATTGACAGGCTGTTCTGATGATGGTCCAGGCTGATGGTGCCGCCGTCGGTCAGCTGTGCGGCCATGTCTGCCGTGGGCATCTGCCTGTCGCCGTGGGCGGTGCCTGTGCCGTAGATGGAGAGTCCGTTGACGTGCAGGTCTGTGAGATGGGCGCGCATGGTGGCTGCTGCTGCCGTGTGCGGCTTCTGTGGCATGACGACCACCACGCCGTAGTTGGTGCCGAAGATCAGCTGGCCGCTCTTCAGGCGCAAGGCGCAGTTCTCCGTAGCCACATTGCCCAGGAGCACGGGCGACGGCTGGTAGGTGTTGACGATGCTGTTGCCGATGTTGATACGCGAGATGCCCTCTTCGGTGCCTGCCCACAGGTAGCCGTAGCCGTCGTCGACCATGCAGTAGACGTTGTTGTTGGCCAGACCCTCGCGTGTGGTGATGCGCTGCTGTTGCACGATGTCGCCTCTGTCGTCGATGCGGCATTTCACCACGCCACTGCCTGCTGCGCCCACCCACAGGGTGCTGTCGTCGGAGAGGAACAGGGTGAACACCTCGTCGTAGTCGAAGCGCCCGTTGGCCGTGTTGTGTGCCTTGAAGGCCATGTCGGCGATGTGGGCTTGGCGGGTGTCGATGGTATAGATGCCATTGTTGGTGCCCACGACGAGCAGTCCCTTGCTGGTCATCTGCAATGCCTTGATGCGGCTCTCGTTCATGTGTTGTGCCAGAAACTGCCTGAAGACGAGGGGCCTGTCGCCCACGGGCCGTTCGCTCATGAGCAGGCCGCCGTCCCACGAGCCCACCCAGATGCGACCTCGGGAATCCTGGCAGATGCCGCCCACCTTGTTTTCTGGCAGTGCGTGGTGCGCATCGCCGCGCTGATACTGCTGGTGGTCGACGAAGAGCCCCTCGCCGCGCGTGCTGATGTAGAGACGGCCGTCGGCATCGACAAAGGAGCCTGTGACGTTGCTCTGCCGCTCGTCAAGCTTGGTCATGCTGCCCGTCACGGGGTCGTACTCATAGATGCCTCCTTCGCGCGTACCTATAATAATATGTCCGTCGTCTTTCTCTGCTAGCGCGCTCACGGCATTGGCCCAGTCGCCTTCGTGGGTGGGCTCGGGCAGCGCATAGTTGGTGGTCGTGCCCGTCATCACAGAGAGACAGTAGGCGCCAGTGGCTTCCGACCCTATCCAGATGCAACCACTTCGGTCGCAGAGACAGTCTACGAGGTAGTTGGTGCGCACGATGGGGTTGGCGTCGTCTGCCTGGAAGTGGCGCAGGTCGTCGGTCTCGGGAGTCCATACAAAAAGGCCGTTGCCGTAGGTGGCAATAAAGAGTCGGCCCTCGTGGTCGGCGGCGATGTGATACTTGCGTCCGCGGTTATCGGTGAAGTGGGCCTTGGGTATGAGCTCCATGCGCCTGACGCGTCCTGTGTCGGGGAAGATGAGCAGCTGTCCGTCGCGGTTGGCCACGAAATGATAGCCAGGCAGATGTCCCTGGTCCAGTCCGCCGGCAATGGCGGTCTCGCCGTTCTCCACGGTCCATGCCCCGGTGGTCAGGTCCATGGCGAGCGTGGCCTGCGGGGTGAAGAGCATCCATCGGCCCTGCCATACGAAGCTCACGTTGACCCTCGTCACCGTGCCCACGATGGCGGGCAGGTGCGAGCGCATCACCTCGCGCCCCAGGGTGTCGATGACCACAGCATCGCCGTCGCGTGCCAGCAGGTAGGTGCGTCCGCCATGGGTGGCACCTGTCACGAAGGCTTTGTCTCGCAGCAGGATGTGCAGCTGTCCGCCGCTGGTGAGCATCATCAGTCCGCCTTCGGTGGGGGCCAGGATGTTGTGGGCGGCGTCTTCAAGCAGCATGAGCACATTGTCGCTGGGCATGTTGGCCAGCGTCACGTTGTAGTCGGTCATGGCAAAGGTGCCGTCGGCATGACGCTCACAGCGTCGGATACCCTGGTCGCCGCCATAGAAGAACATGCCGCGGCCTGAAGGCGAGAGAAAGAATTTGTTGAGTTGCCGGTGGGTCTCGCCGCATCCTGTCCAGTCTACGAAGTGCGACAGCCGCAGGTCGTAGCACGCGTTCTGGTAGGTGGCTGTGCTCATCCACAGCAGTTGGGCGCGCTCGTCGGCGACGATGCGGCCTATGCGTGCCTCCATGCGCTGCCGTGTGTCGTAGGAGAGCGAAATATAGTTCACCGTGGAGTAGCCGTCGTAGCGGGTCAGACCATTGTTGGTGGCCATCCAGATGTAGCCGTTGGAGTCTTGCACCAGCTGGTTGATGGTGTTGCCAGCCAGACCGTCCTGCACAGAGATGCGGCGGCTGTTCAGGTTGAAATCGGACGTGGCTGCGGCTTGCAGGGGGCGGCTGGCCAGCGCTGCCAGCAGCATGAGCAAGAAGTTTCGGCGTAGTTGATGGTAAAGCATGACCTCGTTTTTAGGTGGGTTCTATTAATTCCCACGGTTTGTGTTGACATAGATGGGATATTAACCTTTTGCCATCTTTCTGCCAAAGCTAATTAATAGAACCCACCTTTAGTGCATTAGTATGCTGCAAAGATACAACTTTTTCCTGAATGTAGCAAAAAATATCTACTATTTCGTCTCTCCTGCCCTGGCAGGCAGCATGCTGCGAGGCGGTGAAAGCTTCAGGCGACCGACGATTTGTCGGATGGAGCTGACAATATGTCGCTTGCGCAGTGGTCGGCACGGGATTTGTGCAGCGATAAGCAGAAAACAACCAAACAAAAGAAAGGAGACAACAGACATGACACTCGACAAGTTTACCATCAAGGCACAGGAGGCCGTACAGGCCGCCGTGCAGACGGCGCAGCTGCAAGGTCAGCAGTCGATAGAGGCCGTACACCTGCTCAAGGGCGTGCTCGACAAGGCACGCGATGTGGCCGCGTTCATATTCCAGAAGCAGGGCGTCGGCGTGCAGCAGATAGAGCTACTCGTTGAGCAGGAGCTGAAGCATCTGCCCAAGGTGCAGGGCGCCGGACAGCCGTATCTGGGCAGCGAGGCCAATCAGGTGCTGGTGAAAGCCGTGGAACAGTCGCAGCAGATGGGCGATGAGTTCGTCAGCGTGGAGCCGCTATTGCTGGCACTGCTCATGGTCGGCTCGACGGCAAGCCGCATACTTAAGGACGCGGGATGTACCGAGCGCGACATGCGACAGGCTATCCTCGAGCTGCGACAGGGACAGCGCGTGCAGAGCCAAAGCGCCGACGACAACTACCAGTCGCTCGAGAAATATGCCAAGAACCTGGTAGAGCTGGCCCGTGCCGGCAAGCTCGACCCCGTCATCGGTCGTGACGACGAGATACGCCGGCTGCTGCAGATACTCTCGCGACGCACGAAGAACAACCCCATCCTCCTCGGTGAGCCTGGCACTGGCAAGACAGCCATCGTCGAGGGACTGGCCGGGCGTATCGTCCGCGGCGACGTGCCGGAGAACCTCAAGGACAAGCAGCTCTACTCGCTTGACATGGGTGCACTGGTGGCTGGTGCCAAGTACAAGGGCGAGTTTGAGGAGCGCCTGAAGAGCGTCATCAACGAGGTGACAAAGGCTGAGGGC
>CAJOHP010000125.1 GCA_905234355.1 uncultured Prevotella sp. | reverse complement strand
CGTGAATTCAAGCACCACATCTACGGCTACGACATCGACATGAAGGCGGTGAACACAGCCCGTCTGAACGTGAAGGCCGCCGGTCTGACCAGCAGCATCACCGTCGAGCAGCAGGACTTCAAAGCCTTCAAACAGCCCAGCAAGAAGAGCATCATCGTCACCAATCCGCCCTACGGCGAGCGCATCACGACGCCCGACCTGCTGGGTACATACAAGATGATCGGCGAGCGCTTCAAGCACGAGTTCACAGGCAACGATGCCTGGGTGCTCAGCTATCGCGAGGAGTGTTTCGACCAGATAGGCCTGAAGCCCAGCATCAAAATTCCCCTCTACAACGGTTCGCTGGAGTGCGAGTTCCGCAAGTACCAGATGTTCGACGGCAAGATGAAGGTGTTTCGCTCTGAGGGCGGTGCCGTCAAGAGCGAAGATGAGAAGCGCCAGATGGCCGAGAAGCACCGCTTCAAGAAGAACCGCGAGTTCAAGAAGCGCTTAGAGGAGCAGGAGGAGAACGAGGGCGCCGACATCCGTTCGTTCACGTTCCACCGCCACGACATGGAGCGCAGCAAGCCCGGTTTCCCTGGCAAACCCGCCAAGTTTGGCAAACGACGTAACAGATTTGATAATGATGATGAAGACTAAACATCTGCTGGCATTGGCCCTCAGCGCCATGCTCACCCTGCCCATGACAGCCCAAGACAAGCTCTTTACGCTCGAAGACCTCAACTACGGCGGCGCCAACTTCCACAACTTTCGGCCCAAGAATCTACAGCTGACGTGGTGGGGCGACCGTCTGGTGCGTACCGACGTCGAGGAGTGCTACACCATCGACGTCAAGACAGGTAAGAAGAAACTGCTCTTTACCCTTGAGCAAATCAACGAATGGGCCGACAGCAACGAAGACGAGAACCGCTATGTGCGCCATCTGCAGAACGTCACCTTCCCTTACCCCGGCAAGCCGCTGGTAACTGTAGGCAACAAGAAGGCGTTCATGCTCCTTGACTTCAAAGCCCACAAGGTGGTGTGGCAGGACAGTATCTCCGGACAGACAGCCAACGACTGGAGCAAGGAGTCGAGGGCAACAGCATGGGTGGAGAACAACCAGCTCTACGTGTCGGACGGCGAGGGCCGCAAGCACCAGCTGACCACCGACGGCAGCCGCGAGATTGTCTATGGCCAGAGCGTCCACCGCGACGAGTTCGGCATCACGAAGGGCACCTTCTGGAGCCCCGACGGCCAGCGACTGGCCTTCTACCGCATGGACCAGTCGATGGTCACCGACTATCCGCAGGTTGACGTCTTCCCCCGCACAGCCACCTACGAGCCTGACAAATACCCGATGGCGGGAGGTAACGCCCATGTCGTCACCATCGGCGTCTTCGACCTCCGCACGCGGAAGACCACCTACCTCCAGACCCCCGCCGTCAACTATGCTGCAACCGCGTTGCAGCAAACCTGCTACTTCACCAACCTGGCGTGGAGCCCCGACTCAAGGCACATCTACCTGCAGGAGCTGAACCGCGACCAGAACGACTGCCGCCTCGTCAGCTACGATGCCGCCACGGGCAAGCGTCTCGCCGAGCTGTACCGCGAGACCTCCGACAAGTACGTGGAGCCGCTCCACCCCATACAGTTCCTGCCATGGGATGCCAGCCTCTTCATCCTGCAGAGCCAGCGCGACGGCTATAACCACCTCTATCTTTACAACAGCGAAGGCAAGCTGCTGAAGCAGGTGACCCAGGGGCCGTGGGTAGTGCTCGAGGTCCTCGGCTTCAACCAGAAGACAAAGAGCATTGTCTTTGCTGCCAACAAGGAGCACCCCCTGCACCGCCGGCTCTACAGCGTCAGCGTGACAAGCGGGCAGGTCAAGGCCCTCGAAAGCACCGACGGCGTCCACCGTGGCGTGCTGTCGTCCTCGGGCAACTACCTCATCGACCGCTTCACCACGCCTACCACGCCGCGCTGCATCGACATTGTCGATGTCAACAAGCAGAAGGGCGTGCGCCTGCTCACCGCCGACGACCCCTGGGCCGACTACCAGCAGCCCATCTTCGAGTGTGGCAGCATCAAGGCGGCCGACGGCACAACCGACCTCTACTACCGCATGGTGAAGCCTCACGACTTCGACGTCAACAAGAAATACCCCACCGTTGTCTATGTCTATGGCGGGCCGCACGCCCATAACGTCGAAGCCTCGTGGCACTGGGCCAGCCGCTCGTGGGAGACCTATATGGCCCAGAAGGGCTACATCGTCTTCATCCTCGACAACCGTGGCTCCGAGAACCGCGGCCGCGACTTCGAGCAGGCCACCTTCCGGCAGCTCGGACAGGTGGAGATGAAGGACCAGATGGAGGGCGTACGCTACCTGAAGTCACTGCCCTACGTCGATGCCGACCGGCTCGGCGTACACGGATGGTCGTACGGTGGTTTCATGACCATCTCGCTGATGACCAACTACCCCGACGTGTTCAAGGTGGGCGTGGCCGGCGGCCCCGTCATCGACTGGAAGTGGTACGAGGTGATGTACGGCGAGCGCTATATGGACACCCCGCAGCAGAACCCCGAGGGCTACGAAAAGTGCAGTCTCCTCCGTCAGGCCAAGAACCTGAAGGGGAAACTGCAGATTATCACGGGCTATAACGACCGCACCGTCGTGCCCCAGCACTGTCTGTCGTTCCTCGATGCCTGCGTCAAGGCTGGCACGCAGCCCGACTTCTTTGCCTATCCCGGCGAAGAGCACAACATGCGCGGCCATGCCTCGGTACATCTGCATGAGCGCATCACGCAGTACTTCGAGGACTTCCTGAAATAAAAGACTACTCGCTCTTTGGCGTCACGGTCATGTTGTCGAGGATGAACTGTACCTGCTCGTCAGCGAGAACGCTGTCGATGACATCGTACTTTCCGTCGGCGGAATAGACGCTAAACGTAAACGACTTGTAGTGCTCATATCCTGCTGCACCGAAGTCAGAAGAGTCAACGTAGTAGGTATAGCCCCAGAACTTGGTGGTCTGACCGTCACTCTCAATGGATCTTGCACGCAGTGCGTTGCGGCCGGCAATCTTTGTTTCCTCAAGTTCCTCAGGTTTGTAACTGCTATTAGTCTTCCATCCGTCGAGTGACTTGTCGTAGAAATCTCCAACGTAAACCAGCACCTTGTCTCCCACGAGGTATTGGATACCATCGTTGCTGTAGTCGCGCAAGACTTCAGGCAACTCCGATCCGGGAACCATCTTGTAACCCTTACCTTCAGGAACGATGGCCTTCCAGGTAAACCACTTGTAATCATCGAACGTCAGTGTGTCAGTGGCAAACTCTGTGTTGTCCGCAGCTGTTGCTCCACCCTTGTTACCACACGATGCCACGAAGAGGCCTGCTGCTACGATAGCAATACTTAACAAAAACTTTTTCATCGTTGTAATGTTTTAATGGTTAATAGTAAATGAATGATTTCGGGTGCAAATTTACAAAATTGTTAGGAAATATGCAATATTTCCGAAAATATTTTTTGAGCTTACGAGATGAGACAAATCCGAAAACTCGCGCGCGTCTCTATGCTCCCGCCGTTTCTGTCCTTCTATGCCGACACCCCGTGTCGGCTATAATTGCGAATCACAGGAAACAACCAACACTTCCGACACTTCCTACACCTGCCCCCACTTTTTAGGTGTAGGAAGTGTCGGAAGTGTAGGATAAAAAGTGCGAATGACAACTATATATAGGGGAAAATCCCAGTTTTTTCAGGTATTCTCCCGTCGCCCGTCACCCGTCACCCTTCACCAAAGTGTAGGAACCGACACCTGAACCGACACCTGAATTTTTTTTGCTGCGAATTGCGGATTGTTATTTTAAGATACTGACCCCACCCCTGCCCCTCCCCTACATGGGAGGGGAGCGGCTACCGCCTTGCCCGCAGTTAGGATTCCGCAGGGCCGCAGATGGGCTCCGTTAGCCGCCGTCAGGATTCCGCAGGGCGCCGTTAGGATTCCGCATAGTCCGCTACGGGGGCTCCGCAGGGCGCTCCCCTCCCTTGTAGGGGAGGGGCAGGGGTGGGGTCAGTAACTATTTTAAAAAACAGAATGAATTGATGGAAAAAAGCAATGGGTTTTGAACGAAAAGCAGTGCTTTTTGCGCAAAAAGCGCCGCCTTTTTGAAACGACGGCAGCCGACTGGCAACGTAATTTTTGAATCGCAAGCTACGGAATATGAAAAAAATGTTGTAAATTTGCAGCCGCAAAGCAAACAACAAAAAGGAAAAGAGGTATGAAGATACTACTGTTAGGCAGCGGCGGCCGCGAGCACGCCTTGGCATGGAAGATTGCTCAGAGCAGCAAGTGTGAGAAACTGTATATTGCTCCAGGTAATGCCGGAACAAGCAACTGTGGCGAGAACGTGGCAATGAAGGCCGACGACTTCGAGGCCGTCAAGCAGTTCGTAGCCGACCGGGGCATCCAGATGGTGGTCGTCGGACCGGAAGACCCGCTGGTGAAGGGTATCTACGACGACCTGAAGGCCGACCCGAGGACAAAGGACGTGCCCGTCATCGGTCCGTCGAAGGCCGGCGCCGTGCTCGAAGGCTCGAAGGACTTTGCCAAGGCTTTCATGCAGCGCCACGACATCCCCACCGCCCGCTATGAGACGTTCGACGGCGAGCATCTTTCAGAAGGTCTGGCTTTCCTGGAAACCCTGGAACCTCCCTACGTGCTCAAGGCCGACGGTCTCTGCGCCGGCAAGGGTGTGCTCATCCTGCCCACGCTCGACGAGGCTAAGAAGGAGCTGAAGGAGATGCTCGGCGGCATGTTCGGCGGGGCCTCCAGCCGCGTCGTCATCGAGGAGTTCCTCAGCGGCATCGAGTGTTCGGTCTTCGTGCTGACCGACGGCCAGCACTACCAGATACTGCCCGAGGCCAAGGACTACAAGCGCATCGGCGAACACGACACCGGACTGAACACCGGCGGCATGGGCAGCGTCTCGCCCGTGCCCTTCGCCACGAAGGAGTGGATGACGAAGGTGGAGGAGCGCATCGTGCGCCCCACCGTCGAAGGCCTGCGCCAGGAGGGCATCTGCTACAAGGGCTTCATCTTCTTCGGTCTGATCAACGTGGGGGGCGACCCGATGGTGATAGAATACAACTGCCGCATGGGTGACCCCGAGACCGAGACGGTGATGCTGCGCCTGAAGAGCGACCTGGTGGATCTCTTCGAGGGTGTGGCCTGTGGCGACCTGGACCGCCGACGCGTGGTCTTCGACGAGCGGTCGGCCGTCTGCGTGATGCTGGTCTCGGGCGGATACCCCGGAGCCTACCAGAAGGGCTACCCCATCAGCGGACTGGACGAGGTGGAGGAAAGCATCGTCTTCCACGCCGGCACGGCGCTGAAGGACGGGCAGGTGGTGACCAGCGGCGGCCGCGTCGTCGCCGTGTCGTCGTATGGCAAGGACAAGGAGGACGCCTTGCGACAATCGTTCACCCAGGCACAGAAGATAAGCTTCGAGGGCCGCTACTTCCGCCGCGACATAGGACAGGACCTGTAAGAGCCCGCGATGAAGAAGCTGCTGCAGAACCGTATTGCCGAGAGCAGTCTGACACTGCCCCTGACGGCCGTCTATGCCTTGGGCGTGTGGCTGGCCGCCGGGCTGGTGACCCGCCAGTGGTGGGGCCAACTGGCATGCTTTGCCGCCACCAGCTACCTGATGGTGGAGCTGAGCAACAGCAACGCCCTGCTGCGCGTGAGGTCGCGCATGGTGTCGGCCACCTTCCTCGTGCTCTCCTCGATGGTGTGCTGCACATTCGGCTCGCTGCCGGGCGGCATCGTGCAGCTGTGCTGCGCGGCCACACTCATCATCCTCTTCCACACCTATCAGGACAAGGCGTCGCCCGGATGGGTCTACTACGCCTTCCTCTGCCTGGGGCTGGGCACCACCGTCTTTGCCCCGCTGCTCTTTTTCCTGCCGGTGCTGTGGCTGCTCATGGCCACGCAGCTGCAGTCGCTGTCGTGGCGCACGTGGGCGGCCTCGCTGCTGGGCGTGGCCACGCCCTACTGGTTTGGCGCCCTCTGGTTCATCTATCAGCGCGACTTCACGCCGCTGGCCGACCACTTCGCCCAGCTGGGGCGGTGGGGCACCGGTGCCGACGGCCAGCCGCTGCCCTACCTCACGCAGCTGCTCAACCTGACGGTGAGCCAGACGGCGGCGCTGGCACTCACCATGGTGCTCACACTCACAGGCATGCTCCACTTCTGGCTGCGCAGCTACGAGGACAAGATACGCATACGCCTGCTCTACGGCTTCTTCGCCGTGCTGTGGCTGCTCACAGTGGCCATGCTCGCGGCACAGCCGCAGCACTACGACGTGCTCATGCGCCTCGTGGTGGTGTGCGGCAGCCCGTTCATCGCACACTACTTCACGCTGACGCACTCGCGGCTGACCAACATCGTGTTCTGCACATCGGTGGTGCTGGCCGTGGCGCTCATGCTCTTCTCGCTGCTCACCGCGACGGTGGCGCCGCTACAAAGCCTGAACCCCGCATGGAGTGGATTGTAGAGCTGCTGACAGGCTACGGCTACTGGGGCATGCTCGTGGCCGCCTTCCTGGCCGGCAGCTTCCTGCCCTTCTCGAGCGAGGCGGTCATCGTGGCGCTCATGGCGGCGGGGCTGGACCCGTGGCAGCTGATGGCCTACGGCACGGTGGGCAACGTGCTGGGGGCGGTGCTGAACTACTCGCTGGGACTCATGGGCCGCACGGAGTGGATAGAGCGCTACCTGCGGGTGAAGCCGCGCGACATGGCGCGTGCCGAGCGCTTCATGGCCGGACGCGGCGCATGGATGGGCTTCTTCGCCTTCTTGCCCGTGATAGGCACGGCCATCACCATCCTGCTGGGACTGATGCGGGCCAACGTGGTCATCACCTTCGTGAGCATCACCCTGGGCAAGGCCGTGCGCTACCTTATCATCATATTCGGCGCCGGACTGGTCATGTGACCCGCCTGCCGCCACGACCTCATGCTCGACAATGCTTCATCATTTCTGAGTCCACTTGAAAAAGTCTGCACTACGGCAAAACAGTAGCGAAACAGGCCGCATGGCAC
>CAJOHP010000124.1:7198-9636 GCA_905234355.1 uncultured Prevotella sp. | reverse complement strand
GTATTTCCGAGACGAAGGAGTATCCTTGAGCGTAAAGCGAAAAGCTTCAGCGTGCCAAAGTCACGGTAGTCGACTGCTCGGTGCCCATTCCCACGGTTTGGTTTGGCATAGATGGGGTATTAACATGGGAACCAAAATAGCTCAGAAATCTGCCAAAGCGAATTAATAGAACCCACCTTAATTTGTACTTTCAGAGCCTGGCGGCGCAGCTCCACAGCGGGTCGTCGGGGGGTAGGGGGGCGTCGGCGCTGATGAGCTGCCGGGAAACGGGATGGACAAACTCCACATGGCGGCTGAGCAGGCAGATGCTGCCGTCGGGGTTGCTGCGCCGTGCACCATACTTCAGGTCGCCCTTGATGGGGCATCCGAGGGCGGCCAGCTGACAGCGTATCTGGTGGTGACGCCCCGTGAGCAGCCTCACCTCCACGAGCGTATAGCGGTCGGTGTGGCCTATGGTGCGATAGTCCAGTACGGCTTGCTTCGAACGGGGCACCTCATGGTCGTAGGCATACGACTTGTTCTGCTGCTCGTTGCGCACCAGCCAGTGGGTGGCCCGGCCCGTGCCTATGTCGCGTCTTGACTCTACCAGCGCCCAATAGGTCTTGTGCACCTCGCCATGGGCAAACATGCGGTTCAGGCGGGTGAGCGCCTTCGATGTCTTGGCAAAGACCACGAGCCCCCACACGGGGCGGTCCAGGCGGTGGACGACGCCGAGAAACACTGCGCCGGGCTTCTGGTATTTCTCCTTCAGATAGGCTTTCACCGTGTCGCTCAGCGGCGTGTCGCCGGTCTTGTCGCCCTGCACTATTTCGCCGCTGCGCTTCGAGACGATGATGACGTGATTGTCCTCGTAGACTACTTCCATCTATCCCTGTCGCTTCCTATTTCTTCCAGTGGTGTGTGTGGCAGTCCTATTTCTTCCAGTGGTGGGTGGGGTGATTCTCGTTGATGCCTTTGCTCGTCTTGCTCTCCACCTGCTCTGAGCGCACGATCATCTCGCGCATGAGCTCGGTCATGACGGGCTGCGCCTTGTTGGCAGCCTCCTGCACTTCCTCGTGGCTCACCTCTACGGGTATGTCGAACCCGCCCAGGTCGGTGACGATGCTGATGCCGAAGACGCGTATGCCGCAGTGGTGTGCCACGATGACCTCGGGCACGGTCGACATGCCCACGGTGTCGCCGCCCAGTGTGCGGTACATGCGATACTCGGCAGGCGTCTCAAACGTGGGGCCCTGCACGCCCATATAGACGCCGTACTGCAGGCGTATGCCTTTTTCGCGGGCTATCTGTCCGGCCAGCCGGATGAGCTCCAGGTCGTAGGTCTGGTGCATGTCGGGGAAACGCGGACCGGTGGGGAAGTTCTTGCCGCGCAGCGGGTGCTCGGGGAAGAAGTTGATGTGGTCGGTGATGACCATCAGGTCGCCAATCTTGAAGCCGGGGTTCATGCCGCCGGCGGCATTGCTCACGAAGAGCGTCTTGATGCCCAGCTCATACATCACGCGCACGGGGAACGTCACTTCCTTCATCGAGTAGCCCTCGTAGTAGTGGAAACGGCCCTGCATGGCCATGATGTCTATGCCGCCGAGCTTGCCGAAGATGAGCTTGCCGCTGTGTCCTTCTACGGTAGAGACGGGGAAGTTGGGTATCTCTGAGTAGGCTATCTCCTGTGCGTCAGTGATTTCTGAGGCTAATTGTCCGAGGCCGGTCCCCAGGATGATGGCCGTCTTTGGGCTTGTGGTCATCCTTGCCTTTAGCCAGGATGCTGTGTCTTGAATTGTTGAGTACATCATATCCAGGATGTTTTGTGTGACTACTTGAATCTGATCTTGTTCGGGCTATGTGACTGACTCCCTGTCTTCTTCGGTTTGTGCCCGTCCTTGCCTTTAGCCAGGATGCTGTGTCTGGAGTTCTTGAGCACATAGCCTGTGATGCTCTCGTTGAACTTTTCTTCTTGGTCGAGCATGAAGGCGATGCGCACGGGCAGTGCGTAGGTGGCTGCCTGTGCCTCGGCGCTGAGCGTGTCGGCCTGTAGGAGCCGCGATGCGTCCTTCTCCGTGGTGATGATGACTTTGGGCGAGGGCATGGCGGCGAAGGTGTCGCTGATGGTCCTGATGTCCTTCTTACTGAAGTCGTGGTGGTCGGGGAAGCAGAGTGCCTGCGGTGTCTTGCCAGTGACCTGCTGCAGGTCGCACACCATCTGCTGCGGGGTGGCTATGCCAGTGACGAGCAGGATGTGGTAGTTGCCGAGCTGTGGTCCGAAGGCGAGGGGCTTGGCTGCTGTGCGGGACGACGGCGGGAAGACGGGGTGCAGGTTGCCGTAGTCGATGGTGGTGAAGTAGAGCTGCTGGTAGGGGTAGAGGTCCATGGCCTTGGTGATGACACGAAACTCCATGGGCTTGAGCTCCCTTGGACACTTGGTCACGATGACGATGTCGGCC
>CAJOHP010000124.1:0-7151 GCA_905234355.1 uncultured Prevotella sp. | reverse complement strand
GTCCACGAGCAGGATGTTGATGCCCGGTTTGACGTAGCGGTGCTGGAAGGCGTCGTCGAGCAGTATGACGCCGATGTCTTTGTCTTCAGAGAGCTGCTCGATGCCGTGTACGCGTTTTTTGTCGACGGCCACGGTGATGCCGGCGAACTTCTGCTTTATTTGGTACGGCTCGTCGCCGATGTCGGCCACGGTAGAGTTTTTGTCGGCCAGGACAAATCCCTTGGTCTTCCGCTTGTATCCCCTGCTGAGCACGGCCACCTTGGTGATGTCTTTCAGCAGTGTGATGAGATACTCCACGTGGGGTGTCTTGCCTGTGCCCCCCACGGTGATGTTGCCCACGGCGATGACCGGCAGGCTGAAAGCCCTGCTCTTCAGCACGCCGGTGTCGAAGAGCAGGTTTCTCAGTCGCACGCCGAGGCCGTAGAGCCAGCTCAGCGGCAGCAGCTTCCTGTCTATCTTGATGAAGTCGCCTTCCATGCGTGGTGGGTTACTTTACTCGCGCGGAGTAGGGCCAGCGTGCCTGCAGGCGGTTGCGCTGCTGGTCTCTGCGTGCCTCGATGATGGGCTCGTAGAGGTCGCCGAGCAGGGCGCGCATTTCGCTGTCGAGGTACGTGCCCTTGTCCTCATTGCCAAACATGTTTTCAAGCCATCCTGTCTCGCCGGGATATGTCTTGGTGTGATACTCCTCGCCGAGCTTGGCCAGTTCGGCAGCCTTCTTCACGGCGTCGTCGAGCGAGCCGAGCTTGTCTACCAGCTTGATGCCCAGTGCGTCGGTGGCGAGCCACACGCGTCCCTGGGCTATCTCGTGCACCTGGTCGCGCGTCATCTTCCGTCCCTGTGCCACGATGCCCAGGAAGGTCTCGTAGCCACGGTCCACGTAGTGCTGCAGGTTGTCTATCTCCTCGGCGTTGTCGTTGGAGAAGATGAGGTTCTCCTCATAGTCGCCGAAGCGGTTGGTCTTCACGCCGTCGAAGGTGACGCCGAGCTTGTCGGTGACCAGTCCGGAGAAGTTGGGTATGAGTCCGAAGATGCCTATGGAGCCGGTGATGGTGGTGGGCTCGGCGAAGATGTAGCTTGCTCCGGCGCTCATCATGTAGCCTCCTGATGCTGCCATGCCTCCCATGGAGACGACCACGGGCTTCTTGGCCTTGAGGTTCTGTATGGCGTGCCATATCTGTTCTGAGGCGACGGCCGAGCCGCCGGGTGAGTTCACGCGTATGACCACGGCCTTCACGTCGTCGTCGTCGGCCAGCTCGTTCATGTCGTCGACGACGGTGCTGCCCACGATGGCATGCTCGCTGGAGAAGCCGCTGGCCTGCTTGTCGAGTATTTCGCCATAGGCATAGTAGACGGCCACTTCGTCGCCCTTGTCCTTCTTCTTCTGCTTCACGTTGGTCATCTCGGTGAGCGAGAGCTGGTTGATGTCGTCATCGTCGTCGTCGAGACCGAGTTTCTTCCTGATGACCTCCTTGATTTTCTCCGGGTACATCACGCCGTCTACGAGCTTGGCTTTGATGTAGTCCTTGGTGTCGGCAAAGGCAATGATGCTGTCGTTGGCCAGCTGGTCCAGCTGCTGTGCGGTGGTCTTGCGGCTTTCTGCCATGTCCTTGAGCATGCGCTGCCAGATGCCCTGCAGGTAGGCCGTGCGCTGCTCGCGGTCGTCGTCGCTCATGTCCTTGCGTGTGACGCTCTCCACGGCGCTCTTGTATTTGCCCACGCGTGTGGCCTGATACTTCACCCCGAGCTTCTCGTAGAGTCCTGTCATGTATTCTCGCTTGCCGCCCAGGCCCTTGAAGTCTATCATGCCCGTCTTGTTGAGAAACAGCGAGTCGGCCACCGATGCCACCCAGTAGCTGGTCTGCATGTACTGGTCGGCGTAGGCGATGATCCATTTGCCGCTCTTCTTGAAGTCGAGCAGTGCGTCGCGCACCTGCTGTGCCGTGGCGGGCGAGTCGAACGAGGCGGCGCCGCCCTCTATGTAGATGCCTTTGATGTCTTCCTCGTCCTTAGCCTTGCGTATGGAGGCTACGATGTCGTCCAGGCCCATGGCCTCCATGTCGGCACGGCCGAGCAGCATCGACAGCGGGCTGCCGTCTTCTGTGCGCTCGCTGACCACGCCCTGCAGCTTCAGCACAAACACGGAGTTGTCCTTCACCTTGGTCGAGGCCGACTCGCTGGCCATCATGCCCACGAGGGAGATCATAAACAGTATGCCGGAGATGACCGACAGGAGCACTATGCCACAGATAGTGGCAAACGTCATTTTCAAGAACTCTTTCATCTCGATATTTAATATAATGTGAAATATTTCGCGGCAAAGTTACAAAAAATATTGATACGCCATAGCGTTTGTGTCGTTTTTTTCTCTTTTTGGCGGGATAAAATGCAAAAAGTGGGCCTGTCTTTCGTCTGTTTGCCTTTTTTCTTGTAACTTTGCATCTTGCAAACTCATCCGACGTGGCAGCGCGACCTGCCCGTGTAAACTAATCTAACAGACAACGACAGATATGACACACCGACTTTCCGCCATTCTCGTGCTGGCCTTGCTATGCACGGTGGCCATGGGCGCCAGGAAGAAATCGCCCTCGCCGGACCTGTGGCCCGACGGCACCCCCATCCCCGCGTGGTTTAGCGACACGAGCCGTGTCGACGTGACAGCACTTGGCAAGCGCTATGTAGTGACCGACTACGGCGTGCGCAACTACTCCGAGCAGGTGCAGACCGAGCAGCTGCAGGCCGTCATCGACCGCTGTGCCCAGGAGGGCGGCGGTGTGGTGGTCATCCCGCGTGGCTTTGTGGTGAGCGGCAGCCTCTTCTTCAAGCCCGGCACCCATCTGCTCATCGAGCAGAACGGCGAGCTGCGCGGCTCCGACCGCATACGCGACTTCAAGCTCGTGAAGACCCGCATCGAGGGACAGACGCGCACCTACTTCGCTGCCCTGGTCAATGCCGACGGCTGCGACGGCTTCACCATCACCGGACCGGGCACCATCAACGGCAACGGCCAGCCCTACTGGGAGGAGTTCTGGATACGCCGCCAGTGGAACCGTGAGTGCACCAACGTCGACGCCCAGCGCCCGCGCAATGTCTACATATCCCACTCGAAGGATGTGACGGTGCAGGACGTGCGCATCATCAACTCACCCTTCTGGACCAACCACCTCTACCAGTGTGAGCGGGTGCGCTATCTGGGGTGCTACATCTTCGCCCCGTTCGACAACGTGACGCCCGTCGACCCCAAGCGCGGCGCCCCATCGAGCGATGCCATCGACATCGACGTGTGCAAGGACGTGCTCGTCGCGGGCTGCTACATGAGCGTCAACGACGACGCCGTGGTGCTCAAGGGCGGCAAGGGCACCTGGGCCGACCAGGACCCCGACAACGGACCCTGCGAAAACATCATGGTGTCCGACTGCGTCTATGGCCGTGTGCACGGCTGCATGACGCTCGGCTCGGAGTCGGTCCACGACAAGAACGTCGTCATGCGCCGCTGCCAGGTGACCAATGCCAGCCGTGTGCTCTGGCTGAAGATGCGCCCCGACACGCCGCAGCACTACGAGTATGTGCGGGTGGAAGACTTCACCGGCTCCTGCGGGTCTTTCCTCGTGGTGAGACCATGGACACAGTTCTTCAAGCCTGGGGACCGTGCCGACATGCCCCTCTCGCAGTGCAACAACATCAGCTTCAGAAACATCAAGATGACGTGCAAGAACTTCTTCGACGTGGGCAAGAGCGACAAGTACCGCCTCAAAGACTTCACCTTCGAGAATATCGACGTGACCGACCAGAAGAAGGCCTTCGACGCTTCGCTCATAGAGGGTTGCGTGGTGAAAAACGTACAGATAAAGTGACCCGACGTATGATAATACAAGAAAACGGACGTACAGCATCGCCCGTTTTCTTTGTTTATGCCTACTTTTGCTGCAAACAAAACGACTGCTAAGACAAATGAAAACAAAACATCTGCTGCTCCTGGCTGTGCTGATGCACGTGTTTGCTGCATCGGCGGCGGAAAGAAAGAAACTCAACTTCAATGCCGACTGGCTGCTGCATGTGGGCGACGTGGCCGAGGCTTCGGCCCCTGGCTACGCCGATGGCGGCTGGCAGCGCGTCACACTGCCCTATGCCTTCAATGGCGATGAGGCCTTCAGGAAGGACATCGTCGACCTGACCGACACCGTCTGCTGGTATCGCAAGCACTTCACGCTCACCGAAGAGCAGCTCCGCGGCAAGGTCTTCATCGAGTTTGAAGGAGCACGGCAGGGAGCCGACGTGTGGCTCAACGGACAGAAAGTGGGATTCTCCGACAATGGCGTGATGGCCTTCGGCTTCGACCTTACACCATATATAATAAAAGGTGGCAACGTGCTCGCTGTGCGCTGCGACAACTCGTGGCAGTATCGCGACCGCACGCTCGACAGCCGCTATCAGTGGAACGACAAGAACTTCAACGCCAACTACGGCGGCCTGCCCAAGAATGTCTATCTGCACCTGACCGGCAAGCTCTATCAGACGCTGCCGCTCTACAGCAACCTGCAGACCACGGGCACCTACATCTATGCCTCCCACTTCGACATTCCCGGGCGCAAGGCCACCATCCATGCCGAGGCCCAGGTGAAGAACGACGACGGCACCGCCCACACCTTTGCCCTGCAGACCGTGGTGAGAGACGCCGACGGGCAGGAGGTGGCCCGCTTCTCGGGAGCGCAGGTCACCGCACAGCCCGGGCAGACGGTCGTGGCCACAGCCGCCCAGACGGTAGCGGGCCTGCACTTCTGGTCGTGGGGCTATGGCTATCTGTACACTGTGGAGACGACGCTCGTGGCCAACGGCACTGCTACCGACAAGGTGCTCACCCGCACCGGCTTCCGAAAGACCGAGTTCAGGGACGGCATGTTCTGTCTGAACGACCGCGTGCTGATGGTGCATGGCTACGCCCAGCGCACCAGCAACGAGTGGCCGGGCGTGGGCATCTCAGTGCCCGCCTGGCTCAGCGACTACAGCAACGACCTGCTGGTGCAGTCGGGCGGCAACATGGTGCGCTGGATGCACGTGTGCCCGTGGAAGCAGGACATAGAGTCGTGCGACCGCGTGGGGCTGCTGCAGGCCATGCCCGCCGGCGATGCCGAGAAGGACGTGGAGGGCGCACGATGGCAGCAGCGCACCCTGCTCATGCGCGATGCCATCGTCTACAACCGCAACAATCCCTCCGTCGTGTTCTACGAGTGTGGCAACTTCCGCATATCCAGGGAGCACATGCTCGAGATGAAGCAGATACGCGACCAGTACGACCCCTACGGCGGACGAGCCATCGGCTCGCGCGAGATGCTCGACCGCCCCGAGGCGGAGTATGGCGGCGAGATGCTCTACATCAACAAGTCGGCCTCGAAGCCTATGTGGGCCATGGAGTACTATCGCGACGAAGGCCTGCGCAAGTATTGGGATGACTATTCCTATCCTTACCACCGGGAGGGCGACGGCCCGCTCTACCGCGGCGCACCGGCACTGGACTATAATCACAACATGGACCGTCTGGCCTGCGGCATGGTGGAGCGCTGGCACGAGTACTGGCTGGAGCGCCCCGGCACGGGGCGGCGCGTGAGTGCAGGCGGCGTGAAGATTGTGTTCAGCGACACCAATACCCACCACCGCGGCGAGTCGAACTACCGCACCAGCGGCGTAGTCGACGCCATGCGCCTGCCCAAGGATGCCTTCTACGCCCATCAGGTGATGTGGGACGGGTGGGTGAGTCCCGAGCGCGACCGCACACACCTCGTAGGTCACTGGAACTACGACCATCCCGTGCAGGGCACCACGGTAGTGAAGCCCGTCTACGCCGTCTCCACTGGCGACGAGGTGGAGCTGCTGCTCAACGGACGCTCGCTGGGCAAAGGCAGGCGCAGCTTCCAGTGGCTCTTCACCTGGGACAGCGTGCGCTATGAGCCCGGCACACTCGTGGCACGGGCCTACCGGAAGGGCAGTGGCGCACCCACACTTGTCAGCACCGACACCCTGCAGACCGCAGGCACACCCTACAGACTGAAGCTCACGGCCATACAGAACCCCGAGGGATTCCGAGCCGACGGTGCCGACATGGCACTCGTGCAGGTGGAGGTGGTCGACCGTGAAGGGCGACGCTGTCCGCTGGCCGACCCGATGATACACTTCGCCCTGCACGGCGAGGGACGCTGGATAGGCGGCATCGCCACCCGCAACAACCAGCAGTATCTCAAGGACAATGAGAAGCAGGACCCCACGCTGCTCGACTCTGCCAACAAGAAGAACCTGAGCGACAACTATGTGGGGGCCATGTCACTGCCGGCCGAGTGTGGCGTCAATCGCGTGCTCGTGCGCAGCACCACCACGCCGGGCGATGTCGTGCTCTCCGTCGTGGCCGACGGTCTGCGCCCGGCCTATCTCACGCTCACCACCCGTCAGGCACCTGCTGCCGACGTGTTGCCCTCGCTCACGCTCGCATCGCGTCTGGACCGTGGCGAGACACCCTCCACGCCCAGCTATACCGACAGCTTCGTGAGCATAGGCATCGTAGGCGCAAGCTGTGGCAGCAATGCCGACGGCGCGGCCCGGAGCTACGACGACAACGAGCTGACCGAGTGGCGCAGCGACGGCGAGCGACAGCATGCCTGGGTGGAGTACAGGCTGGAGCGCAAGGCCGTGGTCAGTGAGCTGACCCTGAAGCTCGCTGGATGGCGACAGAAGTGCTACCCCCTCGAGGTCTATGCTGGAAAGAAGAAGGTGTGGGAGGGCATCACGCCGGCCACACTGGGCTATGCCCACATCAGGATAGAGCGGCCCGTGGCGGCCGACCGCATCACCCTGCGCATGGTGGGCCCGGCCCAGCAGAGCAACCGCTTCGGACAGGTGACCGAGCTGGCCGGCGGCGTGGCCAATGAGTTCGACCGTGTGAAGACGGCCAAAGGCAAGACCGAGCTGCGCATCGTCGAGGTGGATGTGCTCGAGAAAGCTAAGTAGACAGAGGGAAAACAGGACTGAAAGCCAGCGACAAAACTGTCTAAAGGTGGGTTCTATTAATGAGTCCACTTGAAAAAGTCGTTTACACCATCGAATGCCATCGCGTAGCCACTCCCCTCCCTTCAAGGGGAGGGGTGCCCGAAGGGCGGGGTGGGGTC
>CAJOHP010000123.1 GCA_905234355.1 uncultured Prevotella sp. | reverse complement strand
GGACGAGGCACCTACTACGACGACATGAGCGTGGCTCCCACCTGGCGCGAATACCGCTACGACCGCTTGCCCGCCATGAACAACGTGGCCCTCTATGCCGAGGAGAAGGTCACCATGACTACAGCACCGCTCTCGTCGCTACAGCTCACGGCTGGCCTGCGCCACGACATCACCATCGTCAGCGGCTCCGACTATGGCACAGCCAACTCTCTATCACCACGGCTAAACGGGCGCTATGTGTTCTGGCAGGGACAGCGACAGCGGCTGCTGAGCACCCTCGAGGTGCACGCCGGATGGGGCAAGAGCGTGAAACTACCATCGTTTCAGGTGCTCTATCCCGCCCCTGCCTACACCGACCTGCTGGCTTTCACGCCTGGCAGCACGCCCGACGGAAAGGCGTACTATGCCTACTACACCTATCCGTCGAGCGCAATCTACAATCCCGCCCTGCGATGGCAATACACCAACCAGGTCGACCTGGGCGTCGAAGCACGCATCGGAGAAGTGAAGGTGGCGCTATCTGCCTTCTATCACCGCACCAAACAGACGTATATGGCCGTCAGCCGCTACACCCCGTTCCAGTATAAGGTCACCGGACAGTCAGCCATCGAACGTAGCGGCGTGCAGAGCGCCGACCGCCAGTATGCCATAGATCAGCAGACAGGCATCGTCACACTGACCGACCGCTCGGGCATCCATGCACCTGAGCAGCTGGACTACACCCTGCACAACACCTACAACGTGAACCGGGAGTACACCAACGGCTCACCCGTGGAGCGCTACGGACTGGAGTGGGTGGTGGACTTTGCACAGATAAGAAGCCTGCACACCTCGCTGCGCCTTGATGGCAACTACTATCGCTACCGCGGCACCGACGAGACACTCTTTGCCGGCACCATGACGGGAGCGGGCGACGCCACGGCCGGCATGCAGTACCCGCTCATAGGCTACTACCGAGGATCGGCAGCCACCTCGGCCGGAACAGCGGCAAGCGCCTCGGTGGCCAACGGCAGCGAGTCGGAACAAGTAAACCTGAACGCCACGCTCACCACCCATGTGCCGCGCGTGAGCATGGTGGTGACACTGCGCGTGGAAAGCTCGCTCTACCACTACCGCCGCGCGCTGAGCGAGTTAGGAAGCGGCTCGCGAGCCATCGCCCTGAACGACGTGGCCGACAACTCCGGCGAGCCTTACGATGCCACCATGCGCGACCGCTATGTGGCACTCTACCCCGAATACTACAGCACATGGGACAACCCCACACTGCTCATACCCTTTGCACAGAAGCTACAGTGGGCACTACAGAACGACCCACAGCTATACAGCCAGCTGGCCCGCATGGTGGTGAAGACCAACTATGCCTACACGATGAACCCCAACCGGCTCTCACACTACCTCTCGGCAAACATCAGCGTGACGAAGGAGATAGGCCGGCACGTGTCGGTGTCGTTCTATGCCAACAACTTCTTCAACAACATGGGACTTGTCAGGTCGTCGCAGACCGGACAGCGCACGTCACTCTTCGACAGCGGCTACATCCCACGCTTCTATTACGGCATGTCGGTGAGAGTGAAGATATAATAACCATAAAGGCAAAGCATCATGACTACAGAAGCGAAGAACAACAGCCCTCAGTACGGACGGTCGGCCTGGCAACGGCGCCTACTGGCACTGATGTTCCTGCCATGGACAGGGCTGTCGCTGCTCTCCTGCGACTACGACGAAAGCGTCGGTACCTGCCAAGTGCAGGTGCAGCTGGTCTTTCCTGAAGGCAGTACAGCGCCACGAGAAGGCATGCGCGTGGAGCTGAAAGACCGGCGAGCATCGGTGTTTGCCGACTCTACCGACGCCCGCGGCACGGCTCACTTCGTGGTGACGCCTGGTGTCTACGAGGCGACAGCAGCAGGACAAGTGCGCGTCTATGGCGAGCGCTACGACACCTTATTTATATATAATGGCGTGCGAAGCCAGCAAGTAGTAGCCCCGGAAAACGACAACCGGATAGATCTGGAACTGAAGGTGTCGTTCAGAAGGATGTTCCATTGAGACACAGAACCACACATCACATACAAGATATGAAGAAAAACAGCTTTTTACTTCCTTTGATTCTCGCGCTACCGGCATCGTGGCCTACGGCATCGATGGCCCAAAGCGACCAGAACGCAGACCAAATCATCGTCAAGGAAATCTACAACGGCGGAGTGATGCTCGACGACGGCTCCCGCAATTTCCACTTCGACAAGAGCATCGTGCTCTACAACAACTGCCCGGAGCAAGCCGTGGTCAGCCACTTGGCCATTGGTATGGCTGCCCCCTACAACGCCGAGTCGAACGCCACGGACCACCTCTACAACGGCGGACAGCTGGTCTACGAGACCGACGGCTTCATACCAGCAGAAAACGGCATCTGGTATTTCCCGGGACAGCTCGTCATAGAGCCTTTTCAGCAGGTGGTGGTCTGTGTGCATGGCGCCATCGACAACACACGCACGGTGAGCAACTCGGTGAACTACGCCTTCCCCGACTACTACTGCATGTACGACCCGGCCTACGCCGGCGGCAGCGACAACGAGGGCACCCTGCACTACAACAACACAAGCTACTATCCTGCACCGTCCGACGCCATACCCACGTCGCACTACCTGAAAGCTGTGAAATACGGCATGGCCAACGCATGGCCACTCAGCGTCACCTCGCCAGCCGTATTCATCTTCCAAGCACAGCAGACCAACCTCGTGGACTATGCCGAGAGCGCCGACAACCTGTGGTATGTGCCGGGCTACCCGCAGAACTACACCTGGGCTTGCCTGAAGGTGCCCTGCCACTGGATTCTCGACGCCGTGGAAGTGTTCAATGCCAACAAGAAGGACGACTGCAAGAAGCGGCTCACCGCCGACATCGACGGGGGCTATGTGCTGCTGACCAACCAGCAGGGCCACTCTCTCTATCGCAACGTGGACAAGGAGATGACCGAGGCACGGCCAGAAAATGCCGGCAGACTGGTCTACGGCTATGCGCTGGGCGCCGACGGATCGACCGACCCGAGCGGCATCGACGCCGAAGCCTCCATGAAGCACGGAGCACACATCGTATTCCAAGACACCAACAACTCGGCCTACGACTTCCACGAGCGCCAGCGCTGCTCACTGCGAGACCGGCAGACCACGGGCATCAGCGACGCCACGACTGCCAAAGGACAGCACACACGCCTCTACACCGCCGACGGCAGGGCGACTGACCCGGGACAAACTCGCCACGGCGTCTACATAGTGCATACAGACAGACGTGCTTACAAAGTGGTCAGGTGAGGTGAAAGCAACGATGACAAGACTACTGGCCACGGGACTGTGCACCATAGGCAGCATGCTCCTGGGCAAGGCCCAGACCCCAGCGGTCGACAGCCTGCTACTCGGCACCAACAGTGCGTTTGTGGAGCAGCAAGACGCATGGCTCACCTGCCATAACGCCGCAGGACTCACCCGTCTGAGCTGCGCCGGCCACCTGTCGGACGCACAAATGACCGTGGCACACGACTGGGGGCCACTGGCCGACTACCACGAAGCACCCAGCGCCACGACCTACAGCGCCCAGGCGGCCTCCTACTATCGCATCGGTCCGCACACGGTACTCTACGGCAGCATGGCCTACGACCACTTGGCCGGAAGAAACATGGCGGGCTCGGCATTTATCGACCCCACACGACAGCCCTTCGACATCGTGGAAGACTCGCTCGGCAACACGGGGTCGAAACACCGCGACACCTACCACCTCACAGGGGCCGTGGGCACCGATCTGGGCCGACTGCTGACCGTAGGCCTGAAAGCCGACTTCCGCGCGGCCAACTATGCCAAATACAAGGATCTGCGCCACAAGAACACGCTGATGGACCTCACGCTCAGCGCCGGACTGCGCGCGTCTGTAGGCTCACTGCTCATAGGCGCCGACGTCAGCTACCGGCGCAACACCGAGAGCCTGCGCTTTGCCACCTACGGAAAGGGCGACAACGTCTATAAGTCGCTCATCGCCTATGCCGCCTTCATGGGCGACTTAGAGACATTCGGCGACAACGGCTATACCGACAAGAGCCGCGAGATGCCACTGCTCAGCGAGCACACCGGTGCCGACGTACAGCTGTCGTCCGACATGGCGGGCGGATGGGCATGGTGGTGCGAGATGTCCTATCGCCGCCGCTCGGGATACTACGGCAAGCGGTCGCCCTACACCATCTCCTACAGCGAGCACCGCAGCCACATCTATGGCTGCCACGGAAGGCTCACGCTGAAACCCTCGGCTGCGGCAACCCACCATCTCGACGTAGCCCTCGAAGTGGAAAACCTGGAGAATATGGCCAACAGCTATCGGGAGGCTACCGATGACAACACGGCCTACTACTACGAATACTTCACGCCTGTGAAGACGGCCAACAAGCTGTGGACCATAGCTCAGGCCTGCTACACCGCACACTGGGGCCTGCGCAGACAGACACCTGCATGGACGCTCACGGCATCGGCCCAATGGACCACGACGCGCCAGACGGGCTACGTCTATCCCTACTATCGCCGCCAGGAGCTCAGCACCCAGTGCTACGGCGCTGCTCTCAGGCGCAACGTGGCTCTCAGACACTCACTGCTCACAGCGACCGTAGCACTCGACTGGCAGGACGGGGCAGGCGCTCCCATGACCGACGGCACGCTGGCCACGCCATCGGACAAGCAGACGGCACCTCCGTCGATGGACGACTATCTATACCGCCACCACGACTACGTCACGGCACGGCGCATCGGGTGCGAAACCCGGCTGCGCTACGCCATCGCACTGCCCGCCATCGGCATGAAGCCCTATGCCGAGCTGCAATACCGGCTGTGCCGTGCTCGCAACGTCAGCTGGCTCGACGGCTCGCTGCGCCAGCACATCGGACTCACCATCGGCACCACGTTCATATAGGCTGTGCCGGAAGGGAAAAAGACTCCAAGACTACCACGTAAGGATGCCAACCCATGTCGTCGCCGCTACCCGACCATTTACCCCCTAAACGACCCCCGTCTACCCCCTAGCGGAGCGTCGTCTAGGGGGTAGACGGGGATCGTCTAGGGGGTAGACGGGGGTCGTTTAGGGGGTAAAACGTAGGCAATGCTTACACGGCTGCCATCTGTTGGAATATATTTGATGACTGCAAAGCTACGAAAACACTTCTACATTTAGTACGTTATTCCAGTTTTTATTCGTACCTTTGCCACAAAAAAAAGACGAACATGAAAACTAAGGCCTTATTTTGGAGCATTTTGCTGGGCGTATCATTGTCAGCCTGCACGAAGATTGACAACAGGAGTGAGTCATCAACCCACCTCATAGCTGAAGATGAGGGCGGACAATATGTAGAGCGAGTTGTGCCTGTCAACAGATACGGTATGTATGGCGAACAGGTCACGCTGCGATATTATGAGGCTCAGCCTAACGTGGCCTACATGTCAGCATCCGACTTCCACCAGATGATGTTGCCCGAGCAGAAAATGGGTGTCGCCAAGCAGGGCGGCCTCTACCTGCTGACAGCCAATGGGGTGACGGCCCGAGTCAACGTGGACGACGACACATTCGAAAGCTCTTCTTTCGAGGATTTCACCAACATGATGTCACTCTGGCAGCCAGGCATGGCCAACGTCTATTTCGACGCAATGGGAGTCGTGCGCTACGAGAGCATACAGCATACTCCACAGACGGCTCGGATGAAATTCGACTTCAAGAAATACGACATCGACCTGCATGGCGACAAGGATGGAGTGTACCTGCCATTCACCACGCTGGCCGACATGTACTCAGACCTGCATTACAATCTGACAGGATTCAACGGCGAGCGCATCGTCATCAACGATACTCCTGAAAAAGGTTCCATGGAGGCAGTAGACCCCACTTTCACCAACGAGTGTTTCCTGCGCGAGTCTATTGCCGACGACCTGGCCAAATATCGCTACAACGAGCTGTGCTTTGCCGTCGACAATTTCTACGGACGCATCGGTCGCGCAGTGGCAGAGCCCGTCATCATCACCGAGGGACTGGACGCAGCACTGAATGCACAGGGCGCTGACGGTAAGTTAGTAAGACAGCTGCTGCAGTCGACGAAGACGGCTGAGTTCGTACTGGGCATGAATGCCCTCTACTATTTCCTGTACGACGGTGGTCACACCGTCACCAGAATCCCCTGTCTAGAAAATGCCACAGCCACGTTCGACCCACGCTATCAGGCTGCCGTAAGTGCCTATCCACGGGCGGCCGAGCTCTATGAAGAGACGCTAAATACGCACAGAAAATCCGGAAAGATCCGCACGGACATGCGGGAACAGCGCAAAAAGTCGCTGGGCGACGAGCACTACTATAAGAAAGGCAACACGGCGTTCTGTGTCTTCAACTCGTTTGTAAACTTTGAGTGGGATGCCTGGCACGCATACTACAGGAATGGCGGCGAGAAGCCAACCCTGCAGAAATATCCCAATGACGACCTGCTGATACTGCTCGACGCCTTGGAGAAAGCAGAGGCCGACCCGGAGGTGGAGAACTTCGTCATCGACATCACCACCAACGGCGGCGGATCGGGCGACGCGGTGCTGCTGCTGCAGTCGCTGATAGCCGGCGACTGTCGCGCGTGGGTCAAGAACACGATGACCGGGCAGACATCCGTCGTCAGCTACGAGGCCGACCGCAACCTGGACCGCCGATTCGACGAGAAAGACAAAGAGGTGAAATACCACCTGAACTTTGCCGTACTGACCAGCAGCTACTCGTTCTCATGCGCCAACTGGTTCCCGGCCCTGATGAAGGACCACGGCATACTGGTCATCGGCGAAAAAAGCGGAGGTGGCGGCTGCTGCATCCAGCAGATGGTGACTGCCGACGGTCTGGACTATCGCATATCTTCGTTCCGCATGCTCATCACTGACCAGAACTTCCAGAGCATAGACGGAGGTGTGGAGCCACACTACGCGCTGGACCGCGAAAACCATCCTGAGGCGTTCTACGACATTGAGGCTTTAGGCCAAATCATGGATGCCTATTATAATAAATAAGGTATTGAGTCCACTTGAAAAAGTCTGAACGTCGGTAAACCGGTAGCGAAACAGACCGCATGGCACTCCCCTCCCTTGTAGGGGAGGGGTCGGGGGTGGGGTC
>CAJOHP010000122.1 GCA_905234355.1 uncultured Prevotella sp. | reverse complement strand
CCGCTCCGTCGTGCCCTGCTGCCTGCAGCTGCTCTATCTGCTTCGTGGCCCTGCCCGTGCAGAGGATGAGCACACCAGTGGCCAGCGGGTCGAGCGTGCCGGCGTGTCCCGTCTTGAGCCGCTTCACGTGCAGACGGCGCGACAGACGGGTGCGCACGTAGGCCAGCGCGCCAAACGACGTCATGCCGTAAGGCTTGTTGATGTAGATGAATTCGCCTGCCTGGAAGTCCATGATGGTGTCTTTTCGGGGGTACGGGGGGTGAGGGATCAGTCGACCATGGCCAGCGAGTGGCCTGTGAGCAGCAGCAGGATGATGACGGTGCCTACGACGATGCGGTAGATGCCGAAGGCCCTGAAGCCGTATTTCGTGAGGAAGGCCACAAACCACTTCATCGCGAGCAATGCCACGACAAAGGCCACGGCGCATCCCAGTATGAGCATGCTGATGTTGTGGGTGGTGGCCCATGCGGCGTCCTCCTTCAGCAGGTCGAGCAGGTCGAGCAGCGTGGCACCGGCCATGGTGGGCACGGCCAGGAAGAAGGAGAACTCGGCGGCGCGCTTGCGGGTGAGTCCCTGTGTCATGCCGCCCACGATGGTGGCCATCGAGCGCGACACGCCCGGTATGACCGATATGCACTGGTAGAGGCCTATGCGGAAGGCGCGTTTCTCGGTGAGCTTGTTGGCATCGCTGCCTTTGTTGAAGAGCTTGTCGCAATAGAGCATGAACACGCCGCCCACGACGAGCATCACAGCCACCACCTCGACGCTGTCGAGCAGCCAGTCGAGCAGTCCCGACTTCTTGGCCAGCAGTCCGATAATGACGGCAGGCAGCACGCCCACGATGAGCAGCCAGTAGAACTGGTATCGGTGCTTCAGCTTTTGCAGCATCGTGCTCCCCTCGGGAGCCGGTGTGCTGTCGAACTGGAAGAAGCGGCGCCAGTAGAGGCATACCACCGAGAGGATGGCTCCAAACTGTATGATAAACGTGAAGGCATGCACAAAGGGGTCGCCCTGAGGAATGCCCAGCAGGTTCTGGGTGATGATCATGTGGCCCGTCGACGACACGGGCAGGAACTCGGTGAGGCCCTCGACGATGGCTATGATGATGGTCTCTATCCAGGTCATACGCTCTCGGCCTCCTCGCTCACTACGGGTTGCTGCTCAGTGCATGGCTCATCCTTCGGCTTGTGTATCACGGCGTAGATCATCGCCACGAAGCCCACCAGACACACGATGGGTGCCACCTTGGTGCGGCGTGCGCTGAAGATGTCGGGGTTGAAAGCCTCCTCGGTAGAGGCGTCGCCCCCCATGAGCACAAAGCCGATGATGACCACCAGCATGCTTGCAGCCAGGAGGATGAAGTTTGTACGTCCGAATGCAAAATCTCTCTTGTCCATTCTGTCTTATTGTTTTTATTGATGTTTCGTTTCCTACGCGTCTGTCCCCGTATGGCGAGGGTCTGCACAGGTTCATATCTTATAGAGCTCGCCTGCCGTCATTCTGAGGAACTTGTTCACCGAGAGCAGCGTGCAGAGCAGCATGATGGCAAAGCCTGCCAGGAGCACGGCCACAGCGGTGATGGCCAGCTCGCGCCACGTCACCACTTGGTCTACGCCCGGCTGATAGTAGTAGACGGCGTAGGCCACGGCTCCGAGCACGCCTATGGCAAGCAGGGAGGAGACGAAGCCTATGGTGAGTGCCCTTCTGATGAACGGCTTTCTGATGAAGGCCCACGATGCTCCCACGAGCTTCATCGTGTGTATGGCAAAGCGGCGTGAGTAGACGCTCAGTCTGACGGAGTTGCTCACCAGAGCATAGCAGATGATGAGCAGCAGCACAGCCAGGGAGAGCATCACGAGCGACACCTCTTGCAGGTTGCGGTTCACGCGGTCGGTGAGGTCCTCCTGATAGGCCACCTCACCCACCTGCTGCCTGTTGCGCTTGAGCACCTTGGCTATGGCGCGCAGCGAGTCGCTGTTGGCGTATGGAGCGAGCACCTGCATCTCTATAGTGGCCACAAAGGGATTGGTGCCCAGAAACTCCGATGGGTCGCTGCCCATGGCAATGGTCTGCTCGCGCAGGGCCTGCTCCTTGCTGATGTAGGTCACCCGCTTGGCATAGTGCTTGCCGCGCAGCTGCTCACACAGCAGCTCGCCCTCACGGGCCGACACGCTGTCGCTGAGCACCACCGTCAGTGTGAGGTTCTCGCGCATGTAGTCCGACAATTTCTGTGCTGTCAGTACCGACAGCACGACCAGTCCCAAGAGCACCAGCACGAGGGTGGTGCTTATGCACAGTGTCACCACTTGCATGCCAGAGCGGCGAGTGGCCTCCTTTTGTTTCTTTCCCATTAGCTAAAAGTGCGCATTTGCGCAAAATACCTTGCAAAAGTACTACTTTTCTGCCAAACGGCAAAACTTTTTAAACATATTTACTTATCTTTCAGTCATAGGTTATTCCATTTGTCGCACCCATCTAGCTTAAGGTGGGTTCTATTAATTTCCACCTTAACAAAAAGTTTTTCCGAACGCAGTCATTCTACGTGTCTGTGCCACCACCTGTAGGGACAACATCCAAGGTAGACTCTGGGCGAGTGCTGCATTGGTCACGATTTACCCCCTAAACGGGGGTCGTTTAGGGGGTAGCCGGAGGCCTGTCCCGTAACCAATGGATGGCAAAGCAGGCCAAGGGGCTCTCCTCACTTAGTCAGTTAAAGTTTCCCATCTTATTTATCAAGAATTAGAGAATTAGAGAATTTTATTCTTACTAAGAATTTGAGAAGGAATTAGAGAAGAAACCATGGGGCGGTTTCATTTCGTAAGCTTCCTGTCGCATGCGACAGACCATTCTTATCAATTCTTTTCATGGGTAAATTCTCTAATTCGCTAATTCTTGATAGACAAAGACTTTACTTCCTTTATGGGGGTGGGAAAGTTCACTTAGTCAGGTTGCCCAGTATGTCGCGCGTCAGTTCGCGGGTGATGGTGCGTGTGGCAGCGCTGGTGGCACTCTTCACCACCTTCTGCCTGGCCGATGTTCTCGACTTGGTCTCCTTGCCGCTCACCTTGTTGCTCACCCAGGTGCCGAGCACGGCAGCCGCGGTGGAGGTGATGGCCGTCAGCACGGCCTTCCACACCTTCGACATGATGCCCGGCTTGCCCTTTCCTTCCTTCTCGGCCTTGGCGGCAGCCTTCTCCTCCTCTTCCTCAGCGCGTGCTTTCTCGGCGGCGGCGAGCTGCTGCTCCTCCTCCTTGAGGAGCTGCTCGAAGGCACTCTCTCGGTCCTGCGTCTTGTCGTACTTGCCGTAGATGGCGCTCTGCTTGATGATGTCGAGCCGCTGTCCTTCGCTCACGGCGCCTATCTGGCTCAGCGGGAAGAGCACCTTGGCGCGCTGCACCATGGTGGGTGCGCCCTTCTCGTCGAGCAGTGAGACGAGGGCCTCACCCGTCTCGAGCTGGGTGATGGCCTCGTCGGTCTTGAAGGCAGGGTTGGGGCGGAACGTGTCGGCGGCGGTCTTCACCGCCTTCTGGTCCTTCGGCGTGTAGGCGCGCAGGGCGTGCTGCACGCGGTTGCCCAGCTGTCCGAGGATGTTCTCGGGTATGTCGGTGGGGCTCTGGGTGATGAAGTAGATGCCCACGCCCTTGGAGCGTATGAGTCGTATGACCTGCTCTATCTTGTCGAGCAGCGCCTTGCTGGTGCCCTCGAAGAGCATGTGTGCCTCGTCGAAGAAGAACACGAGCTTGGGCTGCGGCAGGTCGCCCACCTCGGGCAGTGTGCTGTAGAGCTCGCTGAGCAGCCAAAGCAGGAAGGTGCTGTAGAGCTTAGGCTGCATCATCAGCTTGTCGGCGGCGAGCACGCTCATCACGCCCCGTCCGCCCTGGGTGGCCAGCAGGTCCTGTATGCTGAAGGCGGGCAGCCCGAAGAACTTGTCGGCCCCCTGGTTCTCCAACTGCAGCAGTGCGCGCTGTATGGCGCCCACGGATGCAGCGGCCACGTTGCCGTATTTGGTGGCATAGTCGCGTGCGTGCTTCGACACGAAGTCGAGTGCGGCGCGCAGGTCCTTCATGTCGTCGAGCAGCCATCCGCGCTCGTCGGCTATGCGGAAGACCACGTTGAGCACGCCGTCCTGCGTCTCGTTGAGCTGTAGCAGCCGGGAGAGCAGCTGCGGCCCCATCTGCGAGACGGTGGCGCGCATGGGGTGTCCCTGCTCGCCGAAGACGTCGTAGAAGCGCACGGGGCAGGCCTCGAAGGGTGGAGGCGTCATGCCCCACTCCTTGCATCGTTTCTCTATGAATGAGCTGGTCTTGCCTGCCTGTGAAATGCCACTGAGGTCGCCCTTCATGTCGGCCATGAAGCAGGGCACGCCGGCCTGGCTGAAGGTCTCGGCCATGACCTGCAGGGTGACGGTCTTGCCCGTGCCCGTGGCACCGGCTATGAGCCCGTGGCGGTTGGCCATCTTACTGGTGATGCTGAGTGGTCCCTCAGCACAGTGGGCTATGTAGAGTCCGTGTTCTTTGTCGTACATATATATAATAAGGTGTGATTATTGCCTGAAGCAGATGTTTATGCTGACGGTGACGTTGCCGTATCTTTCGTCGATGCTCATCACGATGCTTTGCGTGCTGGGGTCGAAGACGAGAGGCAGCTCGGCATTGGCGTTGAAGAGTCGGATATTGTATCCGCTGACCTGATAGTTGAGCATGGTGCTCTCGAAGGTGCCCGAAGCCCGTCTTGCAGCGTGGCGCACGGCCTTTGCCATGAGTGCGCGTGTGACGGCGCCCTGTGCGGAGTCATCGTCGTCGACACCCGTCCATGCCGACAGTATGGCCTGGCCTCCTGTGCGGAACTCCAGTTCCATGTACTCATCGTCGTTGGGGCCAGCGACCTGATAGGTTTGTGTCTGTGTGCCGTCGGTGGCAGTGATGAGATAGCTCTTCCACAGGCTGGGCAGCGTGCCGAGGAAGCTGGGGGCAGGTTCGGGAACAGGTGTGGGAGCAGGTGTGGGATTGTCCTCTCCGCCGTTGGGGCCGGGGACGTCAGTGGGGGTGTAGGTGCCGTTGGGATCGATGGCATTGGTCTGGTGGTTGAAGGTGCCGCGCTGGTAGTAGATGACCTCACGCTCGACGAGCGTCCGTCCTTCATACTCCTTCTCGTCGACGATGAGGGTATTGCCGTCGAAGGAGTAGGTGTAGGAGGCTGTGCGCCCGCTGTAGTTGAGCGTCAAGGTGCCACCGTCGCCCTCCCAGGTCCCGTTGCGGCGCTCGCCGTCTTCATTCATGTCGACATATTTTCCGTCGGCACCGAAGTAGGTGGTCTCCCACTCGGGGTCGCCGGTGTAGGTGTTGTGGCTTATCTCCACGCCCTGTCCGTCGTACTCCCAGCGCTCGGTGCTCAGTGCCGAGAGGTCTTTCCAGTGCACGAGCATGACGCCGTCATCGCTATATTCCCATCCCTCGCTGATGATGCTGGTCCATGTGCCTACGAGGCGCGCGTCGTATGCATGCACGGTTTGATTGTTGTCGGGCTGGCCAGACTGGCTGGTGGTGTCGTTGTCGTCGCCGCATGCGCCGAGTGTGAGCAGGCATGCCAAGAGCGCTGTCATGCAGGCTTTTAGTCTGAAGGTTTTCATAAGCTGTGGTTTTTGTTGGTTACTATATCCTGTGCAAAGTTAGCAATAAAAATTCAAACGAGCAAACAAACGGGCACAAAAAGACACAGCAACGGCGCGTTTCCACCGAGGAAACGCGCCGTCTGGCTTAGTCTCAGCGCACCACAATCTTCTTGTGGCGGGCGTCTGCCGGCAGTCCGTCGGGAGGACAGACGATGTAGACGCCCTTAGGCAGAGCCTGGAGCGAGCTGCCCACGTAGCGTCCGTCGGTGGTGTAGACCTTCGTGCCTGGGGCATTGAGCAGAGCCTGGCCGACGTCGATGATGCCGGAGGTATAGACGGTGGCCGGCTGTGGCATGATGCGCTCGGCGTTGCCCACGGCATCGACGGCCAGCACGTAGAAGCTGTAGTTGGCATCGGGGGCAACCGGGCAGCTGATGCTCGTGGTGTAGTACTGGCCCACGTAGTCGTAGTCGGCTCCGTCCTTCGAGGCAAAGAGCAGGTAGCTGCTCACGCCTGCGGCAGCATCGGCCGACTGGCAGACGACCGTAGCCACCGACGGCTCATCGGTATAGACGACGTCGGCCATCGTGGTGACGGGCGGTGTGAGGTCGAGCGTGTTGACATACTCGTTGGTCTCGATGGGGAAGTTCTTGTCGAAGATGATGGTGGCCTTGTTCCTGAGCTGTGTGCCATCGGCCAGTCCGGGCTTCAGGCCGACAGAGAAGGTCACGAAGCCCTCGCCTTCCGGTGCATTGACATTGGGCGGCAGCTCTATGCCCTCGATGTCCCACGACAGCTTGTTGCCCTCGCGCTTCATCTTCCAGTTGTAGCCTGTGCCGTCGTGGCTGGTCTCACCAAATCGGACGGTAGAAACGTCGAAGACCTGCTCGTCGAGCTCGTCGCTGATGCGCACGCGGTAGGCGGCGTCGCCGGCCTCGGCCTTGTTTTCAAAGAGTATGCGGTAGCTGACGGTCTGTGTGGGGCCCAGATAGTGCTCTTCGCCCACGCCTGCGGGGCCTACCATCTCGTTGGGGTCCCACGAGGCGACCACGTCGACGATGGCGGCCTTGCCGTCGAGTATGTCGAGTATGTCGTCGTCGGCCACATACTGCTCGTCCTGATATATCCACCAGAAGATGCGCTGGCGCAGCTGTGTGGCGATGGGGCACGAGGCGTCGAGCAGGCTGATGCCCGTCAGCGCCGATGCCCGCTTGAGCAGCGACAGCACGCTGTAGGCAGCCACGCCCGTCTGCTGCTTCTCGGTGTCAAGGTGTGTGATGAGCCCGGTGAGCGCGAGGCGCTGCTCGCCGGTGAGGCCATAGACATCGCCCACACGGTGCACGATGAAGTCGTCGACGCTGACATGCTTGTCGGCTCCGGCCACCTGCCCCATGAGGGCCACCACGGCAAAGGTGTTGCCCCAGTCGTTGATGGCGTTGGCACGGTGGATGAGGTCGAGGTAGATGTCCCACTTGTCGTAGATGAGTTTGAATCCCAGCATGGTCATGTTGAGGTAACGGTTCCATTTGTATTCGACCATGGAGGTGCTCCAGAGGGTGTGGAGGTGATGGATGGAACATTCTGGCT
>CAJOHP010000121.1 GCA_905234355.1 uncultured Prevotella sp. | reverse complement strand
ATCGACATACATCCCGGAGCGGAGATAGGCGAGCACTTCGCCATAGACCACGGCACGGGCGTCGTCATCGGCGAGACCACTGTCATCGGCGCACATGTCACGCTCTACCAGGGCGTCACGCTCGGTGCGAAGAGCTTCAAGTACGACGCTGAGGGCAACATGCTCAACGTGCCGCGCCACCCCATCATCGAGGACCACGTGACCATCTACTCCAACGCCTCTATCCTGGGCCGCATCACCATAGGCCACCACTCCGTCATAGGCGGCAACATCTGGGTGACCAACAACATACCGCCTCACTCTCGCATACAGCAGAGCAAGGCGGTAGAGCTGTCGTTTCAGGGCGGACTGGGCATTTAGCCGGCGGTGCCGCTGCCGGCGGCTGTGCTGTCGGACGGCGCACGACGGTAGTTGGCGTCGTGGGGCGAGTCGACCCTGATGAGCGAGAAGGAGGCTATCTCCTCGCCCGTGTCGTAGTCGACGAAGTAGCCGCGGAAGCGCATGTTGTTGCCCAGCCAGTAGGTCTCGTAGCGGTCTATCAGAATGCGGTAGCCGTCGTAGTACTCCATGTAGATGCGGCCGTCGCGCACGCCCCAGTCGAAGCGCACCTCCGACATGCCGCGACGGGAGTAGGTGCGCTCCCAGCCTGTGCCGCTCGTGCCGTAGGTGCGCTCGAAGTACATCTCGGTGTCGTAGACCTCGGTCATCTCGCGGCCGTAGTGGTGGTTGTAGTAGTTGCCCACAATGGTGCCCTGCCAGATGCCTTCCAGATCGTAGGCCAGGGCGTGGTCTTCGTCGCAGCTGCTCAGCGCTGTCGTGGCGATGATGGCCAGCAGGGCCATGCGCAGGTAGGTGTAGATGTGTCTCGTCATAATCGCGTCTTTTTTAGTTGTTATTGACAGTGCAAAGATAGGCAAAATATCCCATACGTGCAAGGGTGTTTTGCCTATTTTGATGTAGGGGTTTTCCTATCTCTCTTCCGCTGTTTCCTTTTTCGCGGTCTCAGCCTCTGTGTCCTGCTTCTTGCCAAAGGCGGGGTCGATGTGGATGAAAGCCGCCACGAGGAAGGTGACGGCGCAGAGGGCCATGACCACGATGAAGAACATGCGGTAGCCCATGGCATCCTTCATGTAGCCGGAGAGCATGCCGGGCAGCATGAGGCCCAGGTAGGAGATGCCGGTGCAGATGGCGTAGTGCGACGTCTTGTACTCGCCCATGGAGAAGTAGAGCATGTAGAGTGTGAGGGCGGTGAAGCCGATGCCGTAGCCGAACTGCTCGACGAAGAGGCAGCTGCTGATGATCCAGAGGTTGCTGGGCATGGCCTGGCTCAGGTAGACGTAGACGATGTCGGGCAGGGTGATGGCACACACCATGGGCCATAGCCAGCGCTTCAGTCCGTCGCGGCTGGCCAGTATGCCGCCGATGATGCCGCCCAGGGTGAGGCCTATGAGGCCCACGGTGCCGCTGGCCAGTCCGAACTCCTGGGGCGAGAGACCCAGGCCGCCCTCGCTGCCCGGGCGCATGAGGAAGGTGGCGCTCATCTTTGTGAGCAGTGCCTCGGGGAAACGGTAGAACAGCAGGAAGAGCATGGCGAAGAGCGTCTGCCTGAGCGGAAACTTCTGTACGAAGGTGCAGAACATCTTGCCGATGCCGTCGGCCACCTCGCGGGCGCTGGTGTCGTGGGGCTGGTCGGCAGCAGGTCGGGGCATGGCATAGCTGTGGTAGAGCCACAGGGCGAGGAAGAGTCCGGCCAGCCCATAGAATACGAGGCTCCATGTGAACGCCTTCTGGTCGCGCAGCCACACCTGCAGAATGCCGGCCAGAGGCACGAGCACGCCGTTGCCGAAGATGACGGCCAGACGGTAGAAGGTGTTGCGTATGCCCACAAACCAGGCCTGCCGGTGCTCGTCGAGCTCGAGCATGTAGTAGCCGTCGGCGGCAATGTCGTGGGTGGCACTGCTGAAGGCCATGAGAAAGAAGCAGCACATCGTGCCCTGAAACCAGAACGGGGCGTTGAGCGTAAAGGCCACGCCGGCCAGCGACGAGCCCAGCAGGGCCTGCATGGCCAGCACCCACCAACGCTTGGTCTTATACAGGTCGACGAAGGGGCTCCACAGTGGCTTGATGACCCATGGCAGGCCAAGCCAGCTAGTATAGAGCGCTATGTCGGTGTCGCTCATGCCCAGTTGCATATACATCACTACGGCCACGGTCATCACTACCACGTTGGGCAGGCCTTCGGCCACATAGAGCGTGGGAATCCACGCCCAGGGGTTGCGTTGTCTCATTGTTTGTCTTTTTTTTCGGAGGTACGGGGGATTTTCGGAGGGACTTTCTTTTCTGTTGGGGGCACGCCGGCTCAGTAGGCGGTGGCTATCTGTGCGCCGCGATAGTAGTAGAGCAGTATCTCGTCGTAGGTGTAGCCTTGCTGTCCCATGACGGCGGCCCCTATCTGGCAGAGGCCCACGCCGTGTCCCCATCCGCGGCCGTGCAGGGTGAAGCGGCCGTCGCGGTGCTCCACGTCGAAGGCCGAGCTGTATAGGTGGGTCTCGCTCAGTGCGCGCCGTATCTCCAGCTCCTTGCCTATGGTGAAGGTGCGGTCGGTGCCCACGAGCTGCAGGCGCCAGATGCGGCCGCTCTTGCCACGGTCCAGGGGGATGAGGTCGGTCAGGCGGCCGAGACCCAGGTGCAGCTTGCGCTCCACCAGGTCCGACAGCTCTTCTTCGCTGTAGCTGACCGTCCAGCGGTAGAAGTCGGTGGTGGACTGGTCGTAGTCGTTGAGCACCTGCCGGAGGATGCGGCTGTCGCGTGTGTTGCAGAAGGGGTCGCTCACCGAAGCGAGGTAGGGCTTGGGCGTGTCTTCCCAGCAGTACTGAAACTCCTCGGTCTGTCCGCCGCAGCACTTGGAGAAGCGGGCGTCGCACAGCTCGTCGCCGTGCATGAGCACCTGTCCGCGTGTGGCCCTGACGGCGTCTTGTGCGGCCTTGCTGCCAGCGCCCATGCGCGAGATGCCCTGGTAGCGCTGGCAGTGGTCGTCGGCGCAGACGTCGAAGAGGGTGTGGTCCTCGCGGTCGTGCCAGCGCAGCAGCTCGTCGTCTTTCTTCACAAAGGAGAAGAAGGCGCTGCCGCGGTGCTCGCCCTGCTGGCGGCGGCGCTGCTGCTGGCTGAGCAGCCAGGAGCGCGAGATGACGGCGTGGGCCTTGAGCAGCTCCATGGACGAGGTGGCGCTCATCTCGCTGGCAATGACGCTCTCGAGGTATTGCTCCACAGGCAGCTCGTTGATGGCCCACAGCTTGTCGGCCTCGACCACGAGACGCAGTGCCCCGTGGAAGGTCTGACGCTCCTGCCGCTGCCAGTGGAAGTCCTGGCCTATGGTCACACCGTCGAGTGAGAAGGTGTGGCCGGGGGCGGCGGGGGTGAAGAGCAGCTCGCGGTATTGCTGTCCGTGCCACAGCAGGCTGCCTTCGGCCAGCTCCACCTCTTGTTCGCCCTCGACGGTCTCACCCTTGGCTGTGTAGGCGCCGTTGAGGGTGAAGCAGAGCTTCTGCGTGCTCACGATGCCCACGGTGACGAGGGGCTCCTCGCCTTGGGGCTGCTCCTCGTTGCGCTGGGTGAAGAGCGCTCTGATGCGGTCGGCCACGGCATTCATCGCCTGGCTGCTCAGTCCGCACTCGCGCAGGATGGCCGTGGCGCGGTCGGGGGTGAGGACTTCAAAGTCGGTGCGGCGCGGCGTGATGAGCAGGCCGGCCATGTCGAGCGCGCCGGGACTGACGAGCAGCTGCTCGCTCCCTTGGGCGTAGTAGCAGTCGGGGCGGTGCTTCTCGCGCGGCAGGACGATGCTGAGCGTGTCGCTGCCCTGTTGCCACGCCACGATGTTCATCATCGGTTCGGGCTCGCCGTCGGGCTGGGGCAGTGCGTTGTAGACGATGTGGAACAGCTGCAGGGCTGCCGTCTGGTTCTTGCTCCTGATGAGCAGGGCAGGGCAGGGGTAGCCCTCGACGAGCGAGAGGTCGTTGTCGGCATCGATGGCGATGAGCTGCTTCAGTGTGCGCTGCAGTCGCGGCCACTCGCTCTGCAGGGGCAGCAACCCGGTGGTGCCGGCCTGCAGGTGGGCGTGGTCGGGGGCAGAGGCACCGCAGTGCGGGCCGTTGTAGAACACGGTGAGCTGCGGGTAGTGGCGCAGCAGCCGCAGCATCTCGCCATACATGGGGCGTATGAGCTGTGGCTGGTGCTTGCGCAGCGGCAGCGTGAAGTGCATGGGCAGGATGGGGTAGGGGTTGACGAGCAGCTCGTAGCGGGCGTCCTGCACCTTGCTCATCTGCTCCTTAGGCCGCTGTGGCTCACAGAGGAAACAGGGGCGCTGGCTGATGCTGGCCTTGTCGATGGCGGCGCCGGTGGAGCGCATGCGTGCCGGATTGTACTGTGCGCGCAGGGTGATGCCCTCGGCTGGCAGATCCCGCGACACGATGCTGCTGAGCTGCCGGTAGCGCTCGCGCACCTCGGGCCACACACGCAGCTGGCGGTCGAAGTAGCGCAGCAGGGGCGAGTCGGCTGCCGGCGGCGTGTCGGCGGCGTTGAGTGCCTGTCGGGCACGTATCTCGATGGTGCGCAGCCGGTCTTTATACAGGTTGTTGGCGTTGATGCGGTCGATGCTCAGTGCTGCGTCGCTGTTGCCGCCCCAGCGTCGGCAGAGGTAGAGCTCGTCGTAGATGCGTGCTATGCGGTAGCGGCGTGAGAACCACAGGCCCATGGCATAGTCCTCGCCGTAGCTCGTGTTGGGCAGCTGTGCCTGACGCAGCAGGGGCGTGAAGAAGGCGCGTGGCGCTCCCAGACCGTTGATGCGCAGTGCATTGTTGGGGCCGTTGTCGTCGGTCCACTCGCGGTGGGCGATGAGGCCGGGGGGCAGGGTCTGTAGCTCGAAGTCGCACATGCGGTAGCTGCCCACGACCATGGCGGCACCCTGCTGGCGGAAGGTGTCGACGATGTGTTGCAGCGTGTGGGGCGAGGAGTAGAGGTCGTCGCTGTCCAGCTGCACGGCGAAGCGGCCGCAGCGTGTGTCGTCTACGGCCATGTTCCAGCAGCCGCCGATGCCCAGGTCGGTGCGCTCGGGGCTGAGCACCACCAGGCGTGTGTCGGTACGGGACATGTCGGCGAGTATCTCGGCGGTGCCGTCGGTAGAGTGATTGTCCACGACGATGACGTTGAAGCTGAAGTCGGCCTGCTGCGTGAGGGCGCTCTTCACAGCGTCGGCGATGGTCTTGGCGCGGTTGAACACGGGGATGATGACCGATGCTTCGGTGTCGAACGCCTGCTCGTCGAAGTCTACGGTCAGGCGCACGCTGGTGTCTATCCATGCGCCGATGGCTTTCAGGTGGGCAGTGGCCGCCTGCTCCATCTCCACCTGCACGTCGCGGTTGGCGGGGCTGACATAGTCAAACTGCTTTACGCCGCTGGCCCGTGTGTCGCGCTCCACCTCGGTGTAGAGACGCTCGGGCAGGTGGAGCAGCTCGCCCTTGCGGCTGAGGAAGAGGCGCAGGTCGTAGAGTCCGGCATATATATATAAAGAGGTGGTGCTGTCGGCCCACTCGCGCAGGAACTGTCCGCTCACAAGCAGCAGGGCTCCGAAGTCGAAGTCGTCGCGTATGGCACCCGTCTGATAGTCGATAGCGGGGTGGGCCGTGGCCGCCGTCGTGCCGTCGCCGCGGCGCTCCCAGTGGTCGGCATAGACCATGGCGGCACCGCTGTCGGCTGCGGCCTGCACCATGCGCTCCAAGGCGCCGGCGCCCAGCTCTACTGCTGTGGGCTTGCAGACCAGTGCTACATAGTCCGACGTGGTGTGGCGGGCCATCGCCTGCAGTGTCTCCGTGGCGTGCAGATGGTTTGTCAAGACGCATTCGCAGTCGGGGGCAACATCTTCTAAGGGGTGGCTCGACAGCAGGATGATGTGCTCCGCTATAGGGCAATGCCGCACGGCCTCTATCGTGGTTCCTGCCTCGCTTAGTGTGCTGAAGGGCAGGACAAAGTCTATTGTTATGCGCATATTTGCTTGGGTCTCTTATTCTAAATAATGTGCAAAAGTAATAAAAAACACGCAAAAGACACCCTGTTTCGCCGTTTTTTTGTAATTTTGCAGCCAACTCAGGGGGAACGAGGGCGCCATCGCCTGCCACTGACGTAAAGAAAACTCGAAATATGGACAGAAAGCGAATACGTCTCCTGCTGCTCTGCAGTCTGGCTGTGCTGGCTGTGATGGCGCAGGCCGTGCGCCAGCAGACGGCGACGCGGCGAGCGTCGGCCACCACCGCCCGCCAGCAGGCATCGGCAGCCCGTCAGCAGTCTTCAGCACGCACGGCGAAGCTGCAGCCCGTAGTGCAGTATGAGCGGCCAGCACCGCTGACCGACCGGCCTTCGACCATACTACTCCGGCTGGGCTACGTCACGTCGTACAACCGGCAGACACGAACGCCCAACTGGGTGGCATGGCATCTCACACGCAGCCACACCTATGGCAGCAACCAGCGCTCGGGCGAGCTCTTCGCCGAAGACGAACAGGTGGCCGAGCCGAGGGCCACCCTGCGCGACTACTACAACTCGCGCTACGACCGCGGACACATGTGCCCGGCGGGCGACAACAAGTGGAGTCAGAAAGCCATGACGCAGTCGTTCCTGCTCACCAACATCTGCCCGCAGAACCACGGGCTCAACAAGTATGAGTGGAACGATGTGGAGATGCTCTGCCGCGACTGGGCCCGCAGGTATGGCGCCGTCGACGTGGTGTGCGGCCCGGTGTACCGGCGCGAGGCCTCGCCCCGCTACATCGGGCGCAACAAGGTGCGCGTGCCCGACGCCTTCTTCAAGGTGGTGCTCTGCCGCTCGGGCCAGCCAAAGGCCATCGGCTTCGTCTTCGAGAACAGAGGGGGCAGACAGCCCTATCGCGACGCGGTGTGCACCGTCGACGAGGTGGAGACGCTCACCGGCATCGACTTCTTCCCGGCCCTCGACGACCGCACTGAGTCGCGCGTAGAAGCTACTGCCCAGCTTAGTGACTGGTGAGAAGTGAGAAGTGAGAAGTAAGAAGTGAGAAGTAAGAAGTAAGAAGTAGTCACTCATAGGCCCCATAGGGCTCATAGGGCTTATAGGCCTCAGAAAAAGAAAGAGCCGGCCCCCTTGCAGGAAGGGAGCCGGCTTTTTCTTTATAGCAAAAGTGCTTAGCAGAGGCGGCGCGAGCCGTCGCCGATGACCACATCGTAGACCTTCGGCTCGTGGCCGTACTTCTCGTTGAAGCGCTTCTTGGGTCGTCGATGAACTTCTTGTAGAGGTCGTTGCGCACCAGGTTGATGGTGCAGCCACCAAAGCCGCCGCCCATGATGCGCGAACCCGTGACGCCACACTCTTTGGCGATGTCGTTGAGGAAGTCGAGCTCCTCGCACGACACCTCGTAGTCCTTCGACAGGCCCTCGTGGGTCTTATACATCATCTCGCCCACCTTCTCGTAGTCGCCCTCGACGAGTGCGTCGCACACGGCCAGCACGCGGTCTTTCTCGCCCAGGACAAACTTGGCGCGGCTGTAGTCCTCGGCACCCACCTCGTCCTTCACCTCCTCGAGCTGCTCCCATGTGCAGTCGCGCAGGGTCTCAAACTTGCCCTCGGGGTGCTTGGCGGCGATGTGCTTCACCACGTTCTCGCACGAGTTGCGGCGGTCGTTGTAGGGCGAGCCGGCCAGCTGGTGCTTCACGACGCTGTCGAGCAGCACGAGGCGGTAGCCGTCGGGCTTGAAGGGGAAGTACTCAAACTCACGCGAGCGGCAGTCCAGACGCATCAGGCAGCCGGCCTTGCCGAAGACCGAGGCAAACTGGTCCATGATGCCGCAGTTCACGCCGCAGTAGTTGTGCTCGGTGGCCTGGCCGGCGAGCACCATGTCCCACTGCGACACCTTGTTCTCGCCGAAGATGTCGTTCAGACCGCAGGCGAAGCAGCTCTCCATGGCGGCCGACGACGACATGCCGGCGCCCAGGGGCACGTCGCCGGCGAAGGCGATGTTGAAGCCCTTCACAGGCACGCCCAGCTTCTTCATCTCCAGGGCGATGCCGTAGATGTAACGGGCCCAAGAGGCCTTCGGGCCTGCGGGGTCGCTCAGCTTGAAGTCCACGCGGTCCTTCAGGTCGATGGCATACGCCATCACCGTGTCCTCCGTGCCGTTGGCACGCATCTCGGCTGTCACGCCCTTGTCCACGGCGCCGGGGAAGACGAAGCCGCCGTTGTAGTCGGTGTGCTCGCCGATGAGGTTGATGCGTCCGGGAGATGTATAAACGTTACCTGTCTTGCCGTCGAAGTGCTTGATGAAACGGCTTCTTACAAATTCAATGTCGATCATAAAATTGTTTTTAGTTATAAATATTAATGATAAGGTTTGGAAAACATTACTTCACGTTGATGCCTATCTTCGAGCCCCAGTTGCAGAACCAGAGCACGTAGGCGTAGTAGACGAACATGAGCATGATGGCCACGCCTACGCCCAGTGCGGGATTGTCGACGATGGCGCCCATGACGAGCGGCAGTGTGGCACCGCCGAGCACGCCCATGTTGATGATGCCCGATGCGTTCTTGGTGTGGGGGCCGAGCTCCTGCAGTCCGAGGTTGAAGATGAGGGGCCACATCACCGAGTGGAACAGTCCGGCCGCGAGCATGGCATAGACGGCGGCCATGCCTGGCAGGAAGAAGCTGATGCCCACGCAGCAGGCGCCGAGAATGAGGCAGGCGGTGAGCAGCTTGCGGGCCTCAAACTTGGCCAGGATGGCCGAGCCCACGAATCGGCCCACCATCATGCCGCCCCAGTACAGGGGCAGGTAGTCGGTGGCACTGCCGGGCAGCGTGTCGTTGGCCTTCCAGAAGGCGGGCAGCATCGAGGGGATGCCTATCTCCAGACCCATATACATGGCGATGGCCAGTGCGCCGAGCCATACGTGCGGGTACTTGAACACGCTCGACTTATACTGCGACATGTCGTAGGCATCCTCAGCCCCTTCGGCCTGCTTGTCCTTGTCGGGGTCGGGCAGCTTGATGAAGAAGAGAATGGCTGCGATGACCAGTGCAAAGATGCCGAGCATGAGGAAGGGTCCAGGCACGTTCTCGGGCAGTTTGGGCTTGCCGGCGATGATAACGGTGGTGATGAAGATGGGGGCCACGGTGGTGGCCACCGAGTTCAGGGCCTGCGACAGCGTCATGCGGAAGGCGCCGCTCTCGGGCTTGCCCAGCACCATGACGTAGGGATTGGCCACGAGCTGCAGCATCACCACGCCCAGGGCCACGATGCTCATGCAGCAGAGAAACACGGTGTAGACACTGGTCGTGCCCAGCGCTGCGGTCACACCCAGGTTGTTGGCGATGAAGCCGATGCCCACCACCGTCAGACCCAGCACGAGCGTGGCCTTGTAGCCTATCTTGCTCATCATCATGGCAAACGGGATGGAGAAGAAGTAGGCACCATAGAAGAAGGTGTTGACCAGCTGACCCTGTGTGTCGGTCAGGTGGAAGGCTTCCTTACAGAATTCAATCATCGAGTTGTTCATCGTTGTGATAAATCCGATGAGGAAGCACACGATGAACACGATGATTAGCGGGAACAGATAGTTCGGTTGTTGTTTCTGTGACATGATTAGTTTTTACGTTATTTCGTTTAGCTGTTTTTTCTTTTGTTTTTACTCCACTCCGAACTTATATACGGTCTTCTGCTTGTATCGCTCGCCGGGCTTGAGGCTGACGGAGGGGAAGTAGGGCCGGTTGGGTGTGTCGGGGAAGTGCTGGCACTCGAAGCAGATGGCCGAGCGGCGTCCGAAGGTGGCGCCGTGGTATCCCTTGTATCCGTCGGCCCAGTTGTCGCTGTAGACCTGCACGCCGGGCTCGGTGGTGTAGACCTCCATGGTGCGTCCGCTGGCGGGGTCCTTTATCTTGGCTGCGAAGCTCAGCTCGCCCTCCTCCTTCTTGTTGAGCACGAAGCAGTGGTCGTAGCCAGCGCCGTTGCGTATCTGCTCGTCGTCGGCGTCGATGTCGCGGCCCACGGGCTTGGCCGTGCGGAAGTCGAAGGGTGTGCCCTCCACCTTGCGTATCTCGCCGGTGGGGATGGACGTCTCGTCGATGGGGATGTAGAAGTCGGCGTTGATCTGGCATTCCAGGTCGTCGATGGTGGGTGTCGGGTCGGCTGTTCCGGCCAGGCAGAAGAAGCCGTGGTGAGTGAAGTTGACGATGGTCTTCTTGTTCGACGTGGCGAGGTATTCCAGCACCAGCTCGTTCTGGTCGGTGAAGGTGAACTCTACGGTGATGTCCACCTCGCCGGTGAATCCCTCTTCGCCGTAGCTCGAGATGCGGTGCAGTGCCAGCGAGCGCGGTCCCATCTGCTTGGCATCCCACACGCGGGCGTGGAATCCGGTGGGTCCGCCGTGCAGGGCGTTGGGCCCGTTGTTGATGGCCAGCTGGTATTCCTTGCCGTTGAGGGTGAACTGTCCCTTGCAGATGCGGTTGCCGTAGCGGCCGATGAGCGTCGAGAGGAACGGCTCGGGCGAGCTCATCACGCTTTGGATGTTGTCGTGACCTTGTATCACGTTGGCCACGTTGCCGTCTTTGTCGGGCACCATAATAGCACAAATGGCCCCACCATAGTTGGTGATGGCCACTTCGTAGCCCTTGCGGTTGCGCAAGATGTAGAGGTCGGTTTTCTTACCATTGATAGTGGTCTGGAAGTCTTCGCGCTTCAGACCACAGAGAGTCGCATTTTCTGTTGAGTTTGCCATAATTGTTTGGTTTTAGTTACAGTAACTTGTGCAAAGTAACGAAAAAAAGCCGATATGAGCAAACATATCGGCTTTTTTTTGTTGTTAAAAACACCTAAACGCGGTTTCTCCGCATTTTTGTGTTTAATAATACACGCTGTTCCATTCCTCTTCTTCGTCCCACTCGTCGTCATCGTCGCTGTGGCCTCTCCTGCGTCCTTTGGCTGGTTTCTTGGCATTGCCGCCGAACCGGCCGCTGACGCCGCTCGATCTGAGCAGGTGTTGGTGAATGTCCATCTTGATTACGGCTGAAGAGGGCTTCAGATATTCTTTCTTCATATCCTTGTTACTTTTTGATGAGCACTTTCTTTCCGTTGGTCACATACACGCCCTTAGTGGCAGGGCGGGTAATGGGGCGTCCGTTGAGGTCGAAGTAGCGGGTGTTGCCGTTGCGGTCGGTCAGCTGCATGCCGACGGCTGTGGTGACGGGTGTCCGGCTGCCGAAGCCGCCTCTCATCATCTGCGGGGCCACGGCAGGATTGTTGGCCACGATATAGGCGCGGAAGGGCGGGATGTAGGCTTCATACTCCTCGGTGGTCACCTTGCCCCACCAGTTGCCGTCCTGCAGGATGTAGGCGTTCTGTGCGGCGGCCTCGGCGTTGGTCAGGCCGGTGGTGGTGCCCACAAACTTGTAGGCGCCGATGTTTTCGCTGTGGTCGGCCTCCTTCTTCAGCGTCACGCTCTGGTTCTCGCCGATGCTCATGCTCAGCTCGCTGTCGCTCGAGACGGCCACCAGATACGGTGTGTTGGCCTGGGGGGCGCCCTCTATCTCGACAAACTGCAGCAGCTCCTCGGTAGAGCTGGACAGCGTGTAGAACTTCAGGCCTTCCTGCTGCTCGGGAGCGGTGGGCAGACAGGTGGTGTAGACGTAGACGGGGTCGCCGTCGACCACAGCCTCTGCATGCTCCTCGTC
>CAJOHP010000120.1 GCA_905234355.1 uncultured Prevotella sp. | reverse complement strand
GGACGGACTGACGCGTCAGACCGTGCCCTTAGACAGTGAAGGCAGGGGTCGCTTCTCGCTGAAGGCCGGACAGACCGTGCGCCTGCTGACGGACAAGGACGCCCTGCGCACCGTGACGATGACCCTCGAGCAAGACGGTGTCACCTACGAGGCCAAGCCGCTCCAGGGCTACATACTGAATATGTTCTCCATGAACGGTGCCAAGGATGTCATCGCGGCCGGAAAGCCCGTGCTCATCGACGTGCTGCGCGACCCGCCCGGCGGCGGCAGCTCTGCCACCCTGTCGAAAGGCTCGAGGCTGAAGCTTGCCTACCAGGTAGACATGAATTTCAAGGCGGGCATCAGCATCGGCTTCGGACTCGGATCGCAGTTCGACAACTATTCCGGCTTGATCTCTGGCATGACTGAATACGGTCTGCTCAACGGCGGCGAGACGTATGACCTCATCAACCTCGACATCATCTTCAGCGGGTCGGGCCAGAAGGCATACAGCTACACAATGGAACTGAACGAGGACATCTCTACGAGCGCTGCACCAAGCATGGTGGGGGCCGATGCCGACGTCTACATCGGCTTGGTGCAGAACCTGGTGGTGACACCTATGTCAACCATACGTGCCATACCCAATAGCATGTACCAGCAGATGCTGGGACGCAATGCCGACAACCTGGCTGAAACGAGTTCGTGGAGCGCCAGCAAGAACCGTTACGGCACACTCGTACACATTGCCGAGGGCCGCGACCAGAACGACAGCATCTTCCATCTGGTTCGCGACGAGTCGCTGGGCTACGGTCCGCAGCTGACCTCCCATTTCATCTACACGCAGCACCACATCGTCAACGAGGTGCTGCCGAAGCTCTCGAAGGAGATATTCGACCTCATCTTCACCGGCTCGAAAGCCGAGGCACAGGCCAAGGCCAACAGCACGGGCAAGGTGGTCTACTGGTCGACGGTGCCCGCCAGCGACCCCGACTTCGGAATAAAATACGAGCCTGTCACGCCAGCCAACAATCCCAACTATACCAACGAACTGGCCAACAAATTCGAAAACCTCAGGTCATGGATGGACATCATCGGCACTAACGAGTACGAGAAACTCACGGCCTACGACCTCGTGGCCAACTATGCCATCGACGGCGGATCGAGCTTCACCCACTCCGAGACCTTCGAGACCGAATTCTCGCATTCAGAGAACATCAACTACCCCTTCACCATCGCCGACTATTTTGGCGATGACGGGCTCGACGAGAACGACCGTGGATGGACGGCGGGGGCCACCCTGGCCTCGCAGCCCGCAGTGGCCTCTGCATTCCAGAAACTAAGCCAGCTGTTGAGCCAAGGGAAAACCGGCAGTTTCGGAACAAAAACAAGCAATGATCTGTGGGGCAACAATTTGGAACTCGATTATACTGGCTTCAAGTTCAATTTCAGCCTGAAACCTGTAGCTGAATACACCAGCAAGGGCACCTACGGCTACGACAACAGCTACAGCCGCAAGGAGAGCTTCACCATCGATCCAGCCTCGAAGAGCCTGCTCGATGTCGACGTGCTGCGCGTAAAGACGCAACCGACAAATGTCGACAAGTCTGACGGCTATTTCGACGTTTATACCAATAAAAACTATAATGAATGGGTGACTAAGGTCAACAGTCATCTCGGCAGCGGCATCGCCGTCGGCAACACCGCCTATTCGCGCAGCTTCGTCTATCGCACCAAGGGTGGTGCCACAGCCAACCCATGGGAAGACGAGCGCCGCACCATCGCTTACCGTCCGGGCACCCTGCTCGACGAGCGCACCAAGAAGATTGTCAACCCGAAGATGAGGATGGACAAGCAGAGCATCAGCGGCGTGGCCATGGGCGACCCTGCACGCTTCAAGGTCTACCTCTCCAACGAGAGCGAATATCCCGAGGCCATCAGCGGTACGCTCTGCATGCTCAACCTCTATCTCGACGAGGCCAGCAATCCTGACGGAGCCAAGATCTACGTAGACGGCACACCGCTCAACAGCAGTGGCATCGATGTCTATATAGAGCCCGGCAAGCTGGTTCAGAAGACCATCGAGGTCTATGCCGGCGACGTGTTCGACTACGACAGCCTGAAGCTCTGCCTGACGCACAATGAAGACTGGGTGCATGTCTACGATGAGGTAGTCTTCGACATACACTACCTGCATCAGGCCGGGCCGGTCAACATCTCCGTGCCAAGCGACAAGTGGATCATGAACACCAACTCCGAGTATGACGCGAAGCGCGGATGGTTCATACCCGTCACCATCGACGGCTTCAACAAGCACCAGCACAACTTCGACCACATAGAGCTGCAGTACAAGCAGACGCACCTGGGCGAAGGCAGCTGGACCAACCTCTGCTCCTTCTTTGCCGACGAGCAACTCATGGCACAGGCCACCGGCGAGCGCAAGATGATTCCCGAGAACGGCAACATCACCTACAACTTCTACGGCGAGGGCACCGTCATGGAGATGGCCTACGACCTGCGCGCCGTGCTCTACTGCCGCAACGGCAACTCGTTCCTCACCACACCGTCGAAGCTCATCAGCGGCATCAAGGACACACGCCGGCCGCAGCTCTTCGGCTCGCCCGACCCTTACGACGGCATCCTCGCGGCCGGGAAGAACATCGTGTTCAATTTCTCTGAGGACATTGAGTACAACTATCTGAGCCAGATTACCAACTTCGAGGTGAAGGGCGAGGTGAACAACGACAACGTCTCGGAGATGGTGTCGCTCGAGTTTGCCGGCCACGCCAGCCTCGAGACCGAGGCCGAGCGCAACTTCAGCGGCAAGGACCTCACCGTAGACCTCATGGTCAAGCCTGCACGGCGCGACTACGATATGCCTCTCTTCTCCCACGGCACCAACGGCAAGAAGCTGCAGCTCTGGCTCACTCCCGACTTCAAACTGAAGGCCGTAGTAGACGAGCAGACGTTCGTCTCCAAGGACACCATCGCCAAGGACATGTTCACACAGGTGGCCATGGTCATCAAGGCACCCGCCACCACCCTCGAGAGCGACGCTTCTGCAAAAGGCAGCCTTAAGCTCTACAACGGAGGCACCGAGATCGGTTCCTTTGTCCTGAACGAGGGATACAACGGCACAGGACCACTCATCTTCGGACGCACCAATGAGACTGACCGCACGCGCAGCCGCTTCTACGAGGGCCGCATGATGGAGGCACGCCTGTGGTATCGCGCACTGGACGGCGGACTCCTGGGCACCACCTATGGCGGCCGGCGCCTGTCGGGCTACGAGATGGGCCTCGTGGACTACTATCCCATGAACGAAGGCTCGGGCGACCTGGCCATCGATAAGACGCAGGGGGCCAACGCCACACTTATGGGCGTCACATGGGCCATGCCGCGCGGACTCTCGCTCAGGCTCGACGGCAAGGGCGTGGAACTCACGCAGGACGCACTCACCCGCACTCAGGAGCAGGACTACACCCTCATGTTCTGGTTCCGGACAGCCGGCGACTACGGCACGCTGGTGGCCAACGGACGCGGCATGAAGGAAGACCTGGGCGCCGCTCACCAGTTCTTCATAGGCTTCGACCAAAAGAAGCTGCTCTACCGCTCCAACGGCGCGGCCTACGATCTGGGCGACACCTACAGCGACGGTGAGTGGCACCACTACGCCATGACCGTCAACCGCTCGCGCAGCGTGGCCAACATCTACGTAGACCTCAAGCAGCGTGCCACCTTCGCCCCCGACAGTCTCGGCGGCATCTCGGGCGGCTGCCCTGCCATAGGCGGCTCGCAGTACAGCACAGCAAGCAAGAGCGGCAAGACCGACGCCCTCAGGGGACACATAGACGAGCTGTGCTTCTTCGCACAGGCACTGCCGCCCACTCTCATTGAGGCCTTTGCCAAGAAAAGCCCCAACGGCGACGAGGCCGGCATGCTCACCTATCTGAGCTTCGACCGCCAGGAGCGGCAGAAGGACAACGACATTGCCCTCGAGGCCTATCCCTACAGCAAGAAGGTCTATCTCGATGACGAAGGCAACGTGCGCTACCAGACAGACCCCACTACCGGCCAGCTCACATCGACACCGATGCGTGACTACCTGTTTGCCGACCCTATCGACGACGTCATGGCTCAGATCGACGCCACCACGGCAGCACCCGTCGTGCCCTACGAAGAGCTGAAAAACCTGAAATTCAGCTACGTGGGCAAGGGCAACCAGTTGCTCATCAACCTCGACGAGCAGATCTCGCGACTGAACCGCCGCAACATCTACGTCACCGTGCGCGACGTAGAGGACAAGAACGGCAACACCATGGCATCGCCCCAGACCGCATGCTTCTTCATGTCCAGCAGCCTGCTGAAGTGGGCCGACAACACGCTCTACTTCCCCGTGAGCTACGGCTACGGCGACAACATCTGGTTCGACGTGGTCAACAGCACGGCAACCAGCCACAACTTCACCATCGAGAACTGTCCGAAGTGGCTCACCCTCGACACCTATGCCGGCGTCATCGGCCCGCAGACCTCGCTGGTCATCAGAGCCGACGTCAACCCCGGACTCAACGTGGGCACCTATGACGAGGTGATCTATCTCGTCGACGAGGACGGTGTGGCCGAACCACTCTATCTCACGCTCGCCGTGCAGACTCCCCAGCCGCGGTGGGCCGGCGAGATCTCGGGCGACATCCTTGAATACACGATGAACATGGCCGGCAAGGTCTACATCAACGGCGAAATAGACGTAGACCCCCGCGACATCGTCGGCGTGTTCGACCGCGACAACGTGTGCCACGGCTTTGCCAACATCAGCTACTCCGCACTCACTGGCGAGAGCAATCTCTTCATGACCATCTACGACAACCAGCTGGAGGGACGTGAACTCTACTTCAAGCTCTGGCAGTTCTCCACCGGCAACCAGCTCATGCTGACCGCCGACGGACAGCCCTCCGTCACCTTCCACCGTTCGGCCGTCATGGGCACCGACAAACCAGTGCGTCTCGAGGGCGGCAGCAGCTTTGTCCAGGTATTCGACCTGCATGAGGGCTGGAACTGGATATCGTTCAACGTGGCCAGCGACAAGCTGCTCGACATGAACAATCTGCTACAGGGACTGCCCTGGCAGGTCAATGACCTGCTGACCGACCTCAACAGCAACCTCACGCTCTACTACAACGGCAAGCGATTCCGCGCTTCGGCCACGGTCAGCAACCTGCAGCTCTCGCCCACCAAGGCTTACGCCATCAAAGTGCAAAGCCCCATACAGTTCCCCATAGCAGGCGGCATCATCAAGGACGAAGCCCTGCGCACCGTCACACTGAAGAGTGGATGGAACGGCATAGGCTTCACACCCATCATCAACCTTACGGTCGAGACGGCGCTGAGCGACTACTACGACAAAGCCCAGCCAGGCGACATCATCAAGAGCCACGACGAGTTTGCCTACTTCAGCAACTCGGGCGGCACGGGGCGCTGGCGCGGCAGCCTGCAGTATCTGAAGCCCGGCGAGGGCTACATGTTCCTGCGCACGGACACCACCACCACCACCTTCCGCTATCCCTACTACGAGCCGGGCAGCACCTTCGTCGACGAGTGGGCCACTACCGGATCTGCCTACTACCGCTCACGCACCCGCCATTGCAGCACCATGAGCCTCTCGGCCACCGTGCAGGGCGTCGGCCTCGAGCCGGGCGACAAGCTCGTGGCCTACAGCAACGGCGAGGTGGTGGGCGAAGCCCTCGTCAGTCAGGACACCGAGGGCGACGCCCCTGCACCGCTCTTCTTCCTGAGCATCGCCGGCGACGAGACGCATGTCACGGCGGCTACCGGCAAGAACATCTGGTTTGCCATCGAGCGTGGCGACGAACTCATCGCACAGACGCCACCCGTCATGGCCTTCAAGACCAACGGCGTGGTGGGAAGTCCCGACGAACCCACGGCCATCAGCTTCACGGCTGCTGACTATGCCCCCTCCGCATGGTACACTATCAGCGGCATGCCACTGCCGAAGAAACCGGCCAAAAAGGGACTCTACATCTTCAACGGAAAGAAAGTGGTCGTGAAATAATAAGTAGTAAATAGTAAGTAGATAAAAATGAAACATAAGCTTCTGTATTCCGCCGCCGTCCTGCTGTCAGGCTTCGTCCTCGGGGCTTGCGGCAGCGACGGCGACGACGCCACGACCGGCAGTGGGGCCACGCCCGCTGCCGAGCAGACCGACAGCACAGCCCACGAGCCGCTGCCCTACACCGTGGAGACGGTGACCGGCGAGCCGGCATGGCAAATCAGCTGGCAGTACAACCAGCCACAGCCCGACTGGACGATGCCCGAGGCAAGCGACTATGAGTACTGGACGGTCATCATCGTACAGTTGGAAGACGTCCTGTACCAAACGGCTGCAGCCACCGACCTGATGGCTGTGCTCATCGACGGTGAGGTGTGCGGACTGGCCTATCCCTCCATCGCCATCGGACCTGAAGAAGACGAAGAGGGGCCCACCGAGTACCTTATCAAGGTGTATAGCAACAAGGCCGCCGACGACGCTCAGAGCATCACCCTGCAGTACTACAGCACCCAGCTGCAGCAGGTCTTCACCAGCTATGAGCAGGTCAGCTTCGGCATGTACGACGAGACACCCCGCCTCACGCCGCAGTTCACTCTGGGCGCCGAGAAGTATCCCGTGCGAACCACCTACGGCATCAACCTCACCACCACCGACGCCTCTGGCGTGGTGCCTGCCGCTGGCGACCGCATCGCAGCCTTTGTGGCCGATGAGTGCCGAGGCACCTGCACACTCGATGACGACCTCCTCCTGAGCGAGACGCTCTATCTGCAGGTCTTGGGACAGCAGACCGACGAGGTCGTCACCCTGAAGTACTACCATGCCGCCACACAGCGCGTCTTCACCTTCACCAAGACCGTCAGGATGGACGACGACATGCAGACCATCAGCCTATCACTCTAACGCCGTATAGTGAACATCTGGATGCCTGCCTTTGTGCTACTCGTACTGCTGATGCTCTGTCCTGCATCGGCCACAGCCCAGAACGACGCTGGTCGAGCATGGTCTGACACGCTCTCCATACGCTTCCGGCTGGACAGTGTGCGCGTTGACCTGGCCTTTGCCGACAACCAGCGCAGGTGGGACACGTTCTTTGACAACTTTATGACACGCTACGCCGGCATCCCCGCCTCACAGCTCCATCTCGACATCTACTCCGGGGCCTCGCCCGAGGGTACTGCCGCCCACAACCGCTGGCTGGGCGAAAACCGCGGCCGTGCCATCCGCATGCTCGTGCAACGGCGCCTGCCCGGTCGCATCGGCTCTATCGTGGTGCACAACGAGGCTGCACGCTGGGACGCCCTCTATGAGGCGGTGGCCGGCAGTCAGGAGCCGTGGCGCGACGAGGTGCTGCGCATCATCGAGC
>CAJOHP010000119.1:7572-8472 GCA_905234355.1 uncultured Prevotella sp. | reverse complement strand
AAGCGCGGCTCCGGCCGCGCCTGCCGACTGGGGGTTGTCGATGGTTTCGATCCTCCGGCCGGTGACGTCGGCCAGCGTCTGGCAGGCCACGGGCTGTGGAGGCTGCTGCATCTGCTCACGGTTGAACCAGCTCTGCCGTTCCTGCTTCATGCGCACGAAGTCTACGGCCAGTTCCAGAGCATAGCCGCGCCGTTCGCTTTCTATCTCGTAGGTGCCGGCCTTGATGCGCTGTCCGGCGACGGGCCATCCGCTGCGCCACACGAGTGGCTCGATGGCCAGCACGGAACGGCCGCCCTGGTCGAAGTCGGCCTCGTAGTGACATGAGAGCACCTCCACGCCTGGGGCGATGACGGTGCGTCCGAAGTGCCCCGGCCCTGTCTTACGGTTGCCTGCGGCGATGACCATGCGTCCTCCGCCCTGCAGCATGTCGCGCCCCACGTTGTCAAGATAGGGCCCCTCGACGGAGCGGGCGCGCCCCACCACGATGTTGTAGGTGCTGTTCACACCGTCGCAGCATGTGCCGTGGGTGCCGAGCAGATAGTACCAGCCGTCGCGGCAGATGAGGTCGGTGGCTTCACAGTCTATGGCGATGTCCTTCTCCTCATTGCCGGCCACGCGCTCGCCCGTGGCGGGGTCGAGCTCGATGAGTCGTATGTTGCCGAAATAGGTGCCGTAGCTCACCCATAGCCGCCCCGTGGCGGGGTCGAGCAGCAGCGAGGGGTCTATGGCGTCGCAGTCTTCCATGCCGTCGCTTGCTGCTACTTCTATGGCTGTGGTCCACCGGAAGAGGGGCGACGTGGGGTCGAGTGTCTTGTTCCACATGGTGAGTATGCGGCCGTTGTGCCCGCCGCCCAGTCCGCCGCCCGTGGCGCCGTAGATGCAGAGGTAGCGGTCGCCTAT
>CAJOHP010000119.1:0-7446 GCA_905234355.1 uncultured Prevotella sp. | reverse complement strand
GTAGGTGTAGTACTTGCCGTCGCACGCGGCGATGGTCGACGGGTCGTGTATGTAGGGTGTGCCCACTTGTGCCGACATGGGGCTGGCGGTCATGAGGGCAATGATGAGCGAGCTGCTTATTCTTGTATGTCTCATTGCTGTTTTCCTTTATCTGTTACTTGTTGATGGTGTAGTTTCTCACGGGCATTCCGTTGCCGTCGATGAAGCGTGCGCAGAGGTCGCTCATGCCGGGGCCGTTGATGACGGCACAGCGCAGCACGTTGCGTCCTTTCTTCAGCGTGAGGCGTGGCGAGACGCCGTCGTCGCGCACCATTCGCCGGTCGCCGCTGAGCAGCAGCACCTCCTCGCCGTTGAGCCACCACATCGAGGCGCCGTTGCTGCCTGCTGCGAGTCGCACGCCGGTCATCTCTTCGGGGCTGTCAATGACGGTGACGAGCCAGAACAGGTTGCCGTAGGCCTGCTGTCCCCAGCGCTCGGCGAATCGGAAGAGCTTCAGGTTGTAGTGCTCGCTGTCCAAGGCGTGCCACGTGAGGTTCTTGCCATCGGCTTTGGTCTTCTGCCCGTCACGGGGCACCATGACGGCCTGGTCCTTGAACCATGTCTTTGCAAACGTCTGGCGCAGCCATGTGTCGGTGAATACCACATTGGAGCGTATGTCCTGCGGAATAGGTTCGAGCACAGTCCATCGACGGATGAATCCGTCGCTGTCGGGCAGCGCCTGTGCCTGGCCGGCGGCTGCGGGCGTGAAGTAGTGCTCGCGGTTCTTGAACTGCACCCAGTCTATGCTCACAGGCCCGTCGGTCTCCGAGGCGATGCAGAGGGTTCCCGTCGCTTTGGGCAGCGCCGTGAGTGGCGCCGTGACGGTGATCCAGCGGCCCCGCTGGTCGCGCCGCAGCTGTCCTGTGGCCTCCACCTTGACGTCTATGCGTGCGATGATGCGTCCTTTGGCACTTTCCTCGCGCAGGGTGAGCACACTGTTCTGGTCGGCCCGCACTTTGGCCACGGCATAGGCATCGCCGGTGAGCATGCCGTAGTCCACGTCGGCAAAGGTGAGCCACGCTCCGCTCTTGGTCAGTGTGGCGTGCCAGCCGAGGAAGGGATTGGACGGGTCGTTGAATGCCGCGATACTGTCGGCCGTTGGGCCGTTGGCCGTGTAGCGGTCTGCCTCGATGCGATGGGTGGCCGGCATGGTGCCCACGCCGCGCAGGGTGGGGCGCACCTCCTTGATGGTGCCGTCGGCTTGGAAGAAGAGACGGTCTATATGGGGTGAGCGCAGCTTGTCGAACGCGGGTGAGTAGTCGTTGTGATGATAGAACAGGTACCATGCTCCGCGATACTCCACGATGCTGTGATGGTTGGTCCAGCAGTGGTTGGCGTGCTCGGCCATGATGATGCCCTTGAAGTCCCACGGCCCCAGTGGCGATTTGGCCATGGCGTAGGCCAGCGTCTCGGTAGGGTTCTTGCCGCCCGTTCTGTCGCCACGCACCCAGGGGAAGGAGAGGTAGTACCAGTCGCCTCGGCGAAAGACGAAGGGACCCTCCTTGAATCCTTCGGGCAGTCCTTCCATCTGTATGCCCTCGCCGTCCAGCTCCTTCATGTTGCCTTTCAGCCGGGCACCGCGCAGTCCCATGCCGCTCCAGTAGATGTAGGCCTGGCCGTCGTCGTCGACAAGCACGCAGGGGTCAATGCCCATGACGCCCTTGATGGGCTCCGGCTCGAGGGTGAAGGGACCCTCGGGCCGGGTGGCTGTGGCCACACCAATGGCAAAGCCACGCCCCTGGCGCGGGGCATTGGGGAAGTAGAAGTAGTACTTGCCGTCCTTCGCCACGCAGTCGGGAGCCCACATCGAGTAGGCATCGGGCTTGCCCCAGGGCACGTTCTCCTGGGTGATGATCATGCCGTGGTCGGTCCAGTCGATGAGGTTGTCGGAGGAGAAGACGTGGTAGTCGGCCATGCAGAACCAGTCTTTGCGCTCATAGGCGTCGGGTGCAGGGATGTCGTGGGAGGGGTAGAGGTACACCTTATTATTAAATACGCGCGCGGTAGGGTCGGCTGCAAACTGGTTGTGCACTATGGGGTTTTGCGCTGCCGCCATGAGGGGCAGTGCCAGGATCAGCGTGGTGAGTAAATGCTTCATAAGCGGGTGGTCCGGTTGGTTTTCGTTACTGACTGCAAAATTAGCAATTATTTTTCATTCAGCCTTCGTTTCTCCCTGTAGAATCGGGCTTTTGCGACATGGCGCAAAGCACGTGCAACAAATAGATAAGCCCGTGTGGCGCTTTCTTCGTAATTTTGTAGCAAAATACCAACAAGCATTATGAAACACTCTGTCTTCTTCCTGTCGATGCTCTTCAGCACCCTCTGCTGCGGGAGCCTTTCGGCACAGCAACCCTATCAGAACCCCAACCTGTCGGCACATGAGCGTGCCGTAGACCTCTGCTCTCGTCTCACCCTGGATGAGAAAGCCATGCTCATGCTCGACGAGAGTCCGGCCATCCCGCGCCTGGGCATCAAGAAGTTTTTCTGGTGGAGCGAGGCTCTGCACGGTGCTGCCAACATGGGGGGCGTGACCGTCTTCCCCGAGCCGGTAGGCATGGCGGCCTCGTTCAACGACGGCCTGGTGCAGAAAGCCTTCGACGTGGCCAGCACGGAGTTTCGCGCACAGTACAATCATCGTATGCACGACCTGAAAGGCGAGGACGAGAAGTTCCACAGCCTCTCTGTGTGGACACCCAACGTGAACATCTTCCGCGACCCGCGCTGGGGCCGTGGGCAGGAGACCTACGGCGAAGACCCCTATCTGACGGGACGCATGGGCCTGGCCGTCGTCCGCGGCCTGCAGGGTCCGGAAGAGTCGAAGTATCGCAAGCTGTGGGCCTGTGCCAAGCACTATGCCGTGCACAGCGGCCCTGAGTACACCCGCCACACGGCCAACCTCACCACCGTGGAGCCTCGCGACCTGTGGGAGACCTATATGCCCGCCTTCAAGCTGCTGGTGCAGCAGGGACAGGTGCGCGAGGTGATGTGCGCCTATCAGCGGCTGGACGACGACCCCTGCTGCGGTTCGCAGCGACTCCTGCAGCAGATACTGCGTGACGAGTGGGGATTCCAGTACCTGGTGGTGAGCGACTGCGGTGCCATCTCCGACTTCTACACGTCTCACAAGACCTCGACCGATGCCGCCCATGCCTCGGCCAAGGCCACCCTGGCCGGCACCGACGTGGAGTGCGGCTACGGCTATGCCTACAAGAGCATACCCGAGGCTGTGCGCCGTGGCTTCATCACCGAGCAGGAGGTAGACAAGCATGTGGTCCGGCTGCTTGAGGGACGTTTCGACCTGGGCGAGATGGACGACCCCTCGCTCGTGGAGTGGTCGAAGATACCTTACTCCGTGATGGACAGTCCTGCCCACCGGCGTCTCTCGCTCGACATGGCGCGGCAGACCATCGTGCTGCTGCAGAATAAGTCTGCGGGGCAGGGTGGGGCGACGGTGCTCCCCCTGAAGCGGGGTGCCGGGAAGATAGCCGTCATCGGGCCCAATGCCGACAACGCACCGATGATGTGGGGCAACTACAACGGCATGCCCACCCACACTGTGACCATCCTCGATGGCATACGTGCCAAGCAGAAGAATCTGTACTATGCCCCCGGCTGCGACCTTACCTACGACAAGGTGCAGGAGTGCCTGCTGGCATCGTGGTGCACGGCCGACGGCAAGAAGGGCATGAAGGGCACCTTCTGGAACAATCGCAAGATGGAGGGACGCCCCGTCACCACGCAGCAGTACACCACGCCGCTGGCCGTGACCACGGCCGGCATGCACAACTTTGCTCCGGGCGTCAACCTTGAGGACTTCTCGGCAAAGTATGAGACGACCTTCCAGCCCAAGGAGGCAGGCGAGTATGTGCTCAGCGTCGAGGCATGCGGGCAGTTTGAGGTCTACATCAACGGCGAGCGCAAAGCCCGCCACCGCATCTGGCGCACCACGCCCACGCGCCATGTCATCCAGGCCGAGGCCGGACAGCAGTATCAGATAGAGGTGCGCTTTGCTCATGTGCCTACCTACAATGCCGACATGAAGATCAATGTGTCGCGCGAGCATCCCATCGACTATCAGACCGTCATCAGTCAGCTGAAGGACATCGACAAGGTGGTCTTCGTGGGCGGCATCTCTCCTGCACTTGAGGGTGAGGAGATGCCCGTCGATGCCGAGGGCTTCAAGGGCGGCGACCGCACGTCGATAGAGCTGCCGCGTGTGCAGCGCGACTTCCTGCGGGCACTGAAGGCTGCTGGCAAGACCGTCATCTTCGTATGCTGCTCTGGCTCGGCCATAGCCCTGACGCCCGAGACAGAGAGCTGCGACGCCATCCTGCAGGTGTGGTATCCGGGACAGGAGGGCGGCACGGCCGTGGCCGACGTGCTCTTTGGCGACGTCTGCCCATCGGGCAAGCTGCCCGTGACGTTCTATCGCAGCGACGCACAGCTGCCCGACTATGAAGACTACTCCATGCGTGGGCGCACCTACCGCTACTTCGCCGACCCGCTCTTCGCCTTCGGCTACGGTCTGAGCTACACCACGTTCAGCATAGGCCAGGCGACGGCTACAAAGGACGACGACCGCCTGTTGGTCGATGTTCCTGTGGCCAACACCGGACAGCGCGACGGTACCGAGGTGCTCCAGGTCTACATACGCAACCTGCAAGACCCCGACGGTCCGCTCAAGTCGCTGCGGGCATTCCAGCGGGTGGAGCTGAAAGCCGGACAGCACGTCACGGCGCGCCTGACGCTCTCGCCACAGTCCTTTGAGTTCTTCGACCCTGAGACCAACACCATGCGCATCAAGCCCGGCAAGTATGAGCTGCTCATCGGCACCAGCTCGCGCGACGAAGACCTGGGCTCGCGCGTGCCCTTTGAGATATGAAGCGTGTCCTGACGTAACAAGTTATTGTCTAATGATCCATAAAATAAACGAAATGAGAAAACTGATTGTATTGTGCTGCTGTGCCTGTCTGAGCTCGTCCTCAGTATGGAGTGCAGACGTGGTGACCAGCCCCGACGGGCGCATAGCTGTCGAACTCCTTATGCGTGACGGCAGTCCCTGCTACCAGGTGAGCTACGACGGACAGGTGGTCGTAGCGCCCTCGGCGCTCGGACTGACTACCAACGTGGGCGACTATGGCCACGGTCTGTCCCAAGGCAAGGTGACCACCACCGACGTGAGCGACGAGTATGAACTGAGCACCATCAAGCAGCGCCATGTGAAGTATGAGGCCCGCCAGCTGGTGGCCGAGTATGCACGTGAAGGCCAGCATGTGATGGACGTCACCTTCCGCGTGAGCAACCGCGACGTGGCCTTCCGCTATACGCTACTGCCCCGTCGTGACACGCGCAGCTGCGTCGTCACCGGCGAGCTCACCCAGTTTCAGCTGCCTGCCGCAGCCACCGGCTTCCTCGCTCCGCAGAGCAAGCCGATGACCGGCTTTGCCCGCACGGCACCCAGCTACGAGACCACCTACGGCATAGACCAGCCGGTGGGACAGAACGGATGGGGCAATGGCTACACCTTCCCCTGCTTGTTCCGTGTGCCACAGGCTCAGGCCCCATCCAAGCAGTCCAGGCAGGGCGAGACGCCGCTCTGGCTGCTCGTCAGCGAGACCGGCACCGACGGCTCCTACGTGGGGTGCCGTCTGCTCGGCCAGTCGGGAGGATGCTACCAGATAGGATTCCCGCAGGAGGGCGAGAACAACGGATGGGGCCCCACTTCGGTGCAGATGGCACTGCCGGGCACTACGCCCTGGCGCACCATCACTGTGGGGCCGCTGAAGAATATTGTCGAGACCACCGTGCCCTGGGACCTCGTGCAACCTAAGTATGAGGCGTCGCGGCAGTATGACTACGGCAAGGGCTCCTGGTCGTGGATCATCGGCATGGACGCCAGCTGCAACTACGACGAGCAGCGGCGCTACATCGACTTCTCTGCCCAGATGGGCTATCGCTCCGTGCTCATCGACGCCCTGTGGGACGTGCAGATAGGCCGAGACCGCATAGCCGAGCTGGCCCGCTATGCTCGCACCAAGGGCGTGGGACTATACCTCTGGTACAACTCCAACGGAGCGTGGAACGACGCCCCGCAGTCGCCAAAGGGCATCATGGACAACGCCACACGGCGCAAGCAGGAGATGCGCTGGATGAAGGAGGTGGGCATACTGGGCATCAAGGTCGACTTCTTCGGAGGCGACAAGCAGCCGATGATGAAGCTCTATGAAGACATACTCAGCGATGCCAACGATGCCGGACTGATGGTCATCTTCCACGGGTGCACACTGCCACGAGGCTGGGAGCGCATGTATCCCAACTACGTGGCCTCGGAGGCCATCCTGGCAAGCGAGAACCTGCACTTCTCCCAGGGCTTCTGCGACAACGAGGCACGCGACTGCGGCACGATGTATCCCTTCACGCGCAACGTGGTGGGCTCGATGGACTTCGGCGGATCGGCACTCAACAAGTACTACAGCGCCGGCAACAACCGCGGCTCGCAGCGGCGCACCACCGACGTCTATGCCCTGGCCACGGCCGTGCTCTTCCAGAGCAGCGTGCAGCACTTCGCCCTCGCTCCCAACAATCTGACCGACGCTCCCGCCTGGGCCGTCGACTTCATGAAGCAGGTGCCCACCACATGGGACGAGCTGCGATTCATCGACGGCTATCCCGGGCGATACGTCGTCTTGGCCCGCAGGCATGCCGACAAGTGGTATGTAGCCGGAGTCAATGCCACGGCACAGCCCATGAAGCTGACGCTCGACCTGCCCATGCTCAGCGAGGGCAGCGCACAGCTCTACCTGAACGGCCAGGTCTCTGCGGCCAAGCTCACGAAGAAGAAGACGCTACGCGTAGAGATACCCACCAACGGCGGCCTGGTCGTCGTGCAGTAGCCTTCTTCGATTTCCCAAACTTATTCATAAGCTCACAGTTATGCGTGGAATACTATCCTTTGTACTGGCCTGGGCATCGCTCTTTGCCGTGCAGGCCGCCGAACAGTTCATCACCTTCACCCCGCAGCCCGGTGCCGTGGCGCTCGACCATGCCGTGCTGAGCTATAGCCAGCAGGAAGACGAGGGGGTGCAGATAGCCGTCGGCAACCTCGTGGCCGACTTCCAGCGCGTGGGTCTGCACGCCACCCTTGAGGCCGGTCAGCCCATCATACTCATCGGCACCCTGGGCAGCAACCCCGCCATCGACCGGCTGAAGCTGCCCGACCTCAAGGGCAAGCGCGAGAAGTATGTCATCACTGCCGTGGGCGGCCAGATCGTCATTGCGGGCAGCGACCGCCGCGGCACCATCTACGGCGTCTATGAGCTCAGCCGGCAGCTGGGCGTCTCGCCATGGTACTGGTGGGCCGACGCTCCCGTGCCCAGGCACAGCGAGGCCTACTTCGTGCCGGGCACC
>CAJOHP010000118.1:2027-9493 GCA_905234355.1 uncultured Prevotella sp. | reverse complement strand
ATACCAGGCCGTCAACGACGGAGCCAATCTCGACAACAACGTAGGCTATGACCAGAACCCCAAGTTCTCGCCCGACGGACGCTACGTAGCCTGGCTCTCGATGGAGCGCGACGGCTATGAGAGCGACCGGCAGCGACTCTGCTGTTACGACCTGACTGCAGGCACCAAGAAGTATCTGACGGAGAGCTTCGACTCCCATGTAGATGATTTCTGCTGGAGCGACGCGAAGGACGCCCTGATTTATTTCATCGGTGTATGGCACGCTACCGAAAACCTCTACAGCATCAACTGGAAAGGAGAGGTGAAACAGCTGACCGACACATGGACCGACTTCGGCAGCCTGCAGATGATGAACAACAAGAAGCAACTGCTCGTGGAGCGCCACTCCTACCTGGCTCCGGCCGATCTTTACGTGGTGACGCCCAACTCGAAAAAGCCCGGGAAGACCCTTGTAGCACAGCTGACCAACGAGAACAAGCATATTCTCGACCAGCTGGACAAGCCCAAGGTGCAACAGCGCTGGGTGAAGACCACCGACGGCAAGGACATGCTCTACTGGGTAGTGCTGCCGCCTAACTTCGACGAGACAAAGAAGTACCCCACCCTACTCTTCTGCGAAGGCGGACCGCAGTCGCCCGTCAGTCAGTTCTGGAGCTACCGCTGGAATTTCTTCATCATGGCTTCGCAGGGCTACGTCATCGTGGCACCCAACCGACGCGGACTACCCGGATTCGGTCAGCAGTGGCTGGAGCAAATCTCGGGCGACTGGACCGGACAATGCATGAAGGACTACCTCACGGCCATCGACGACGCAGCAGAGAACCTGCCCTACGTCGACCGCGACCACATGGGAGCCGTAGGAGCCTCGTTCGGCGGATTTTCGGTCTACTATCTGGCCGGCCACCACGAGGGACGCTTCAAGGCATTCATCGCCCACGACGGCGCCTTCAACCTCGAAGCTATGTACACGGAAACCGAGGAAAACTGGTTCTCCAACTGGGAGTACGACGATGCCTACTGGAACAAAGACCGCACGCCGCGCGCCGACCGCACATACAGAAACTCGCCACACCTGTTCGTCGACAAATGGGACACGCCCATACTCTGCATACACGGCGAGAAAGACTATCGCATCAATGCCACACAAGGCATGTCGGCCTTCAACGCGGCACGCATGCGAGGCATAGAGGCACAGCTGCTCATCTTCCCCGACGAGAACCACTGGGTGCTCAAGCCACAGAACGGCGTGCTCTGGCAGCGCACATTCTTCAACTGGCTCGACAGATGGCTGAAACCATGAACCGACGAAACTGGCAAAGCAGCACACAACGCCATGCACATTTTCTTATAATTCTTTTAAAAACAAATTTTGAGCGGAGCAACCAAATAGCCTTGGGGAGTGTATTTCCTTGCTTGGGTCGCTTCGCTCAAAATTTACAAAAATGACTGAAGGTGGGTTCTATTAATTCGCTTTGGCAGATTTCTGAGCTATGAGTCCACTTGAAAAAGTCTGCACTACGGCAAAACAGTAGCGAAACAGACCGCATGGCACTCCCCTCCCTTGTAGGGGAGGGGTTGGGGGTGGGGTCAGTATATCCTCATTTCCAAAACATTACAGACCCCACCCCGCCCTTCGGGCACCCCTCCCCTTGAAGGGAGGGGAGTGGCTACGCGATGGCATTCGATGGTGTAGGCGACTTTTTCAAGTGGACTCAATAATATAATATGTGGATGAATCGGGCGAGACACGGAGAGAAGGCTCCATTGGTCACAGTTTACCCCCTAGACGAGCACCAAGGCTTATCCCCCTCGCTGCCAATGGAGTGCAGCATCACTTCGCCCGGGGCATCGCCGCGAGGTAGGACTTGCTCCAGTGCATGCGTGAGAGGAAGGCGATTCCCCTGAGAGTGAGCTCGATGGCCATGGCCGTCCACACGCCCCGCAGGCCGTAGCGTGGAGCGAGCCATGCTGCCAGGGTGAGCCTCACGCCCCACATGGAGCAGAGGCTCATGATGGCCGGCACGAGCGTGCTGCCCGCGCCTATGAAGACGCCGTTGGCCACGATGGCCGCCGCAAACATGGGCTCGGCCCACGCCTCGATGCGCAGCACGTCGGTGCCCAGGGCGATGATCTCCTCGACGGGCGACATGACGGCCATGAGCTCGGGTGCAAACACCCACATGAGCAGTCCCATGAGGGTCATCACGCCGATGCCGAGCGCCACGGAGAGGTGGGCAAACGAGCGTGTGAGCACTTTCTGCCCGGCACCGATGCTCTGTCCCACCAGCGTGGTGGCAGCCTCGGCGATGCCGTAGCCCGGCATGTAGCACAGGCTCTCGACGGTGATGGCCAGCGAGTGGGCGGCGATGGCCACGGTGCCCAATGGTGCCACGATGAGTGTGCTCACGATCTGTGCCGACCCCATGAGCACGTGCTGCAGCCCCATGGGCGCCCCTATCTTGCAGGCCGTGCGCACCACGTCGGGTGTAGGACGGAAGGAGTGGCGGGCCGGCGCCGGGGCGGCCGACGTGCTGCTGCGGCGGAAGATGCCCAGCATGTCGCTGCGCCACAGCAGGAAATAGAGCATGAGCAGGCAGGTGACCAGCTCGGCCAGACCAGTGCCGATGGCAGCACCCATGACGCCCAGGCGGAGCTGGTAGATGAAGAAGAAGTTGAACGCCACGTCCATGACACACATCAGGATGTTGAGTGCCGACGGTATCTTCATGTTACCCGAGCACTTCAGCATGGAGCCTGCGAGGCCCTCCATCTGGAAGAAGATGCCGCAGAGGGCGATGATGGCGAAGTAGAGCGAGGCGTCGGGTGCGATGTCGTCGCTGCCACCGAGCCAGTAGGGCAGCGGCCATGCTATGGCGAGCCCGACGACGGCCATGAGGAGCCCCCACACCATGCAGCATACGAGCGACTGCCTGAGCACGCGGCGTGCCGCCTCGAAGTGGCCCGCCCCAATGTGGTGGGCCACCTGCACGGAGAACCCCATGTTGGCTGCCGAGGCCAGTCCGCCCATGAGCCATCCGGTGGTCTCCACCAGTCCGATGGCGGCCGAGGCGCGTGCACCGAGATGTCCCACCATTGAGGCGTCGATAAAGAACATGACCGTGGCCGAAATCTGAGCCAGGATGGAGGGCACGGACAGGCTCACGATGAGGCGGAGCTTCTCGCTCTGCGTCATCGTGCGTCCTTCGCGTATGTGGGAGAGGAGGTCGGAGGCGGGCACGGTCCTTATTCTTTCGTGATGTTGTCGAAGGCCTGCCGTGCCTCGTCGTTGAGGCTGATGTTACGGTTGACCTTGGCATCGATGGTTCCTGCGCGCATGATGTCGGCCATGTCTACGCCTGTGGCGCTCTTGAGCACATCGAAGGCCTGGCGTATGGCCACGGGCACGCCTCCGCTCATGGCGGTGATGCCGGAGCCGTCGGCGCTTCCGCTGTAGATGCTCACGTCCTTGATGGAGGAGATGGGCTTGGCCACGTTCTCCACGACCTGCGGCAGCACCTCGATCATCATCTGGAGCACGGCGGCATTGTTGTATTTCTTGTATGCCTCGGCCTTCTTGTCCATGGCCAGTGCCTCGGCCTCGCCCTTCTTCTGTATGGCGTAAGCCTCGGCCTCGCCTTTGGCCTTGATGCCTGCAGCCTCCTGCTCCAGGCGGTAGCGCACGGCGTCGCTCTCGGCATTCTGTGCCAGTGCGCGCTGCTCGGCCTCATACTTCTGTGCCTCGGCCACGCGCTTGCGCTGCTCCAGGTCGGCGGCGGCGTCTTTCTCCACCTTGTACTTGTCGGCGTCGGCCTTCTTCTCTATCTCGGCGGCCAGCTGGTTCTGCTTGATTTCTATCTGCTCGCGGGAAAGGATCTGCTCGCGCTTGGTCTTCTCAATCTCGGCCTCGACGGTCTTCACGTTGATGGTCTTCTGCTGTTCCTGCTGCTGTATGGCGTAGGCGGCGTCGGCGTCGGCCTGGGCAGTGTCGGCCTCCTTCTTCAGTGCAGCGCGGCGCAGGGCCAGCTCGTTGATCTTCACGGCGATGGCGGTGTCGGCATCCACACGGGCGTCGTTGGACTCCTTGTCGGCCTTCGACACCTCTATCTTCACGTCGCGCTCGGCCACGGCTCGGTTGATGGCGGCGTCTTTCTTGATTTTCGCCGTGTTGTCGGCACCCAGGTCCTTGATGAGTCCCTCACGGTCGGTCACGTTCTGTATGTTGCACGAGATGATGTCGATGCCCAGCTTGGCCATGTCGGGCGATGCCTTGGCCATGACCTGGTCGGAGAAGCCGTCGCGGTCGGTGTTGAGCGACCGCAGGTCGAGCGTGCCGATGATTTCGCGCATGTTGCCCTGCAGCGAGTCCTGCAGCTGCTGGGCTATCTCGTCGGGCGTCATGTTGAGGAAGTTCTTGGCGGCGAGCCGTGTGCCCTCGCTGTTGGGGGTGACGCGTATCTTGGCCACGGCGTCCACGTCGACATTGATGAAGTCGTTGGTGGGCACGCTCTCCTCGGTCTTGATGTCTACGGTGATCTGTCCGAGGTAGACGCGGTCCATGCGCTCGAAGAATGGTATGCGGAAGCCGCCGGAGCCGATGAGCACACGCGGCTCCTTGGAGAGTCCGGAGATGATGTAGGCAAACGAGGGCGGTGCCTTGACATAGCTGATGAAGATAAACACGAAGAGCAGTACGACGGCTGCTGCAATGACGATGTAGAGAGGTTCTATTTCCATGACATGTGTGGGTGTTAAAGGGTTAGTGTATTATTTTTTTCGGGGGGGGGCGTCATTCCTCCAGTCGTGTCAGGGTGAGTCCCACGTCGCTGATGCCGGGCAGCATCTCGCGCTTCATGTTGTGGCGTATGCTCACGGAGAGGGAGTCGCCTCGGAGCAGGTCGATGTCGCAGAGGTGGAAGGCGTACTGATAGTAGCTGATGCCCTCTCCCTGCACATTGCCGTCGTGGTCGATGAGCTTGCACCACAGCGTGTCGCTGCGCGTGGTGCCCGACGGCCACACCATCTGCTCGACGATGAGGGTGAGCCCGGTGAAGGGGTAGGCTCCGGTGATGCGCAGTCCCACCTCTTCGCGGTATCGTCCGTCGCGGGGCAGCGGTGCTGTGCTGTAGTGCTGCACCTCGTTCTTGTCCCATCCGGCGATGGGTGTGTGCTCGTAGTGGCTGTAGACGGTGCTGCGCCTGCAGGCCGTCGTGGCCAGGAGGAGCGCGAGGAGTGCGGCGACCGGCAGTCTATTCCTTCGGCTCATTGTCCTTGGCTTGAGGGGTCTTGTCCTGCTGCGGCCTGGGCTGCTTGCCGGCGGGCTTGGGTGCCTTGGCAGGGGCGCCGTCGCGCGGTGCCTTGGGGGCTTTCTCCCTTGGCGCCTTGTCCTTGGGTGCCTTGTCGGCAGCACCCTCGCGAGGGGCCTTGGCCGCGGTGCCATCCTTGGGGGCGGGTTTCTTCTTCTTTTTCTTCTTCGCCTTGTCGAAACGGTGTATGTCGCCGTCGGCCAGCAGGTCGGCGTTGGGTTTCTGCTCCTTCTGCTCGTCGTCGGGCTGGAGCGACTCGGGTTTCTCGCCCCGCTTGTTCATCTCGATGACCTCCTTGGCGCGCTCGCCGCTGATGGTCTCGAGGTTGGCGGCCAGCCGCTTGTCGGTGGAATAGGTGAGCAGGCCCGCGAGGATGTCGGTCTTGAAGAGGTAGTAGTCGGCGTCCTGCGTCTGCAGCACGATGTCGCGGTTGGGCAGTCGGCGTCCGTGCTCTATGTAGTCGTCGACCTCGTAGTTCAGGCAGCACTTCAGCTTGGCGCACATGCCAGCGAGCTTCTGGGGGTTGAGCGAGATGTCCTGGAAGCGTGCGGCGCTGGTCGAGACCGACACGAAGTTCTTCATCCACGTGGCACAGCAGAGCTCGCGCCCGCAGGGTCCTGTGCCACCTATGCGTCCTGCCTCCTGGCGGGCACCTATCTGCTTCATCTCGATGCGCACGTGGAAGGCGGCGGCCAGGTCCTTGATGAGCTGGCGGAAGTCCACGCGCTCGTCGGCGATGTAGTAGAAGATGGCCTTCTGTCCGTCGCCCTGATACTCCACGTCGCCTATCTTCATCTTCAGTCCGAGTCCCTTGGCTATCTCGCGGCTCTCTATCATGGTCTCGTGCTCGCGTGCCTTGGCCTCGCGATACTTGTCCATGTCTATCTGTCGTGCCATGCGGTAGACGCGCTTTATCTCGTCGTCCGACTTGAGGTTGGCCTTCTTCAGCTGCAGCTTCACCAGGCGGCCGGTGAGTGTCACCACACCGATGTCGTGGCCCGGGCTGGCCTCGACGGCCACGATGTCGCCTTTCTTCAGCGGCAGGTTGTTCACGTTGTGGTAGTAGCCCTTGCGCGTGTGTTTGAACTGCACCTCGACGAGGTCGGTCGACTCGGCATTGCCCGGCACGTCGGCCAGCCAGTCGTAGGTGTTGAGCTGGCGGTCCTGACGGCCTATGGCAGCACGGCACAGGCCGCGGTCGCAGCCGGTGCGTATCTCGTGTTCTTTCTTTTTCTCCATCTTTTATCTTGCCCCGGCGAGCGGGGAGCAGTCTGAACAGGCGGGGTCAGACTCGGTCTTTTCTCTCTATATATATAATAAGGTGGAAGCCTGCGCCTGTCCAGGCCTCTTTTCTATCCTGTAGTCCTCCCCCACCCCCGTCAGGGCGAAGAGCAGGGCAGGTGTGGGTGTCACGCCTTGAGCAGCACAATCATCTGCAGGGCGAAGTCGAAGAATACTATCTTCGCGTTGGCATTCTGTCCGATGTCGCGGTAGGCACGGTTGGCCAGGTCGGTGATGGACAGTATGTTGTGCTCGTTGACGAAGCGAGCGAAGTTTTTGGCAAACTGCTCTTCGGCCAGCGTCATGTAGCAGAGCTCGGGCTGCTGGAAGTTGAACATAAAGTTTTCCCTTGCCAGTCTGAGGAAGTAGGCGAGGAAGCGCCTCTGCTTCTCACGTCCGAAGGCAGCCATGGTCTCGCTCCACTTCTTCAGGTCGCGCACCTTGCGCTGATATGCCAGCCGCATGAGCTGTATGAAGAGGTCGAGGAAGAGCTCGTTCTCAGTGCCCACCTGCAGCTCCTGCAGGGCGTGGAGCCACGAGCCTGCGGCGAGGCGGCTGATGCGCTGTGCCGACTCGGCGTCGATGCCCTGCCGCTCGGTGAGCGCCTGTGCGATGGTGGGGGCAGGCAGCGCCTTGACGTCGATGCGCTGCACGCGGCTGCGGATGGTCTCGAGCAGCTGGTCGGGTGCCTCGCACACCAGGATGAAGACCGTCTTCTGCGGCGGCTCCTCGATGAGCTTCAGCAGCTTGTTGGCACAGGCCGTGTTCATGCGCTCGGGCAGCCAGACGACGCTCACCTTGTAGCCGCCCTGGCTCGACTTCAGGCTGAGCTTGCGCACCAGCTCGTCGCTCTCGCCGGCGGTGATGATGGCCTGTTGGTTC
>CAJOHP010000118.1:0-1895 GCA_905234355.1 uncultured Prevotella sp. | reverse complement strand
GGTGAAGTGCAGGTCGGGATGCTCCAGCTTGCGCAGCATGGGGCTGTCTTCGCCCAGCAGATAGCAGCCGAAGCTCACGGCCAGGGCCAGCTTGCCCACACCCTGCGGACCGCAGAGCATGATGGCATGGGGCAGACGGTTCTCGCTGACCATCTGCACGAGACGCTCCTTGATGTCGTCCTGGCCTATCACGTCGTGGAATGTCATTGGCTCTCCTCGCTCCTTAGTCGTTTCACTATCTCTACCACCGAGTCTACGGCGCCCATGGTGTAGAAGTGTATGTCGCAGATGCCATGCTCGTACAGCTCGCGGCACTGGTTGGTGGTCCACTCTATGCCCAGGCGGCGTGCGTCGTCGTCACTCTGGCAGAGGTCGGTCTGGCGTGCCAGCGCCTCGGGTATGTCGCAGTGGAAGGTGCGCGGCACCACCGTGAGCTGGCTGAGCTTGGCCAGGGGCTTGATGCCGGGGATGATGGGCATGGTGATGCCACGCCTGCGGGCCTGCTCGACAAAGCTGAAGAACTTGCTGTTGTCGTAGAAGAGCTGTGTCACGGCATACTGTGCGCCCAGGTCCTGCTTCATCTTCAGGTAGTCCAGGTCGCGCTCCATGTTGGGCGCCTCCTCGTGCTTCTCGGGGTAGCAGGCCACGCCGATGTCGAAGCGCGGACCCCGCCAGCTGATGGGGGAGCCGTCGGCAAAGAAGCCGTCGTTGAAGCGCTGCACCTGGCGGATGAGGTCGGTGGTGTGGGCATGGCCGCCGGGGGTGGGACGGAACACGCTGTCGTCCTTGGCCTTGTCGCCACGCAAAAGCAGCAGGTCGGTGATGCCGAGGAACTGCAGGTCGAGCAGCTCATACTCGATGTCCTCCACCGTGGCGCCGCTGCAGATGATGTGGGGCTGCACCGTCACGCCGAAGCGCTGCTGTATGGCGGCGGCCACGGCGATGGTGCCCGGACGGCGCCGCACGCGGCTGCGCTCGTAGCGTCCGTCGGCCACCTCCTTGTAGACGTATTCGCTGTGGTGGGTCGTGATGTTGATGAAGGCAGGCGACAGCTCGCACAGCTTGCCTATGTCGGCAAACAGCCGGTCGGTGCCCGTACCCTTCAGTGGGGGAAGCACTTCAAAGGAGAACTGGCGCTCCTGCTTGTCGCCGTTGATGAGGTCTGCTACTGCCATAAGTCGTATTCTTTAGCACATTTGGGTGCAAAGTTACGAAAAGTCGAGAGAAGGACAAAACAAATCCATTTATTTTTTCTTCCGAGACGGAGTAACTTCGCCGATTCATCGGCAAAGTTACGAAAATAATCTGTAACGAAAGACGGATTTTGGAGAATTAACGCAGAAAGCACGTAAATAAAAGGCAAGACGGGGAATAATAGGGAATCAAAGGATGGAGGGAAAAGGCAACTTGATGCGGATTGGTGCAAGAGTTAGGCCTCTAAATAGCAACCAGGGCTTAGGACGACAATGCTAAGTAGTAAGACGGATATTCCCGTGAAAAGCGTTGAGCGATACTTTTTGCATTATTGTGCACAAATGCCGCATAACTTCGACTTAATTTCAAGTCATAAGTTCGACTAAACGGGGGCATATGGCGATGCGTCGATTTTCCTTTGTTTTCAACATTTCAGCCATATTGAAGCTGTTAGTTCGACTAAACTTCGACTAAAACTTCGACTAAAACTTCGACTAAAACTTCGACTAAACTTCGACTAAAACCCACTTCTTCTTTTCTACTAGTTTAATGACTCCCTGAGTCCACTTGAAAAAGTCTGAACGTCGGTAAACCGGTAGCGAAACAGACCGCATGGCACTCCCCTCCCTTGTAGGGGAGGGGTTGGGGGTGGGGTCAGTATATTCCTCATTTCCAAAACATTACAGACCCCACCCCGCCCT
>CAJOHP010000117.1 GCA_905234355.1 uncultured Prevotella sp. | reverse complement strand
AGGGACGCATGCAGCAGGTCATCACCAACTTCACCACCAACGCAGTGAAGTACACCCGCAAAGGACACATCAAGGTGGGCTACCGCTACACCGACGAGCAGCAGCTCGCACACGACACCGGCGCCGCACCCGCCGCACAGCCCGGTCGCATGGGCATCTACATGTACTGCGAAGACACCGGCACGGGCATACCCAAGGACAAGCAGGCCTCGGTGTTCGAGCGCTTCGTCAAGCTCAACGACTACGTGCAGGGCACCGGACTCGGGCTGAGCATCTGCCAGAGCATCGCCGACCGCTGCGAGGGACACATCGGAGTGAGCAGCGAGGGCGAAGGCCACGGCTGCACCTTCTGGATATGGATACCCTGTCCGCTCAAAGGCGAGGCCAAGCCGTCGTAGCGCCCCCCCACCACGGCAACGCCGAAAGCCCGCAAACCAAACTGCAACAACACTATATACACCGACCACAAACCCCACCCCATGGGCATCAGCATCACAGCACGCATAGCCACAGCAGCACTCTGCCTGCTTACCGCCGTCAGCGTCTCGGCACAATGGACCGACACGCTGCTGGACGAGGATGCCTCACGCCAAGACCACAAGCCGCACCACGGATACACCGAAGAGAAGCCCCTCATCTACGAAGGCGCACGCGACCTGTGGCCCTACAGCTTCCTCAACGAGAAAGGCGAGGCCGACGGATTCAACATCGACCTCGTCAAGCTGCTGCTAGGCAAGCTCGGCATCCCCTACAAGATATATATGAAGGCACGCATGACCGCCTTCAACGACCTGAAAGCCGGACGCAGCGACCTGATGATAGGCCTCACCGCCGGATTCCACGAAGACTACGGCTACTACAGCAACAACTCCGTGACGCTCTTCACACAGAGCATACTCTCGCCGAAGAGCCATCCCACCGAGGTGCACAACTTCCGCGACCTGGCCACACACCGCGTCTACGTGAACGACAGTTCGCTGTGCCACCACCTCATGGTGGACTACGGATGGGGCGCCAACGCCATACCCACGCGCAACATCAGCGAGACCATCCTGCAGATGAGCACCGACGAAGAGGGCGAGCTGGTGTGGAACACGCTGTCGCTGCAGTGGCTGCTGAACAAATACCAGATTACCAACCTGCAGGTGACGCCCGTCGACATGCCTCACGGCGAGTATAAGTTCATGTCGGGCGACGCCCATCTCATACACCTGCTCGACAGCGTCTTCGCCGACCTCAACTCCAAGGGCGAGCTGGAGCCCCTGCACAGCAAGTGGTTCTACCCCAACCGCGAGGAGAGTGTCACACCGCAATGGGTGTGGTGGGCCGCAGGCGCACTGGCACTGCTGCTCGCCCTCGCCCTGTTCTACACGGCCAGCTACCGCATCAGGGCAGGACGCATCACAAGCGACAACGCGCGGCGCAACCGCCGGCTGGCACTCGTGCTCGAGACCTCCGGCGTGAGGGTGTGGACATATGACGTGGCACAGCGCCTCTTCACCTGGCGCAACGAGTTCGGACAGCCTGCCTACGTCTACACACCCGACGAGTTTGCCACACGCTACTCGCCTGCCGACTACGAGCGCCTCACAGCAGCACTCGAGCAGATAGCCCATCAGCCCGCCGACAAGACCCACGACGTGAGCCTGGACATCAGGGCCAAGGACGCACGCGAAGACGGCGACACCGAGATGCACGACTTCATCGTCACACTCGCCGTGCTGCAGCGCGACAAGCAGGGACGCGTCACCACCATACTCGGCACAAAGAAGGACGTGACCGCCAAGTGCCGACAGCAGCGGCTCGACCACGAGCGCACGCTGCGCTACCAGGCGCTCTTCGACATGCCCACCACAGCCATACTCTTCTTCGGCAACGACGGCCACCTCATCAACATGAACAAGAAGGCCTGCCAGCTCTACTGCTGCGACCACGACGAGGCCCTCGCCTGCCACCCCACCTGCCACGACCTCATGGGACTCGAGCCCGACAGCCTAGCACAGGCCGACGGGCTCGCCTTCTGCACCATACTGCAGCCCAACAGCCCCGGCGCCGCCGGCCACACACAGCCGCAGTCGCCCTTCCACCTGCACAGCCGCACATGCATGGAGATGCACCTCATCGCCGTCGACGACGAAGACCGACAGCCCATAGGCATCTTTGCCGTCTGCCACGACAGGACGGCACTGCTCGAAGCACAGCAGCGACTCGACCAGGCCACACAACGCTACCACGACGTAGGGCAGAAAGAGAAGGACTATGTGGCCACCATCGACCACTTCATACGCAACGGCAACATCCGTCTGGCAAGCTACTCGCCCGCGTCGCACACCCTCACCATCGCCGACGCCTACAACCACACACAGCACTCGCTCACACAGACACGCCTAATGACCCTCGTGCAGGACAACATGCGCAAGAAGGCCATGCACATCATCAACCGCATGGACCAGCGCGACGCAGCACCCGTGGAGGCCGAGCTGCCCACCACACTGCGCGTGGGCGGACGGCGCCTCTGGCTCTACACCCACCTGCTGCCCCAGCGCAATGCCGAGGGACACATAGACGAGTACATCGGCATCATGCGCGACATCTCCGAGCTCAAAGACATCGAGGCACAACTCGCCGAAGTGGAGGCACGCACACAGGAGGTGGAGGACACGAAGAACAGCTTTGTGAAAAACATGATGCACGAGATACGCACCCCCCTGCGCACCATCGTGAGCAACACCGACAAGCTGCGCGCCGACGCCGACGGTGCCGACGGCCAGACCGCGGCCACCACACAGGCCATCATCAGCAACGCCGAGCAGCTCACACACATCATAGACAACATACTCACCCTCTCGCGCATCGAGGCCCACATGGTCGAGATAGTGCGACAGCCGGTCGACCTCGCCCTCTTCTTCAGCAGCCTCTGCGAGAAGGCATGGAGCGAAAACAAGACGCCCGGCGTGCGCTACCTCATCGACAACCCGTTTGAGCAGCTCGTCGTCGACATCGACATCGACCACCTCGCCGACGTCATCTACCAGGTGGCGCTCAACGCCGCACAGCACACCCGCAACGGCGCCATCCGCGCACGATACGACTACGTGGGACGCCGACTCGTCATCAGCATAGAAGACACCGGCGAGGGCATCGCCCCCGAGCAGCTCGCCGCCATCAACGCCCAGCTCGAGAGCGGACGACACACCAGCAGCGGACTGGGACTGCCCATCAGCAAGGAACTGATGGGACAGATGGGCGGCAACATCGAGATCAGTTCCGAACCCGGCGTGGGCACCGCCGTGTGGATCACACTGCCCTGCACAGCCACCACCGTAAAACGAAAGAAACTGCAATAGCCACATGAGGAAGGCATCTATCCTACTGACACTGCTGCTGCTCGCACTACTGCACGTCGCAGCCGGAGCAGCACCGCTCAGCGACCGCTACAACGACAGCCGACCGCTCGTCGTCGTGGGCGACTGGGACAAGCCGCCCTACGAGTTTCTCAACGACAAGGGACAGCCTGCCGGCACCAACGTAGACCTCATGCGCCGACTGTGCAAGGAGCTCGGCATAACCTGCCAGTTTGTGCTCAAGGAGTGGAAGACCGCACTGAAAACCTTCGAGAGCAAGAAGGCCGACATCATCCTGGCCAACGTAAAGCGCTACAAGAAAGCACCCTACGTGGTGAGCGAAAACACCATCAACTACAACCGCATCTGCGCCGCCATGGCAGGCGACACCACCGGCATCGTGAGCAACAGCGAGCTGCTGCGCGGAGGCATGGCACTCAAGCCCGGCGACTACACCACCATCATCTTCCGCGACGCCGACGACGAGGAGGCACGACGCGTGGACTACCAGTCGCCCAACGCCGGACTGCTCGGCGTGGCAGCAGGCGACTACAAATACTACGTCTGGGGCGAAGAGCCCCTGCGATGGAAAATCAAGGAGCTCAACCTCGACGGCATCACCCTGGCCGACGTTGACATCCCCGTGAGCGAGATACACATCATCGGCCGCGACCGCGACCTGGTCTATGCCCTCGACGACCAGTTCTCCCGACTGAAGCAGAGCGGCGAGGTGCAGCACATCAATGACAGCTGGATGCATCCCGAGCACGTGAAAGACAGGCAGACGCCGTGGCTCGCCATCATCCTCGGCGCCGTACTGCTGCTCGCAGCCGTGTTCTACGCCTTCGGACGCATGGCACGCGCCCATGTGCTCAGCGCCACACGCGACTCCACCGAGCTCAACAGCATGATGCTACAGGCACTGCACATGGGCAACCTGCACGTGCTGGAATACGACGTCAGACGCGACCTCATCATCAACCGCTACGGCACACCCATACTGCCCGTGGGAGGCATCTCGCTCAGCGAGTTCACACAGCACATACATCCCAACGAGCGCAGAGAGTTTGAGCGCAAGATGAGCGCACTGCTCAGCGGACGCGAGCGCAAGTTCGAGCTCAGCAAGCGATGGAAAGCCTACGGCACCGACAACACCTGGCTGCACCTCGAGGGACACGCCATCGTAGAGCTCGACGCAGCCGGACAGCCGGCATACGTCATCAACGCCCTGAACGACATCACCGAGAACATAGAACAAGACCACGCCTTCCACCACCTCGAGCGCAAGTACCAGAAGCTGCGCAACATGCCCGTCGTGGCCATGTCGTTCTACGATAAGGACGGATGGCTCATCGACATCAACGACGCCATGAAGGACATCTGCGGCATCAAAGCCGACAACCCCGAGACGGAGCGCTACTGGCTCAGCGTCTGCATGTTCGACATACCCATCTTCCGCAGCGCCTACTCGCCCGACGACAGCCACGAGCTGCTCGCCTGCATGCACATGGACTATCCCGACATGGGGCTCGACCGCCACATAGAGTATCACATCAAGCCACTGCTCGACCACGAGGGACATATCGTCAACTACCTCTGCTCGGCCATCGACCTAAGCGACCTGCGACAGCTCGACCACCAGCTGCACCGCACGGAGCAGCTCACACTGCAGGCGCTGCAGCGCACCGAGCGCTACGACAGCCTGCTCAACTTCTTCACCCGGCAGGGCAACACCTACCTGTGGCGCAGCGACGTGCAGCAGCAGACGGCCTACTACTTCCGCTCCATGCAGGGCAAGGGCAAGGACGACCAGATCGTGATGCCCTTCGACGTGCACACCGCCTACATGCTGCCCGACGACCGCCGGCAGGCACTCGCCTGCTACAACACGCCCGAGCCGTTTGACAGCATACAGCACTTCAGCGACACCGTCACCGACGCCGGCGAGTCGTGGTTCCGCATCAGCGGCACACCCGTCTTCGACAAGCAGGGACACTTCTGCGGACACCGCGGACAGTCTATCGACATCACCCGAGAGATGGCGGCACGCAAGCGGCTGGAGAAAGAGACACGCATAGCCGACGACATCGGACGGCTGAAGAGCGGATTCATGGCCTCCATGACCCACGAGCTGCGCACACCGCTCAATGCCATCATCGGCTTCAGCGGCGTGCTCACTGCCACCGACTCCAGCGACGAGCGCGCCGAGTACATACGCATCATACGCAACAACTGCGACATGCTCGGACGACTCATCGACGATATACTCACCGCATCGGCACTGAGCGACAGTCCCACCACCATACAGCCCGCCGACGTGGACTTTGCCAAAGCCTTCAGCGACATCTGCCTCACGCTGCAGCAGCGCATGCAGACGGCCGACGTGGTCTTCGAGCACGACGCACCCTACGACCACTTCCACACCAAGCTCGACATAGAGCGCGTGCAGCAGGTGGTGACCAACCTCTTCACCAACGCCGTGAAGTTCACCAAGCAGGGACACATCCGACTCGGCTACCGCTACGTCAGCGAGACAGTCATGAAGCACGGCTTCCCGCCCCACACAGAGGCACCCGACCAGCACGCCACACGCATGGGCATCTGCATCAGCTGCGAAGACACCGGCATAGGCATTCCCACCGACAAACAGGCACTCATCTTCGAGCGCTTCGTCAAACTCGACGAGTTCTCGCAGGGCACTGGCATGGGACTGGCCATCTGCAAGAGCATCATCGAGAACATGCAGGGACTCATCGGACTGAGCAGCACGCCTGGCGAGGGCACCACCATCTGGGTGTGGATACCCTGCAAGCAACAAGTATGAAACAGAATACTAACCGAGTAACAGACCCCAACGTCAAATACTATGCAGACCTGCAAATACATGCTCGCCAGTGAGCGCGACCTGCTCTGGGGACTCACCGTGACCACCATAGGCTACGAGGAGATAGGCCCCCACGACCCCTACCCCACCCGCGGCCATGCCGACGGCTACTACTTCGAGCTCGACAAGGGACGCACGCTGCCCGAATACCAGCTGCTCTACATCATCGAGGGGCAAGGGGTTTTCCACAGTGCCACCATGCCCGAGGCACGGCTGAAAGCCGGCGACTTCTTCCTGCTCTTCCCCGGCGAATGGCACAGCTACCACCCCACCGGACCCACCGGATGGAAGAAATACTGGATAGGATTCAAGGGCGACAACATGGACCGCCGCGTGCGCGCCGGCTTCCTCTCGCCCACCAAGCCCATCTACCACGTGGGCTACTCCGCCACCATAGAGGCACTCTACAAGCGGGCCTACGAGGCTGCCATCGCCGAAGAGGCCTACTCGCAGCAGCTCATGGCCGGCATCGTGAACCACCTCATCGGGCTGATGTACTCGCTGGAGCGCAACATAGAGCTGAAAAACCGCAACCAGGCACACGTCGACATGATCAGCCGGGCCCGGCTGCGCATACGCGAGCAGCTCGAGTCGTCGCTCACCATACAGCAGGTGGCCGAGGAGATGGGCATGAGCTACAGCAACTTCCGCAAACTCTTCAAGGAGCACACCGGACTATCGCCCGCCCCCTACCAGCAGGACCTGCGCCTGCAGCGAGCCAAAGAGCTGCTCAGCACCACCAGCATGAGCATCAAGGAGATAGCCTACCGGCTGAACTTCGACTCGCCCGACTACTTCTCAGCAAAGTTCAAGAGCAAGACCGGACACAAGCCCAGCGAGCTGCGCAATCTGTAGGCCGGACATGGCTGCTGCATGAGCAGCAACCATCACCATAGCATAGCAACGAGCATACCCACAGACAGTAGTCACGCCTTCTCCCAGTGCTCTATCCTGCACGCGTGCTGCTTCGACTGTCGGTCGTAGCTGATGCCCACGAGCACGATGTCGCCGGTGTAGTTGGCCACGAGCTGCGGGTATCGGCGCTCCTTTATCTGCTCGATGGCGGTCTGTGCGGTGGCGTCGCGCTTGAGCTCGATGACCAGTGCCGGCGTGTCCACGTTCTTGCGGGGCAGCAGCACCAGGTCGGCAAAGCCCTTGCCGGTGGGCATCTCGCGCTGCACGAAGTAGTCGGCCAGGGCGTAGTAGTAGGCCAGGCTGACGACGCAGGCCAGTGAGTTC
>CAJOHP010000116.1:7562-8942 GCA_905234355.1 uncultured Prevotella sp. | reverse complement strand
AGTGATAAGTGCTTCTCACTGCACATAACCGATAATATAATAAAGAAATAAAAAACGACAAGCAATATGAAGAAGCTATTCAGAAACATCATGCTCATGGCCCTGGCTGCCATGACCTACCAGAGCTGTGAGGACGTGCCTGCTCCCTACGACAGGCCAGGTACGGGCAGAAACGTGCCCGGCAGCTCGAGCGCCGTGATAGAGGGCGGAACAGGTACCGGCGAGCACGACACTCCCTACAACGCCATCGCCGCCATCAACCTGGGCAACTCGCTCGAGCCGGGTGAGACCACCAGCGACTATGTCTACATCAAGGGCAAGGTGGTCAGCATCAGAGAGGAGTTCTCAGCACAGTATGGCAACGCCACTTTCTACATCTCTGAAGACGGTTCGGCCAAAAACCAGTTCTACGTCTACCGCGCACTCTACCTCGGCAACAACCGCTATGCCGAAGGCGACGAGCAGATCACGGTGGGCGACGACGTCGTCGTCTGCGGCAAGATCACCAACTACAATGGCACCATCGAGACGGCACAGGGCAGTGCCTTCCTCTACTCGCTCAACGGCGTGGACCGCGGTGGCGAGCCACAGCCTGCCACACCGGCTGCAGAACCCGCCGGCGACGGCACACTGGACAATCCATACAACGTGTCGGGCGTACTGAAGTACATCGAAACGCTCGGCGCCGACAAGAACTCTGACAAGCAGGTCTATGTGAAAGGTAAGATTTCGCAGATAAAGGAGGCTTACGGCACGCAGTACGGCAACGGCACCTTCTATATCAGCGACGATGGGAACAAGAGCAATGAGTTCTACGTGTTCCGCGCACTCTATCTGGGCAACCGCAAGTTTACAGCAGGCGACACGCAGATCAAGGAGGGCATGTCATCGTCTGCGGCAAGGTGGTCAACTTCCGTGGCAACACGCCCGAGACGGTGCAGAACGCCAGCTACCTCTACTCGCTCAACGGCGTGACCGAGGGCGGGACGTCTGCCGATACGGGCACACCCAGCGGCACCGGCACACAGGCCGACCCATACAATGTGGCTGGCGTACTGAAGTACATCGCCACACTGGGAGCCGATCAGAACTCACCCAGTGAGGTCTACGTCAAGGGTAAGATTACGCAAGTGGCCGAGCAGTATGGCACGCAGTATGGCAACGGAACATTCTACATCAGCGACGATGCTACGGGTAGCAACAAGTTCTATGTGTTCCGTGCACTCTATCTGGGCAACCAGCGCTTTGCTGCTGGCAACACGCAGATCAAGGTGGGCGACGATGTCATCGTCTGCGGCAAGGTGGTCAACTTCCGTGGCAACACGCCCGAGACGGTGCAGAACGCCAGCTACCTCTACTCGCTCAACGGCGTGACCGAGG
>CAJOHP010000116.1:0-7497 GCA_905234355.1 uncultured Prevotella sp. | reverse complement strand
ATCGTAGGCTATGTCGGCGCGCTTCCCGCCGATGTCGACACGCAGAAGGACCTCTATGTGAAGGGCATCGTCACGAGCATTCCCGCGAACGGCATCTCCACACGATATAATAATGTGTCGTTCTACATCAGCGACGACGCTTCGGCCAGCAACAAGTTCTACGTGTTCCGTGCCAAGGGCCTCGGTGGTGGCGACGTCACGGAGAACATGATTAAGGTGGGCGACGAGGTGGTCATCTTCGGCAGCACGTGGGTCAACTATAAAGGCAACACGCCCGAGACCAAGCAGGGCGAGGCATACGTGGTATCCATCAAGTCCAACGGCGACTCGCCGGACCCCACTCCCGTGGTGGGGGAGACCGGCACTAACGGCGACTTCGAGACATGGAGCGGCAGCACACCTGTCAACTGGACTACATCATCGTCGGCAGGCAACGCTACGCTGAGCCAGAGCACCGACGCCCACGGCGGCAAGTACTCGGTGAAGGTGGCAGGCGCCACGGCCAACAAGCGTCTGGGCTACAAGGAGATGAACCTGAAGGCAGGCAGCTACACCATTGTGTTCTACGTGAAAGCACTGGCTGAAGGCGCATCAGTAAACCCCGGCTTCGTGCCCATCGAAAACGGCACGGCAGGCACCTATAAGTACAGCGGCTATGTAGACAACATCAGCACAACAAGCTGGCAGCGTGTCGAAGCCACCTTAGACATTCCCAGCGACGGCACCTACTGCATTGTCATTATGAACCAGAAGAAGACTCCTGCCGTCGACGTGCTCATCGACGACGTCACTCTGACCCTCGGCAACACCACCGTTATCAAGGCCAGAAGAAAATAATCGCGCAAAAATTTGGCGGGCTGCAAAATTATTCGTAACTTTGCAGCCCGAAAATTTAGTATCACATCAACAATAAAAGAAAAATGAAAAAAGGTATTCATCCAGACAACTATCGCCCCGTCGTGTTCCGTGACATGTCCAACGGCGATATGTTCCTTACAAAGTCCACCGCAAAGACCAATGACACCGTGGAATTTGAAGGCGAAACTTACCCTGTGGTAAAAGTTGAAATCTCGAGCACCTCTCACCCTTTCTATACGGGTAAGAGCAAGCTTGTCGACACCGCTGGCCGCGTCGATAAGTTCATGAGCCGCTACGGTAAGGCTGCGAAGAAATAAGACTTTCATACTCATAGATTTTTTAGTGATAAGGTGCGTCCATGGTAGTTGCATATGCCAGGCCGCACCTTTTTCTCTCTATTTCACACCAATTAATGAATGTAGCCTATGTCCCGACTCAAGCATCTTTACACTCCGCTATTGCTGGCTTTGATGGCCTACGGCCTGCTGGCCTCGTGCAGCAGCGACGACGACTCGTCGGCATCGCCTGCTACACATAGTAGTAATGCTAACCGCAACGACATCACCCTCGAGCCTGCCCTTTCGCGGTTGGAGTTTCCCAAGGTGAGGGGAGGACAGAACAATATCGTCATCATTCACTCTACGCAGGACAGCTACGGCATCAACTTCTCTACCGAGTGGGACATCGACAAGAAGGCGCAGCGCTGGTCGTGCTACCAGATGGTGAGCGGCTGGCCTACGGGCAATTACGACTCCGACTTCATGGACGACCCCGACCTGCGTTCTGCATTCCGCCTGCAGGATGCCCGCAGCTACTACAGCGGCTCCGGATTCGACCGCGGACACATCTGCCCATCGGCCGACCGCCGGTACAGCAAGCTGGCCAACCAGCAGACCTATTACTACACCAACATGCAGCCGCAGTACCACATGTTTAATGCCGGACCACGGCTGGCCAACGGCAATCAGGACTGGAACCGCAAGAGCCCGTGGCTCCGGCTCGAGGAACAGGTACGCTCATGGACGAAGACCATCAAGACCACGCAGGTAGACACACTCTATGTCTGCAAGGGAGGCACCATCGAAGACCATCAGCTCCTGCAGACCAACCTGTATCCCGACGGACTCATCAAGGGTGTGCTGCGCATACCCCGGTATTTCTTCGTGGCTCTGCTCGCCAAGACCCGGACCGGCCATCGTGCCATCGGCTTTTGGATAGAACACGACAACGCCGACCACTCCGGCGATGCGCTCTCATCCTATGCCTGCAACATACGCGAGCTGGAGCGTCTCACCGGCATTGACTTCTTCTGTAATCTGCCCGACGACACCGAAGACCATGTGGAGTCGCTTCCCATCGAGAACGTGAAGCGTGCGTGGTTCTGAGCTCTCATTTTTCACTTCTCATTTGTCCACCCCAAAAAAAGGCCCCGCTTCACAGTGGGGCCTTTCTATAAAAACTAAATTAATCAACCATAAACCTTAACCATTAAAATTCTTTTTGTTTAAGCTGCCTCCTCCACAGACTTGTGGGAGGAACATACTGCAGCAGCAGTCCGATTCACATCGCATCACTTTTGCAGGGAGTCATATGCGGAAAAATGCCCCGCTTTATTACTCCGATGCAAAGGTAGCAGAAAGTGGCGAAACGGAGGTTCAACTTCTGTTATTTTGCGTCGAAAATGCACCAAATAACGCTTTTTCTACCCAAAATAATGCTTTTTCTACCTGTTTTCACGCTTGTCGGTCGCTTTTTTTCTGCTTTTTGGTTGCCAATTGAAAAAAAAGCAGTAACTTCGCATGCTGAAAACGAAAGATTAAATATACTCATTATTCTTTACGCGCATGAACACACTCATCGTCATATCCGCCTTGGTCGTGCTCGTCGCCCTCTTTCTTGTGGGGCGGTGGCTCTACCTGGGCAGTGTGCGCCTGCGCAACCGTCTGCTCATGGAACGGGTGTTCACCAACATCAGCCATGAGCTGCTCACCCCGCTCACCGTGCTCTCGGCATCGGTGGAGCGCATGCGCAGCGAGGAGCCCCGGTTTGCCAAGGACTATGCGCTCATGAGTCTCAACATCGACCGTATGGTACGGCTGTTGCAGGAGATTCTCGAGACCAGCAAGTCGCATGCCGGTGAGCTTAAGTTGCTCGTCTCACAGGCCGACGTGATGCAGTACATCAGCCAGACGGCACTCTGCCTCGAACCACTCATAGCCCACCGGGGACTGAAGCTCTCCATTCACTGTACGCCACGCAGCATGATGGGCTGGATTGACACCGACAAGCTCGACAAGATCATCTACAACCTCATCTCCAATGCGGCAAAATACACCAATGCTCCAGGTGAGGTGTGTCTCGATGTGACCACCAACGACACCTACGACCATGTCGTCATCAAGGTGCACGACACGGGCATCGGCATCTCGCCAGAAAAGATGAAGCACCTTTTCCAGCGCTTCTACGACGGGAAATACCGTGCGATGCAGGTCAACGGCACCGGTCTGGGACTGGCCCTCACCCGCGATCTGGTCAGTCTGCATGGCGGCACCATACGCTGCGAGAGCCAGGAAGGCGTGGGCACCACCTTCACTGTCACGCTGCCCATCAACAAAGGGGCGTTTGCTCCATCGCAGCGCGACGAACAGCACCGAGTAGACTTCACTGCGCCACAGTCAGCCATCGTAGACCTGCAGAGCCTGCTGCCACAGGAAGAACCGCCCCAGCCTGTACAGCCCATCGACATGGCCGACGACGAGAGCTACCGCATCCTTGTCGTAGAGGACAATGTGGAGTTGCTCATGCTCATGCGCACCATGCTCTGCCAGAAATATGTGGTGTTTACGGCTTACAATGGTAGGGAGGCGCTCGATGTCATTGCCACGCAGGACCTCGACCTCGTCATCTCCGACGTGATGATGCCCGAGATGGACGGCAATGAGCTGACCCGACGGGTGAAAGGCGACCCTAACACGAGCCACCTGCCCGTCATCCTCCTCACGGCCAAGACGCTGGAGGAAGACCGGCGGCAGTCGCTGCTCATCGGTGCCGACGACTACATCACCAAGCCTTTCCGCATGGGCGACCTACAGCTGCGTATCGACAATATCATAGAGAACCGCAAGCGCGTGCTTGCGGAGTATAAGGCGCAGACGGTCGAGGAGACACGCCAGAAGACCATCGAGACACCTACGCCTACTGCCGACGACGAGTTTCTGCACCGTGCCATCGACTGCGTCTACGACCATCTCGACGATGCCGACTTCGACCGCGACGCCTTTGCACAGGCCATGGGCGCATCGGCCTCCACGCTCTACAACAAGCTACGCTCCATCACCGGACTCAACGTCTCGGCCTTCATACGCGACATGCGCATGAAAGAGGCCAAGCGCCTCGCACAGACACAGCCCGACCTGAGAGTGAGCGACCTGGCCTACAAGGTGGGCTTCAAAGATCCCAAATATTTCTCTACATGCTTTAAGAAGGAGTTTGGCATTCAGCCTAGCGAGTATCTCGACCAGATGCAGAATGCCAATCGTTAGCCCCGTCTAGTCTGTATGCTTGCTCAGTGCTGCCAGTGCGGCGAAGGTGAGCAGGCCGTTGAGCAGCAGCAGCTCGTAGCCGAAGTGGTAGTCGAGCAGTCGCTGGCAGACACTGTCTGTGGCAAAGCAGAGCAGCGGCGAGGCCACACAGACCAGAGGCACCCAGCGGTCGGCTACCTTGCGGCGTGTGAGCAACCCGAAGGCGAAGAGCCCTAAGAGCGGACCGTAGGTGTAGCCCACGATGGTGTATATCGTGTCGATGAGGCTGCTACTGTTGGCTGCATGCACCAGCAGGATGACCATAGCGAAGACGGCACTCATGGCCATGTGTATGCGTCGGCGCAGGGCCACGTCGTCGGGGCGATGGCAGATGTCTATGCAGCAGCTCGTGGTGAGCGCCGTGAGCGCGGAGTCGGCGCTGGAGAAGGAGGCTGCCACGATGCCCACGACGAAGGGCACCACCACCAGTCCGCCCTGCGAGGCCACAAAGACGGGCAGCAGCTCGTCGCCATGGCTTGGCAGACAGCCTGCTGCCGTGGCCCACTGTGCCAGCAGTACGCCGAGCGAGAGAAAAAGCAGGTTGGCCGGCAAGAAGGCCATGCCGTAGCAGAGCATGTTCTTCTGGGCCTCGCGCAGTGTGCGGCACGTCAGGTTCTTCTGCATCATGTCTTGGTCCAGCCCAGTCATCACCACCACGATAAAGGCACCACTGAGCAGCTGCTTCCATAGGTAGCGCGGCGACGTCCAGTCGGCGGTCACCAGCACCTGGCTGCGCTCGTCGGCCACGATACGGCTTACGGCATCGGTCAGCGAGAGGTCCATGACGCCTATCACCTTATATATAATAAGGAGCAGGGCGGTGAAGAGGCAGGCCGTCTGCACCGTGTCGGTGACCACGAGTGTGGCGATGCCGCCACGGCGGGTGTAGAGCCAGATGAGCATCACCAGCAGCACGACGGTGAGCCAGAAGGGCACGCCGAGTGCCTGCATGGCAAACTGATGCACGACGATGCAAACCACGTAGAACTTCACCGCCGATCCCACCATCTTTGACAGCATGAAGAAGGCGGCGCCGGTGAGATAGCTTCGGAGGCCTAAGCGCTGCCCCAAGTAGGTGTAGATGGTGGTGAGGCTCAGCCGGTAGTAGAGCGGCAGCAGCACGAAGGCCACGGCCATGTAGCCCAGAATGAATCCTGCGCACACCTGCAGATAGGTCATGGCGCTGCTGAGCACCATGCCTGGCACGCTCACGAAGGTCACGCCCGAGATGCTCGCCCCCACCATGCCGAATGCCACCATTGGCCACGGTGCACGACGGTCGGCACGGAAGAAGGTCTGGTTGCCGCGTGACGCCGGCTGGTGGCGGCCTATAATGGCCAGCACGGCAGCATAGGCGGCCATGGTAAGCAGCAGAATAGTGGTTGTGCTCATCCTTATTGCATATTTTTTCTTTCGGCTTGCAAAATTACTGCTTTTTCTTCTGTTTTCGCCTCATCTCGAAACGAAAATATGTAAAAACATGCGCTTTATTCCTGAAAATTATTATCTTTGCAACCAAAAGAACGGAAATAATCACCAAAACAAAGAACCGACATGAGTAAGCAAAAGAAATTCATTCTGCAAGAGTACGAGATTCCCACGCAGTGGTACAACATCCAGGCCGATATGCCCACGAAGCCGCTGCCTCCCATCCATCCCGCGACAAAGCAGCCTTTGGGCGTGGACGACCTGGCCCGCATCTTCCCTCGTGAGTGCTGCGTGCAAGAACTAGACCAGGAGCACGCCTGGATAGACATTCCCGAGGAAGTGCTTGACAAGTATAAGTTCTACCGCTCTACGCCGCTTGTGCGTGCCTACGAGCTGGAGAAGGCGCTCGACACTCCTGCCCACATCTACTTCAAGAACGAGTCGACCAATCCGCTGGGTTCGCACAAGATCAACTCAGCCCTGCCTCAGTGCTACTATGCCAAGCAGGAGGGCACGACCAACGTGACCACCGAGACGGGTGCCGGCCAGTGGGGCATGGCGCTGAGCTATGCTGCCAAGATATATGGTCTGGACTGCGCAGTCTATCAGGTGAAGATCACGATGCAGCAGAAGCCCTACCGTTCGAGCGTGATGCGCACGTTTGGTGCCGCTGTGACGGGCTCGCCTTCCATGTCGACGCGTGCCGGCAAGGACATCCTCACCGTCGACCCCACTCATCCCGGCTCGCTCGGCACGGCCATCAGCGAGGCCGTAGAGCTGGCCACGACCACGCCCAACTGCAAGTACACCCTGGGCTCTGTGCTCAACCACGTGGCGCTGCACCAGAGCATCATCGGTCTGGAGGCAGAGAAGCAGATGCAGATGGCGGGCGAATATCCCGACACGGTGATAGCCTGCTTCGGTGGTGGCAGCAACTTCGGCGGTCTGGCCTTCCCCTTCATGCGTCATAACATCCTCGAGGGCAAGACCACCGAGTTCATAGCTGCCGAGCCCGACAGCTGTCCGAAGCTCACGCGCGGACAGTTCCGCTACGACTTCGGCGACGAGGCTGGCTATACGCCCCTGCTCCCTATGTTTACCCTGGGTCACAACTTCAAGCCGTCCAACATCCACGCCGGTGGTCTGCGCTACCATGGTGCGGGCATGATTGTCTCGCAGCTCATCAAGGACGGCCTGATGCGCGGCATGGACATTCCCCAGCTTGAGTCCTTCGATGCCGGCATGCTCTTTGCCCGCACAGAGGGCATCATCCCTGCTCCGGAGAGCTGTCATGCCATTGCTGCCACGATACGCGAGGCGCAGAAGTGCAAGGAGACTGGACAGCAGAAGGTCATCCTCTTCAATCTCTCCGGCCATGGCCTCATCGATATGCCCAGCTATGAGCAGTACATCAACGGCGATCTGCAGAACTACACCGTCACCGACGAGATGATAGCCCGCAACCTGGCCGATCTGGACGAGAAGTGTTAGGGAAAACAGTAAGAAGAATGTAAATAAGTGATAAGTAATAAGTAACTGAACTTTCCCACCCCCATAAAGGAAGTAAAGTCTTTGTCTATCAAGAATTAGAGAATTAGAGAATTTACCCATGAAAAGAATTGACAAGAAT
>CAJOHP010000115.1:1438-9112 GCA_905234355.1 uncultured Prevotella sp. | reverse complement strand
CCTTGTATTCCACGTCCTTACCCTCCGGTGTGTAGTCGAACTCCATGACCGACGTCGAGACGGAGATGCCGCGCTGCTTCTCTATCTCCATCCAGTCGCTGGTGGCCGTCTTCTTTATCTTGTTGCTTTTCACTGCGCCGGCCACCTGTATCTGTCCGCCGAAGAGTAGAAACTTCTCGGTCAGTGTGGTCTTACCGGCATCGGGATGGGAGATGATGGCGAATGTTCGCCTGCGTTCTATTTCCTGATTCACTGCTGTATGGTTTTTGTCTTAGACTACGCGTTCAGTGCATTTATGCACTCGGCGAGCGACTCCTCCCAGTAGGGCACCTCGATGGCGTATGTCTGCTTGATTTTTGTCTTGTCGAGCACAGAGTAGTGCGGGCGTGCTGCGGGGGTGGGGTATTCGGTGGTGTGGAGCGGTCGCACGTGGCAGGTGGTGATGCCTGCCAGTCGGTGTATGGCCTTGGTGAAGTCGTACCATGAGATGACGCCTTCGTCGGAGAAATGATAGATGCCTGGTACCACGCCCTGCTCTATGGCCGTGAAGATGACCCTGGCAAGGTCGCGGGCATAGGTGGGTGTGCCTATCTGGTCGAAGATGACGCCCAGCTCCCGTTTCTCCCTGCCCAGCCTGATCATGGTCTTGACGAAGTTGCTGCCGAAGGTGCTGTAGAGCCATGCCGTGCGGATGATCATGGTGTCGGGACATGCCTCCATGGCGGCCTGTTCGCCAGCGAGCTTTGTGCGTCCGTAGACCGAGTTGGGGCACACGGGGTCGGTTTCGACGTATGGCCGGTGGCTGGTGCCGTCGAACACGTAGTCGGTGCTGACCTGTATGAGCCATCCTCCCCGCTGTGCTATGGCACGTGCCAGCGAGGCGGGTGCCGTGGCGTTGAGCTGTATGCAGAGGGCTTCGTTGCTCTCAGCCTTGTCCACGGCGGTGTAGGCCGCACAGTTGACGATGCCGTCTATCTCGTGTCCGGCCACAAAGGCCTCAATGGCCTTCGGGTCGGTGATGTCGAGCTCAGCCACGTCGGTGTTGAAGAAGCGGTGGCCTGTGTGCTCTTTCTCTAGAAGCTGCATCTCGTTGCCCAGTTGGCCGTTGCAGCCGGTAATCAGTATGTTCATATATCGTCTTGTTCAGAATTTCAGTCCTTCTTCCTTGTCTTTCTTATAGTAGTCGGCAAGCATGCCGATGAAGGTGGATATCTCCTTGACGGCATGCTGCGTGCTGGGTGAGATGTCTTTCTTCTGCAGGCGGAGCATCATCACGCCGTAGAGTGCGTTCATGCAGGTCTCTATCTCGTTCTCCCCTTTGTCGGCGCCTCGGTTGCGCAGCTCTACGATGAAGGGCAGCACCTTGTAGTAGGCCGTGTTGTAGAAGGGGAATTGCGACGATGCGAGCAGCTGTGCGTGCAGCTCGGCCAGGGTCTGCAGTGTCACGCGGTTTATCTGCAGATGGCCTTGCTCTCGGCACCCCTCCTCGTTCATCATGCGGATGAGGTTGCCAAACCAGTCCAGCTCGTCTTCCCGCTGCTCGTCGGTATAGTCGAAGTGTGCCACATAGTCGTGCTTTATCTGCGACAGCGAGCATCCGAAGGCACGTATGGTGTCTTCCACCTGCCACATGTATAGCAGGTATTCGGCAATGTTGGTCTTACGTAGTTCGTGGGCTATAAACATGGGTATTGATGGTGTGATAGTGTTTTGTCGGCGATGCTGTCGTGTGTGCCTTACCACCTGACCAGGTTGGTGGTGGTGCCCAGGAGCATGATGACTGACACGATGATGACCACGACGCCGATAATCTGGTTGATGAGCCTTATGCCGTAGTCGTCGAACTTCAGTCTGATCTTGTCTACGAGCCATGTGAGCCCCCACCACCAGAGCAGTGCTCCTGCCACGATGCTGAGGAATCCCACGAGCATCTCGAAGGGATGGTTGGGCAGCACGAAGGCAAACTGTGCATAGAGTGCCATGAAGAGAAAGATGATGAGCGGGTTGCTGAGCGTGACGATGAATGCGGTGATGGCGTTGTAGGTCAGCGTGCCCTTGCTCTGTCCCGACTGGTGCATCTTGCGTGTGGGGTCGGTGTGGTAGGTGTACCACCCGAAGCCAAGGAGCATGAGCGACCCGATGATTTGCAGGTAGAACCTGTTGCGTGTGTCGCTGATGAAGTCCATGACGAATGCCATGCCAAAGCCGGTGATGGCCGCATAGATGATGTCGCTGGCAGCAGCTCCCACCCCAGTGACGAATCCATACCAGCGGCCTTTCTTCAGCGTGCGTTGCACACAGAGCACGCCCACGGGCCCCATGGGTGCCGAGGCAATCATCCCGATGAGCATCCCCTTGAAGATGAAATCGAGAATGTTGATAGGCATGTGAAAAGGCATGGCGTAGCTGTTTGTTTTGCTTTGAGGTGATGATGTTCTGTGTGATGTGCTATTTCCAGGAGGCATTCTCCCTGAGCACAAAGCTGATCTTTGCCTTCTTGGGCAGCTTCGGCCTGTCCCACTGTCCGCCCAGTATCTGTATGGTGGTGCTGCCGGGTCGCTGCAGGGCGTGGTCTACAGCCTGTGACAGGTCCAGATAGTCGCCTCGGCCCTGTGTGTCGACGGTGATGTCGGCATCGCATCGGTAGCGCTTGAGCAGGGGTATCTCCTGGCAGAGTGCGTCGGCCAGAAGCCTGGCCACGACCTGTGCGCCGTGCACATTGTAGTGGGTGTTGTCCTGCCGTCCGGCGGGCACGCTGGGCTCCTCGCCAGGCAGAAACCACATGTGCAGCTTCTTCGAGGCCTCGGTGCCGAGGCCCTGCTCCAGGTCGTGGGTCAGCCGGTTGGCGTCGACGAAGTGCACGTTCATGCGCTGGGCCACGTCGCGGGGAGCCACACGGTAGAGGCCATGGGTGTCGATGAGCGTGTCGCCCTCCACCATCTTCGCCCCGTCCTGATAGGTAGTGGTGCGCAGCTTCTCGTCGTCGTCGTTGTCGGGAGCCTTCACAAAGAAGTTGCGGCGCACCACGCTGTTCATCAGCACGGGGATGCCTCCGTGCTCGCGTGTCTCGCGCACATAGCGGGCCAGCATATAGTCGAACGTGGAGCCGGGGTCGGTATGGCGGTCGGCCTTGGGTTTTTCGTCGTTGTGGCCGAACTGTATGATGACATAGTCGCCTGGCTTCATCTTCTCGAGCACCTTGTCCCATCGCCCCTCGTTGAAGAATGACAGCGACGAGCGGCCGTTGACGGCGTGGTTGTCCACGCGGATATTGTCGTCGAAGTAGCACTGCAACGCCATGCCCCAGCCACGCTCCTTGCGGTCGTGGGAGATGTCCTTGTTGGCTGCCGTGGAGTCACCTATTATAAATATGGTGGTGGTCTTCTCCTCTGCCGCTGTGAAGAGCATGAGACAGGAGGCTATGAGGGCCATGAGAGAGAAGCGCCGAATGCTGCAGGTCGTCATGTGTCTATGCTTCATAAGGTACGTAGTGGGCCACGGCCATCACGAGCTCTTCGGCCGTGAGCAGCTGCTGCTTGCCGGTGGTCATGTCTTTCAGAGTGAACTTTCCCTCGTTCATCTCGTTCTCGCCGGCCAGTGCCACGAAGGGTATCTGCTTGGCATTGGCATAGCTCATCTGTTTCTTCATTTTCGCCACGTCGGGAAACATCTCTGTGCGCAGCCCTGCCTCGCGTGCCTTTGCCACGGCAGGCAGGCAGTAGGCCGTCTCGCGCTCTCCGAAGTTGATGAAGAGCAGCTGTGTGGTCTGCATGGCCGCCTTGGGATAGGCGTCGAGCTGGTTGAGCACGTCGTAGATGCGGTCGACACCGAAGGAGATGCCCACGCCCGAGAGTCCCGGCATGCCGAAGATGCCGGTGAGGTTGTCGTAGCGTCCGCCGCCGGTGATGCTTCCTATCTCCACGTCGAGAGCCTTCACCTCGAAGATGGCCCCCGTGTAGTAGTTCAGTCCGCGGGCCAGGGTGAGGTCGAGCTGTATCTCGCTCCCGTGCAGCGTGCAGCCCGAGCCGTTTGTGCCGTCGAGCATGCCGAGAATGAAGCGGCACTCCTCCACGCCCTTCAGTCCCGTGGCACTCTCACTGAGCACCCGGGCGATGGTGTCGAGCTTCTCGGCATTGCTGCCCTGCAGCAGGATGATGGGCTGCAACTGCTCTATCTGCCCGTCGGTGAGCCCGCCCTGTAGCAGCTCGGCGTTGACGGCGTCGATGCCTATCTTGTCGAGCTTGTCGATGGCCACTGTGATGTCTACAATCTTGTCGGCAGCGCCTATCACCTCTGCAATACCGGTGAGTATCTTGCGGTTGTTGAGCTTGATCTGCACGCGCACGCCGAAGCGTGAGAACACGGTGTCTACGATCTGCATCAGCTCCACCTCGTTGAGCAGAGAGTCGCTGCCCACCACGTCGCCGTCGAACTGGTAGAACTCGCGGTAGCGTCCCTTCTGCGGACGGTCGGCGCGCCACACGGGCTGCACCTGATAGCGCTTGAAGGGCAGTGGGAGTTCTTCGCGGTGCATCACCACATAGCGGGCGAAGGGCACGGTGAGGTCGTAGCGCAGGCCTTTCTCGCAGAGGCGTGCCGCCAGGTGCAAAGTGTTGCGCTGCTGCAGCTCCTCGTCGCTGACCTTGGAAAGGAAGTCGCCCGAGTTGAGCACCTTGAAGAGCAGCTTGTCGCCCTCTTCGCCATACTTGCCCATGAGTGTCTGCAACGTTTCCATGGCTGGAGTCTCTATCTGCTGGAAGCCGTAGAGCTCGTAGACCGAGCGGATGGTGTTGAATATATAGTTGCGACGGGCCATCTCCTGAGGACCGAAATCGCGTGTGCCTTTTGGGATACTTGGTTTCATACTTATTTCTGTGTTCCTCTGAAGATGGTCTGCTCTCTGTCCGGGCCTATGGAAATGATGGTGATGGGTGTCTCGAGCTCTCGCTCCAGAAATGCGACGTAGTCGCGGAACTGCTGGGGTAGCTGCTCTTCGCTGGTGCACTTCGTCATGTCGGTCTGCCAGCCTTTCATCTCGACATAGACTGGTTCTATGCCTTCTTCAATGTTATAGGGGAAGTAGCTGATTTCCTGTCCGTTTTGCTTATATGCCACACAGGCCTTGATGGTATCGAAGCCGTCGAGTACGTCGCTCTTCATCATAATGAGCTGTGTCACGCCGTTGACCATGATGCTGTAGCGCAGAGCCACGAGGTCTATCCATCCGCAGCGGCGCTCGCGCCCCGTGACGGCGCCATACTCATGGCCCAGGTCGCGGATGCGTTTGCCTGTCTCGTCGAACAGCTCGGTGGGGAATGGCCCGGCTCCCACACGTGTGCAGTAGGCCTTCATGATGCCGTAAACCTCGCCTATCCTGTTCGGCCCTATGCCCAGTCCGGTGCAGGCGCCTGCACAAATGGTGTTGGAGGAGGTGACGAAAGGATAGCTGCCGAAGTCGACGTCGAGCATCGTGCCTTGTGCTCCTTCGCAGAGCACGCTTTTGCCTTGACGCAGATAGCCGTTGATCTCGTGCTCTGAGTCTACGATGGGGAACTCTCTCAGATAGTCCACACCCTCCATCCACTTCTTCTCTACCTCGGCTACGTCGTAGTCGAAGCCGAGGGAGCGTAGGATGGCCTCATGTCGGGCCTTGGCTGCAGCATACTTCTCGTCGAAGCCGTCGAGGATGTCGCCTACACGCAGCCCTGTGCGGCTCACCTTGTCGGCATAAGTAGGACCTATGCCCTTGCCTGTGGTGCCTACGCGGTTCTTGCCCTTCTGCGCCTCGTAGGCAGCGTCGAGCACACGGTGGGTGGGCATGATGAGATGGGCCTTCTTCGAGATGTGCAGGCGCTCCTTCAGCGGATGACCGCTCAGCTCCAGCGCACGGGCTTCGTCCATGAAGAGGTCGGGAGCCAGCACCACGCCATTGCCTATGACATTGACCTTGCCGCCCTGGAAGATGCCGGAGGGGATGCTGCGCAGCACATACTTCTCGCCGCAGAACTCCAGCGTGTGCCCTGCATTGGGACCGCCCTGAAACCGTGCCACCACATCGTAGCGAGGGGTTAGCACGTCGACCACCTTGCCTTTGCCTTCGTCGCCCCACTGCAGTCCGAGCAGGACGTCAACTTTTCCTGTGTTCATTATCTTTTTATTCTGTTCTTTTTTTCGACATTCTTTTCTGCCTGGTGATGACCGCCTGACACGACGAGCAGATACCGTAGATGTAGAGCGTGAAGCCGTCCTTACGAAAACGCTTGAGGTGCATCTGCGAGATGACCTCGGCCACCTCCGGCACCTTCACCTCGGTCACTCTGCCACACACGGTGCAGATCTGGTGGCAGTGGTCGCCGGTGTTGTAGCAAGCCTCATACATCGTCGTGCCCTGAAAGCGGTGACGCATCACCAGGCGCAACTCCATGAAGAGATTGAGCGTGTTGTAGAGCGTGGCTCGCGACACAGGAAACCTGTAGTCGGCCGCCAGCAGCTCGCCTAGCTCCTCAAGTGTGAAGTGGCCGTCAATGGAATAGACGGCACGCAGCACAGCATAGCGCTCTGGAGTCTTACGATGCTTGTTCGTCTCCAAATACCTGTCCAGTATGCCCTTTACTGCGTGGTACACACTGTCGTCTCTGTCAATTAACTTCATAAACCGATGCAAAGTTACGAAAAAAACAGCATATAGCACACGTTTTTTCAAAAAAAAGTGTCAAAAAGCATGCTTTCTCTGATATTTTCACTATCTTTGCATTTCGAAAATACACACAGCAAGACAATATTATTTTTTTATTCTTATAATAATTACATTTATGGAAAGAACATGGCGCTGGTTTGGCAAGAAGGATAAGATCACCCTTGCCATGCTGAGACAAATCGGAGTAGAGGGCATCGTGACAGCCTTGCACGATGTGCCCCTGGGACAGGTGTGGACTCGCGAGAAGATTCGCGACCTGCGCGAGTATATAGAGGGCTACGGCATGCGCTGGAGCGTGGTGGAATCGCTGCCCGTAGTAGAGACCATCAAGTATGGCGGACCCGACCGAGACGAGCAGATCGGCGTCTACAAGGAGTCGCTGCGCAACCTCGCGGCTGAAGGCATACACACCATCTGTTACAACTTCATGCCCGTGCTCGACTGGGCACGCACCGACCTGCTGCACCTCAATCCCAATGGCTCTACCAATTTATATTTCAACTATGCCGAGTTTGCCTATTTCGACATCTACATACTCCGGCGCCCCGGCGCTCGGGAGCAGTGGGCTGCTTTCCGGTTTCCACAGGGCGTGGGGCAGGGGCGCAACGTGCTTGAGGAGTGCGACAGCCTGGCTAAGACCATGACACCCGAGAAAGACCACAAGCTCGTGGAGAATATCGTCATCAAGACACAGGGCTTTGTCTCGGGCAACTTCTCCGAGAACGACCAGGCACCGGTGCAGAAGTTCCGTGAGTTCCTCGACCTATATAAAGGGATAGACAAGAAGCAGTTGCGCGAAAACATGAAATACTTCCTCGAAGCCATCATGCCCGTGTGCGACGAGTGCGGGATGAATATGTGCGTGCACCCCGACGACCCACCCATCGAGATACTTGGCCTGCCACGCATCGTGCGCACCGAGGAAGACATACAGTGGCTGCTCGACGCCGTGCCCAACGGGCACAACGGCCTCACAT
>CAJOHP010000115.1:0-1401 GCA_905234355.1 uncultured Prevotella sp. | reverse complement strand
GCCGGTTTGCATCGCGCACACACTTCGTACACCTGCGCTCCTGCCACATCTTCCCCAACGGCGATTTTACAGAAGCAAGCCATCTGGGTGGACGCGCCGACATCATAGAGCTGTGCCGCATCTTCGAAAAGGAGAACCCCCGACTGCCCATGCGCGTGGATCACGGCATGACATTTACCGACCGGCCCGGCGGCATCATGGACGAGTCGGGCCACGGACACAACGCGGGCTACACACTGCTCGGACGAATGTTTGCACTCGGACAGGTGCAGGGCATACTCGCCACCGTCGACCGTGAGCTAGGCCTGCCCTATAAGCAGCCAGGATTCTTCGACTGATCACCCAAACTACCATGCTCACAGACGGAATATATAGACACACTTACACAGCTACGGCATCAGACATCACACCCCTGTACCGGCTCACGCCCAATGCCATGCTCATGTACTTCCAGGACAGCTTCGCACGGCTGATGACCATACACCACGTGGCCGCCTTCGACATCGTGAAGCAGCGGCGCATGTGGGTCGTCACTGAGGTCCAGATAGACGTCATGCCCACCGTCACCTATTGGTCGGAGGACTTCACCGTAGAGATATGGGTGAGCGAACTGACCCCGCTACGCATCTACTGCGATTTCCGCATCGTCCGCAAGGACCGCTCGCTCTCCGGGCACCTGCAAGGCGAGAACGCCCAGCTGATAGCATCGGGCACCAGCCAGTGGAACATCCTCCATCTCGACACCAGGCGCCTGGAGTCCACCGACTTCCTTGCACGCCATCTCACGGTGGTGCCCAGGCTGACGACTGCCGGCCACAAAAAGGTGCGACTGCCCCAGACCCTAGCCGCTGACATCCAGACCGAGCATCGCGTCACACCGCTCGACCTCGACTTCAATCTCCACGTCAGCAACCGCAGCTATGTCAGCATAGCCCTGCTGACAATGCCCGACCACATCCTGGCCACGCAGACGCTCACCTCGCTCGTCGTCCATTGGCTGCACGAAACCTATCTCGGCGACACCCTCACGTGCTGCATGGCGCAAACCGACGACGGCCGCTGTCTCCACACACTGACCAACGAACGGGGCACTGTGGTGTGCCAGCTGATGAGCCGATGGCAACCGCTGCCCGAAACGCCTGAGGTCAGCGAAGTGCTAAACAGGGATTTGTGACGTCGGAATGCTGCACCGAAGACATCCGGGCACAACAAACATTTGCATTGTGCGCACCCGCTGTACTATCAGAATCGCTACTGTCCACGGAAATCCGCGGGCAGTATAGAAATGGATATTAGTGTAATTAAAGTTTCCCACGCTCGATGCGAAATCCTCTGCCAGTTACGTATAAGGCTGAAGCCATCCGATTCTACTATTTAGAATGCCGTCTGTTAATATCTAAA
>CAJOHP010000114.1 GCA_905234355.1 uncultured Prevotella sp. | reverse complement strand
TGCGGCTCGACTCTTCAAAGGTGAGCAATGGCCGCTCGGTGTTCTTCTGCACCCTGGTGATGCAGTCTTCCCAGCGTTTGAGCAGCACTTTGAGCTCCTGGTCGAGCTCGGCGGCGCGCTTGCCCTCGGCCACGGTGCGCACGATGACGCCAAAGTTGTGTGGCACCATGCTCTGCACGAGTTGCTTCAGGCGGCTGCGCTCTTCTCCGCGCTTTATCTTCGAGGATACCGAAACTTTGTCGCCAAAAGGTATGAGCACCATGTAGCGCCCTGCAAAGCTCAGGTCGCACGTCAGGCGAGGGCCTTTTGTGTTGATGGGTTCTTTCACTACCTGCACCAGCACTTCCTGGCCCACTTTCAGTTGGTTCTGTATGCTGCCGTCCTTGGGCAGGTCGGGCAGGCGTGTGGCCTTTTGGATGGGATAAAGTTTCTTGCGGTCGCTCTCTACCTGCTTGAGGTATTTTTCGAAAGAGCTGAATTGAAGGCCCAAATCAAGATAGTGGAGAAAGGCATCCTTCTCCGACCCGATGTCGACGAAGCAAGCGTTGAGTCCTGGCATCAGTTTCCTGACCTTGCCGATGTAGATGTTGCCCACGGCAAAGCTCGCGGTGCGAGGCTCGCTCTGGTATTCCACCAGCTGCTTGTCCTCGAGCAGGGCTATGGCGATGTCCTTGGACTGCACATCGATGATTACTTCGCTTGTCATGTTGGTTGTCTCTGGTCTGCTTGTTTGGGGGATGGATTAGTGATGTTTTTTTACCAAAAGAGGTGTGCCGGGCGTTGCACTCAACGCCTTGACACACTCCTCTCATTTTTTTGCAGATTAAGAAGGCAAGTGATTTTACTTGCTCTTATGTCTGTTCTTGCGCAGTCTCTTCTTGCGCTTGTGGGTTGCCATCTTGTGGCCCTTTTTCTTTTTTCCGTTAGGCATAATTCTTAATGTTGATTAGAAAGTGTTATTATTGTATGTGTTTTTAATTTGATGTCTCTTCGGCCTCGGGGCTGTAGGCGTCCATGCGTTCTATGAAGCTCTTTGCGGGCTTGAAGGCGGGCAGGTCATGGGCATCGATGATGAGGGTGGTGTTTTTCGAGATGTTTCTGGCCGTCTTCTGGGCGCGATGCTTCACGATGAAACTGCCGAAGCCTCTGAGGAATACGCTCTCCTTTCTTCCGGCGAGGCTCTCCCTGATTTCTTCCATGAAAGCCTCTACGGTGATGGCTACTGCCTTCTTGTCAACGCCTGTCGTTTCGGCTATTTTGTTGACTATTTCTGCTTTCGTCATGTTGATTTTATGTCTTTAAAAGGTGATGTTTTGAATTTCGGACTGCAAAGATACTGTTTTTCAGTGAGATACGGAAATATTTTTAGAATAATTTTCATTTTTTTTGTTCTTCGCCTTCTTCCTGTGCACTTGTCGGGGCGTGTCCTACCTCAAAATAGCGGTCTATCTCTTCTCGGGCATTGCCGTCTGTATTGGGTATGTCGCGTATGATTTTCCCTTTTTCCAGCAGTGCTATGCGGGTGGAGATGTCGATGGTGTGCTGCAGGTTGTGGCTGCTCACGAGGATGGTGGCGCCGGTGGCCTGTCCGTAGTCGCTGAGCAGGTGCTTCAGCGTGTTCTGCCCGGAGGGGTCGAGGAAGTTGAAGGGCTCGTCGAGGATGAGTATCTTGGGCTGTCGCATGAGCGCTGCCATGATGCCCACTTTCTGCTTGTTGCCGGCCGAGAGGTTGCGTATGAGCTTCTTCTGTCCGAACACCTCGCCGCCGGCAAAGCGTTCGAACTGCTGTTCCATCTCCTCGGGCTTGATGGTGGCGGCCCCTATCTTGTCGAGAAAGGCGAAGTACTCTTCGGGTGTGAGGAAGTCGATGAGGAAGCCCTCGTCGATGTAGGCTGCTGTGGTGTCCTTCCACGCTTCAGAGGCCGAGGGGTCGATGCCGTCGAGCGTGACGTGTCCCTCGTCGGCCTTGAGCAGGTCGAGCAGGATGCGGAAGAGGGTGGTCTTGCCGGCGCCGTTGTTGCCCACCAATCCGAGGATGTCGCCGTCGTTGATGGTAAACGAAGGGATGTCGCAGGCGATGGTCTCGCCGAATTGCTTCTTCAGGTTTTCTATTTGTATCATGGCTGTGTCTTGATAGTTAGGGGAGATGATACTTCCTTTCGGTGTTGTCGGGTTGCGGTGTGTGGTGTCTGCAAGATGTAAAAGCACATGAAGCGGTGCTGAATCCTGCTTCATGTGCTTTTTCCCCGGTGGGGGCGGGACGTGTTGCTAAGCAGGGTTACACCAGTCCCTTGCCGTGGCACTGCTTGAACTTCTTTCCCGAGCCGCAGGGGCAGGGGTCGTTGCGTCCGGGCAGTCGGTCGCGTATGATGGGGTTGCGGGGCTGCTGTGCGCGAGTGTCGTGCTGTGCGGCAGCCTGCTGGTTCTCGTCCACCATCTGCTCTTCCTCCATCTGCTGCTTGTTCTCGGTGTACTGCCGGCGGTCGGTGTGCTCTTCGGGAGCGGCCTCCTGCACCTCCTGCTGCTGCAGCTCGGGTATGGCGGCGCGTGAGAGGATGGAGACGATGCGGTTATACATGTCGTTGATCATCGTGTCCCACACCTTGGCGCTCTCGAGTTTGAAGATGAGCAGCGGGTCCTTCTGCTCGTAGGAGGCGTTCTGCACAGAGTGGCGCAGCTCGTCGAGCTCACGCAGGTTCTCCTTCCATGCGTCGTCGATGATGTGCAGCAGTATCTGCTTCTCAAACTCCTTTACCACCGACTTGCACTCCGTCTCGTAGGCCTCCTGCAGGTTGCAGGCGATGTTATACATGCGGCGGCCGTCGGTGATAGGCACCATGATGCGCTCATACATCATGCCCTGCTGCTCGTAGACCTGCTTGATGATGGGCATGGCCACCTCGCAGATGCGCTCGGTCTTGCGGTTGAAGGCAGCGAGGGCAGCCTGGAAGGCGGTCTCGTTGAGCTCCTCGTGGTTTTGCTCGGTCAGTTGCTGCTCGGTGAAGGGCACCTCCATGGCAAAGAGCCGGATGAACTCCTCCTTGCATCCCTGATAGTCGTTGTTCTCGATGATGTTGCAGACGCGGTCCCAGATGGTGTTGGCAATGTCCATGCCGATGCGCTCGCCCATGAGTGCGTGGCGTCGCTTCTCGTAGATGGCCGTGCGCTGCTTGTTCATCACGTCGTCGTATTCCAGCAGGCGCTTGCGCACGCCGAAGTGGTTTTCCTCAACCTTCTTCTGTGCGCGCTCTATGCTCTTCGAGATCATGGGGCTCTCTATCATCTCGCCCTCCTTGAAGCCCAGTCGGTCCATGACCGAGGCGATGCGCTCGGAGGCGAACAGACGCATGAGCTTGTCCTCGAGAGAGACGTAGAACACCGATGAGCCCGGGTCGCCCTGTCGTCCGGCACGTCCTCGCAGCTGTCGGTCCACGCGTCGGCTCTCGTGGCGCTCAGTGCCGATGATGGCCAGTCCGCCGGCGGCTTTCACCTCAGGCGAGAGTTTGATGTCGGTACCGCGGCCGGCCATGTTGGTGGCGATGGTCACGGCGCCCAGACCGCCCGTAGACTGTCCGGCCAGTGCCACGATGTCGGCCTCCTTGTGGTGCAGTTTGGCGTTGAGCACCTGGTGGGGTATGCCTTCGCGGCGTCCTGTCTCCGGGTCTACATACATGTCGAGCATGCGCGAGAGCAGCTGCGAGATTTCCACCGACGTGGTGCCGATGAGCGTGGGGCGTCCGGCTTTGCGCATCTTGACCACCTCCTCGATGACAGCCTTATACTTCTCGCGCTGTGTCTTGTAGACGCGGTCGTCCATGTCGTTGCGTATGACGGGGCGGTTGGTAGGTATCTCCACCACGTCGAGCTTGTAGATGTCCCAGAACTCGCCCGCCTCGGTCGATGCCGTACCTGTCATGCCGGCGAGTTTGTGGTACATGCGGAAGTAGTTCTGCAGGGTGATGGTGGCAAAGGTCTGCGTGGCGGCTTCCACCTTCACGTGCTCCTTGGCCTCGACGGCCTGGTGCAGTCCGTCGCTCCAGCGTCGGCCCTCCATGATGCGGCCTGTCTGCTCGTCCACGATTTTCACCTCACCGTCTATGACCACATACTCGTCGTCCTTGTTGAACATGCAGTAGGCCTTGAGCAGTTGCTGCAGGGTGTGCACGCGTTCGGACTGGACGGCGTAGTGCTGCATCATCTCGTCTTTCTTGTCTACGCGCTCCTCGTCGGTGAGTCCAGGCTCCACCTCGAGTGCTGAGAGCTGTGCGGCGATGTCGGGCAGCACAAACAGCTGGTCGTCCTGCACCTGCTGTGCGAGCCATGCTGTGCCCTTGTCGGTCAGGTCGCAGGAGTTGAGCTTCTCGTCGACGACGAAGTAGAGTGGTGCCACACATTCGGGCATCTTGCGGTTGTTGTTCTCCATGTATATCTCCTCGGTCTTGAGCATGCCTGCCTTGATGCCCTCTTCCGAGAGATACTTGATGAGTGGCTTGTTCTTAGGCAGTGCCTTGTGTGAGCGGTAGAGCGAGAGGAATCCCTGGTCGAGCAGCTCCTGTGCCTGCTTCTTGTCGCCGCTTTCCATCATCTTCTGTCCTTCGCCTATCTTCTGCTTGGCCTCGGCGAGGAACTGTGTGGCGAGCTGTCGCTGCACGCCCACGAGTCGTTCCACGAGCGGCTGATACTCCTCAAACATCTGCACCTCGCCTTTAGGCACTGGTCCGCTGATGATGAGCGGCGTGCGGGCGTCGTCGATGAGCACCGAGTCGACCTCGTCGACGATGGCGTAGTTGTGGGCGCGCTGCACGAGGTCGGCGGGCGAGATGGCCATGTTGTCGCGCAGATAGTCGAATCCGAACTCATTGTTGGTGCCGAAGGTGATGTCGGCCTGATAGGCGCGTCGCCTTTCGGGTGAGTTGGGCTGGTGCTTGTCTATGCAGTCCACGCTGAGTCCGTGGAACATGTATAGTGGTCCCATCCATTCAGAGTCTCGCTTGGCCAGATAGTCGTTGACGGTGACGACGTGCACGCCGTTGCCCGTGAGTGCGTTGAGGAATACGGGCAGTGTGGCCACGAGAGTCTTACCCTCGCCGGTGGCCATCTCGGCAATCTTGCCCTGGTGCAGCACGGTTCCTCCGAAGAGCTGCACGTCGTAGTGTATCATCTCCCACTTCAGGTCGTTGCCTCCGGCAGTCCAGTGGTTGTGGTAGATGGCCTTGTCGCCGTCGATGGTGATGAAGTCCTTGTGGGGGTCGCCGGCCAGCTCGCGGTCGAAGTCGGTGGCGGTGACGACGGTCTCCTCGTTTTGTGCAAAGCGCCGTGCGGTGTCCTTGACGATGGCGAAGACCTCGGGGCGCACCTCATCGAGTGCTTTCTCGTAGACCTCGAGTGCTTCCTTCTCCAGCTTGTCTATCTGTGCGAAGATGTCGGCGCGCTCGTCCAGTGGTGTCTGCTCGATGGTGGCCTTCAGCTTGTCTATCTCGGCTTTCTGCTCCTTGGCAGCGGCCTGCACTTGGGCGCGTATCTCCTGCGCGCGCTGTCGCAGCTCGTCGTTGCTCAGCTTCTCGATGGTGGGGTAGATGGCTTTCACCTCCTCCACGAGTGGCTGGATGGCTTTCATGTCGCGCGACGATTTGTCGCCGAACAGTGCTTTTAAGATTTTGTTGAAATTCATTCTTTATTTTGTCTTTTATTGTTTGCTATTGAATATACGGGGTGCAAAGTTACTGATTTTTTGCGTATTACGGCAAGAAAACCTTGTTTTTTTGCCATAATGTCGCTGCTTTTCTGTTGCGGATAGGGGTAAGTGTGGTCCCAGTCCTCAGAAAAGCGGCTCAGCAGTGCATGCGTTTGGTGCCCTGATGCGTATGGCCCGTGCAATGGTCGGTGCTATACGGTCGGTGCTTACGGGCAGCGTGATGCGCTGTGGTGCGATGCCTGCTCCGAAGAAGATGATGGGGAATGGTGTGAACGATGCGCGTGACAGTTCCTGCTCCTGTGTGTCTTCGTTGAGTATGCGCCACCCGGGTGCCACCTCGACGATGAGGTCGCCGCAGCGGTCGGCGCTGAAGGCGTTGCGCACCTTCATGGTGTGCTCGCTGAGGCTGGTGAGCAGCTGTAGCGAGGTGTAGACGTTGCGCACGCCCGAGAGTAGCGCCAGAAACTCCTGTGCACGTGTCGTGGCGTCAGTGATGCTCACTTTCTTCTGTTCCAGCAGCTTGTGGTTCAGGTATATCTGGTTGCGGAATGTGGCCTCCACATATCTGGCCTGCCCCCAGATGGCGCCGAAGTACATGTTGAGCAGGTTGGCCGTGCGGCTCATGTAGAAGGTGCCGGTGGGTATGCGGTACTTGCTGTAGTCGGTGTTTTCCTCGTCGCTGTAGCCTGTGCTGGTGACGACGAAGAGCACTCTCTCTCGCCCCAGCCTTTGCTCTATGCCCTGCATGAGGCGTGCCAGCTCGTGGTCCATCCTGACATAGGTGTCCTGCAGCTCTATCTGGCAGTCGGTCACAGTGCGGTGGTCGAAGTTGCCGGCGTAGTAGGTCAGCGAGAGCATGTCGGTCACGCGGTCGTTGCCCATGCCTGTGCTGGCCATGCACTGCAGCGCCATGTCGGTGACGTCGGCGTTGACCATGGCGCTGGCTTTATACTGTGCGTAGGCGTCGCTGCCGGCGAAGCGGTGCTTGAATGGCGACTGCTCGCCTGCCTGCACGAAGTAGCTGAAGTTGCCCACGAGCGCATTGACGGGTTCCCAGGTGAGGGTGCTGATGCGCCGGCACGGGGCCTGCAGGTCGTTGTATGCCCTGACCCATGCCGGCATGGAGCTGAAGAAGTATTGCGATGAGCACCACAGCCCGCTCTCATCGTCTATCCAGAGCGCGCCGTCGGCGGCATGTCCGGCGGCGAGCACGGCGGCGTCGCTATAGGGTGCTATGGCCCAGACGACGGCCTTGCCTGCGGTGGCCACCTTCAGCTCGTCGGTCACGGTCGATGTGGCGATGTGCCGTGGCGACGCTCCTTGCCGTGTCAGTATGCCGGGGTGCTTGGCGTCGTCGGTGCAGTGCACGGGCCGCAGTGTCTCGCGGTTGAGCCACCGCAGTCCTGCTATACTATTATAATAAGGTGTGACACCGGTGCCCAGGGCTGCTATGGCCGAGGCACGGTCTACAGGTGTAAAGGGGTAGGAGGCGTTGGCACAGACGAGTCCCTCGCCCAGCAGCCTCTTGAATCCGTCGGACGAATAGAGTGGGGCGAAAGCTTCCAGATAGTCGGTGCGCAGCTGGTCTATGGCAATGCTCACCACCAGCTTGGGCGCGTCGCCCAGCTGCTGCTCCTGGCCCAAGGCTTCGGCCCTGATGCCGAGCACTGCCAGTAGGGTGATGTAGAGATATGGTGTCTTCACTATTTACGCTTGAAGAGGGCGTGCCAGCTGAAGCTGTGCCTCTCGGCCCTATGGATACAATATCGTGACAGCAAAATCAGTGCCAAAAATGTCATGCCCTCGGCATAGTCCTGCCAAAAGGCGGCTGCGGCGAAGAGGATGATGAGGCCGAGCAGCAGTGTCCAGTAGTGTGTGTGGGCATTGCGCCGGGCCACAGAGCGCACGAAGCAGAGGTGCAGCGGGTTGAGCAGCAGCACCTGCATGTTGCTGCTGGTGGCCGGATGCTCGGAGGCAAACATCACGACGATGAGTATGCCCACCGTGCCCGTCACGGTCATGAACGAGTATTTTGACCTGCTC
>CAJOHP010000113.1:8780-10105 GCA_905234355.1 uncultured Prevotella sp. | reverse complement strand
GATATTAACAGACGGCATTCTAAATAGTAGAATCGGATGGCTTCAGCCTTATACGTAACTGGCAGAGGATTTCGCATCGAGCGTGGGAAACTTTAGTAATATAATAATGTGGGAAAGTTCTATCTCGTAAAAAAGCGATGGAGCTGATACTGCAATAGGGCTCGCCGGCCACGAGATAGTTGGTGCAAAGGTAGTAAAAGCTGTGGATGAATGCTGAGCGCCATGGCTTATACCCCTCCTTGTCAATAGGGTATGTTTCGCTCGTCTTGCACGTAGCAAAGCCGAAGCGTAGCCACAGGCGCCCTACTGTGCCAGCACGTTCTCGATGTCGTGCTCGAAGTCTTTCGGGTCGGTGGTGGGAGCGTAGCGCCTCACCGAGGTGCCGTCTTTGGAGACGAGAAACTTGGTGAAGTTCCAGAGTATGTCGCTGTCCTTCTGCACACTCCCCACACTTGCTGGCCGTGTTGACGATGAGCAGTGCCTTGCCCTTAAACTCGGAGAAATCCATCTCCTTGCCTTAGCTCGTAAGCGACTTGAAATCGTAAATGGTCTTCATAACTTATCTTCTTTTGTGTTGTTTGCGCCGCAAAGATACAAAGAATGATTTATATCGCAAGCGACTGAACTGAATTTTTAGCAACGTTTAGCAATTATTAAGGCCTGTAGTCCGAAACTTTTCACTACTTTTGCAACAGAAAACAGACAAATACCCCACTGCGCCCATGGCAAGACCCATCACCTTCGACATTTTCGTGCGCGGCTTTCTGGCCTTTCTGGTGGCCGCCGCCGTGCTCTACCTGCTGCACCTGCTCAGCGGCGTGCTCACCCCCTTCTTTGTGGCGTGGCTCATAGCCTACATGCTCTTCCCGATGGTGAAGTTCTTCCAGTATCGCTGCCACCTGAAGTACAGGGTGCCGGCCATCCTTGCCACCTTCGTCGTGGTGGGCGCCGTGCTGTGGGGCGGTTTCTGGCTGGTCGTGCCCCCGATGGTGGAGGAGGTGACGAAGGTGAAGGACCTGCTCATGCAGTACGTCAGGCACGACTCGACGATAGGCAGCATACCCAGTGTGCTGCAGGCCTACGTGCGCGAGCATCTCACGGCCGAGCAGATAGAGGCCATCGTCACCCACGACGGCTTTGCCGACGGTGTGAAGGCCGCCATACCCAAGATATGGGCCGTCGTGCAGCAGTCGGTGAGCATGGTGTCGGGGCTCTTCTCCACGACGATGATCCTGCTCTACACCCTGTTCATCCTCCTGGACTACGAGCAGATATCGGGCGGATGGCTCTCGCTGCTGCCCGGGCGCTTCCGCGGCTTCGCCCGC
>CAJOHP010000113.1:0-8773 GCA_905234355.1 uncultured Prevotella sp. | reverse complement strand
GTGGCCCTCTCGATGAACAAGTACTTCCGCGGGCAGGCCATCGTGGCTGCCTGCGTGGGCGTGCTCTTCAGCATCGGCTTCCTCATCATCGGCTTCCCCATGGCCATCGGTCTGGGGCTCTTCATCGGCCTGCTCAACATGGTGCCCTACCTGCAGCTCGTGGGCTTCATACCCACCATCCTGCTGGCCATCGTGAAGTCGGCCGACACAGGGCAGAACTTCTGGGTCGTGCTGCTCTCGGCGCTGGCCGTCTTTGCCGTGGTGCAGACCATACAGGACACCATACTCACGCCGAAGGTCATGGGAAAGGTCACGGGGCTCAACTCGGCCATCATCCTCCTCTCGCTCAGCATCTGGGGAGCCCTGCTGGGCATCCTGGGCATGATCATCGCCCTGCCCATGACCACGCTGCTGCTCAGCTACTACCAGAAATACGTCATCAAGAACTGATGGCGTGGCTTGACATTTAGTCGCCAATTGTTTGGCCGTTAGGAAAAAAGTGCGTACCTTTGCACGCGATTAGCCAGAGTGGCTTATCAAGGGGTGCTGGCCCGTGTGGGCCGGCTGAGATCATACCCTTCAGAACCTGATGCGGGTAATGCCGCCGTAGGAATGGATAACCATGCAGGACTGACCGGAAAACAAGTTCACTCATCCCCCCTTCAGAGTACAAACACTAAAAGCAAAACAGGACAAGATGAAGACATCTTTGCTTTCTGCCGCCGTGGCCGTGCTGTGCCCGGTGGCCGTGCAGGCACAGCACAGCGCCGACGACTCGCTGCGCGCCGAGCGCCTGCAGGAAGTGGTAGTGCGTGGCGTGCGTGCACAGAAGAACGCGCCCTACGCCGTAGAGAACATCAAGAAGAGCGACCTCGCCGCCCACTCACGCACGGGCCGCGAGCTGCCCCTGCTCTTCGCCCAGACGCCCGGCGTGCTGGCATGGAGCGAGAACGGACTGGGCACAGGCACCGTCTACATGCGCCTGCGCGGGGCGGCCGACTCACGCATCAACGTCACCCTCGACGGCATGCCGCTCAACTCGCCCGAGGACCAGTGCGTCTTCTGGGCCAACATGAACAGCTATGGCTCGCTGCTCGGCTCGGTGCAGATACAGCGCGGCGTGGGCACATCGACCAACGGCGACGGCGCCTTCGGAGGCACCATCTCACTCACCACCGCCACGCCACTGCCCACACCGTCGCTCGAGGTGAGCGCCAGCTACGGCTCCTACAACACCTGGAACGCCGGGCTCAACTTCTCCACCGGGCTGCTCTGGGACCACCTCGCACTCGACGGCGCCTACCACGAGACACGCACTGACGGCTTCATACACGGCACCGCCGGCCGCTCAGGCTCCTACTACGGCTCGCTCACCTGGACAGACGAGAGCTACAAGCTGAGCTACAAGCACATAGGCAACTTCGAGAAGACCGGACAGGCGTGGAACGGCGTCGTCGCAGGCAGCGACGACATGAGCCTCATGGACGGCACCTACGGCACCCATACCGGCATCTACGGCTACGAAGACCTCTACGAGCGCGGCCTGGGGCGCTACAACTCGCTCTACGAGCAGCTCGCCACCGGCGACGACGGCGCCTTCGTGCGCAGTGCCGACGGCGACTACCAGACCACACGCTACCAGATGAGCGACGGCTCGCTGTGGCAGCAGGCCACCGACAACTTCAGGCAGAACCACCACCTGCTCTCGGCCGCATGGACCATAGACAGCCACTGGTCGACCACCGCCTCGCTGCGCTACACCCGCGGCTACGGCTACTACCGCGAGTTCCGCCCGCAGAACAAGCTCACGAAGTTCGGACTCACCGCCGCCGAGGCCGACGGCACCAGCATCAAGCGCACCGACTTCGTGCGCAAGAAGGGCATGACGCAGGACACCTACGGCGCCGTCTGGAGCGCCAGCTACCGCGACGAGCAGTGGGACGTCATCGGAGGGCTGTCCTGGCAGCGGTTCACTGCCAACCACTTCGGCTACCTCACCTACGCCGCTCACCCCGTCGTGGCCGCCAAGTACCTGGCCGCAGGCGACTACCAGTACTACGACTCCGACGCCCGCAAGACCGACTACAGCTACTACCTCAAGGCCGCCTACCACCTGACCCAGCAGTGGGACGTCTTTGCTGACGTGCAGTTCCGCTCCGTGAGCTACCGCACCAGCGGCATGAACGACAAGTTCTACAGCGATGCCACGGGCCTGCACAACCAGCTGCTCAACGTCAGCAAGCGCTACGACTTCTTCAACCCCAAGGCCGGACTCACCTGGCACCAGGGACCGCACACCGCCTACGCCTCGGTGGCACGGAGCCACCGCGAGCCCGAGCGCAACAACTTCACCGACAACGGCTCCTATCCCGCACCCCGTGCCGAGCAGCTCACCGACTATGAGCTGGGCTACACCTACACCACCGACGACGCACGCCTGGGCATCAATGCCTACTACATGGACTACACTGACCAGTTTGTGCAGACCGGAGCGCTGAGCGACATCGGCGAGAACCTGACCACCAACATACACGACTCCTACCGTCTGGGCTTAGAGCTGAAGGCCGGCGCCGACGTGACGCCCTGGCTCAGTCTGGACGCCAACATGGCGCTGAGCCGCAACCGCATACGTGACTTCGACGAGGTGGTCGAGGACTGGGACACGGGCACGCAGACGCTGCACTACGCCAGCTCTACGCTGGCCTACTCGCCGTCGGTCATCAGCAACGCCTTCATACGCCTGCACCACAAAGGGTGGCAGGCCACGTGGCACACCGCCTACGTCTCAAGGCAGTATCTCGACAACACCGAGTGCAACGAGCGCTCACTGCCCGAGTATCAGGTGAGCAGCCTCGCACTGTCCTACGCCACGCCCATCAAAGCCGCCGGGGTCAGAGAGGCCGTCTTCGGACTGAACGTCAACAACGTGTTCAACCGCCACTATGCCGCCAGCGGATGGGTCTACTCGGCCATCTGCGAGAGCGCCGGCCACTCCAACGACAACCGCTACTACCAGACAGGCTACATACCCATGGCCGGCACGACCGTGATGGGCAGCGTCACCCTGAAGTTCTAACCGCCCCCCCGTCAGCCATGAACATCGACCTGCTCGACCTTTTCACCACCGTGCTCGGCCTCGTCTACATCTGGCTGGAGTATCGCGCACACATCGCCCTCTGGGTGGTGGGCATCGTCATGCCTGCGCTCGACGTCTATCTCTACTACAGCCACGGGCTCTATGGCGATGCAGGCATGGCCGTCTACTACACCCTTGCCGCCGTCTATGGCTACGTGGCGTGGAAGCTGAAGGAGCGCCGCGCCGCCGCCCGTCTCACGCCTGCCAGCTCCTCGGCTGCAGGCGGCGACGGCGGCCAGACGGCGGCCACCACCATCAGCCACATGCCCATCAGGCTCTATCTGCCAGTGACCGCCGCCTTCCTCGCCACATGGGCCGCCACCTATTATATATTAATAAGGTGGACCAACAGCACCGTGCCCCTGCTCGACGCCTTCACCAACGCCCTCTCCTTCGTGGGACTATGGGCCCTGGCCCGTAAGTATGTGGAGCAGTGGTTCTTCTGGATTGTCGTCGACGTGGTGTGCACCGTGCTCTACGTGCAGAAGGGCATACCCTTCAAGGCCGGGCTCTACGCACTCTACGTGGTCATCGCCGTCTTCGGCTACTTCAAGTGGAAACGCATGATGACTCCCCCGGCGCAGCCGCAGGCCACGACGGCGGGGGAGTGAAAAAAATATGGAGCTAATGCTTGGCCATGTCGGACAAAATGGCTATCTTTGTCCGGCTAAACCAATAACACGAGAAATGACGACAGACAACTATCTAGCCAGCCCTCAGCGCTATGAGGGCACGATGCAGTACAACCGCTGCGGCCACTCGGGTGTGCTGCTGCCCAAGGTGAGCCTGGGCTTCTGGCACAACTTCGGCGGCGTGGACCCGCTGCAGCGCTCGCGCGAGATTACCCGCTTCGCCTTCGACCACGGCATCACCCACTTCGACCTGGCCAACAACTACGGCCCTCCCTACGGCTCGGCCGAGGAGACCCTCGGGCAGCTCATGCAGAGCGACTTCGGCCCCTATCGCGACGAGCTCTTCATCTCGACCAAGGCGGGCTACGACATGTGGCCCGGGCCCTACGGCAACTGGGGGTCGCGCAAGTATCTCATGGCCTCGCTCGAGCAGTCGCTCCGGCGCATGCACCTGGACTATGTCGACCTGTTCTACAGCCACCGCTACGACCCTGAGACGCCCTTGGAGGAGACGCTGCAGGCCCTCGTCGACGTGGTGCGACAGGGCAAGGCCCTCTACGTGGGCATCTCGCGCTGGCCCCTCGAGGCCACACGCACTGCCTTCAGCTATCTCAGGGAGCACGACGTGCCATGCCTCATCTACCAGGGACGGCTCAACATGCTCGACCGGGCACCGCAGCAGGAGGGCATCCTCGACCTGTGTCGGCAGGAGGGCGTGGGCTTCATCTCCTTCTCGCCCTTGGCACAGGGACTGCTCACCGACCGCTATCTGGACGGCATCCCCGACGACTCGCGCATGAAGAAGGGCAAGTTTCTCAAGGAGAGCATGCTCACCGACGAGCTGCTCGAGCGTCTGCGCCGCTACAACGCCCAGGCTGCTGAGCGCGGCGAGACGCTGGCCGAGATGGCCCTCGCCTGGATACTCGCGCAGCCGGGAGTCACCTCTGTGCTCGTCGGGGCAAGCAGCACGGCACAGCTCGACCGCAACCTGCACTGCGTCACGGCCAAGCCGTTCTGAAAGCCACGGTCAGCGGCTTGTCTGCACCACCACCTTACGCCCGGACTCGATGTAGAGTCCGGGCTTTTGCGTCGTGGCCGGGGACACGGGGCGGCCCTGCAGGTCGTAGCGCTGTGCGGCGGTCGTCGGGCGGATGGCGGCGGCGTGCGGTGTGGCGATGGCGTCGGGCACGTAGCTGTCGCTGCGGAAGAACCAGAACTGTCGGGTCAGGCTGCTGCTGCCCTCGGTGGCCGTCACCTCCACGCGGCAGTAGCGGGGCAGACTGATGGTCACGGTCAGCGTGCCGTCGGTGCCCACGGTCCAGTCGGTGCCATTGTCCTGCTGAGGCGACAGCGTGTAGGTGGGGTGGCTGAAGCCCCTGAAGTAGGGGGCCAGGGCCACGCTGAAGTGCTCTCCGGCTGCCACGAAGTGGGGCTCGGCCATGCGGTTGAGGTAGTGCTCGAGCAGGGTGAAGCCGTCCTGCACACTGTTGTTATCGGGCGTGAGGGGGGCGCTCCCGGTGCATGTCTCATACCAGTCGGGCATGCCGTCCTGGTCGGTGTCCCACGTGGCGGGGCGCGAGGCCTCGACGATGTTGAGTCCCTCGAAGCCCTCAGCGTCGCTCTCGCGGTCTATCAGGCCCTTCTTGCCCGAGCGGCTGCCGCGGGTGGAAGTGGTGCGGCCGAGTGTCTCCGTGACGATGCGCTCGTCGTGGTTGTCGGGTTCTGGCTGGTTGCAGCCCACGTCGCTCAGCACGCTCTGGTAGGCCTGCCCGGCCGTCTCGACCTCGGCCTGACTCTCGAAGTAGGGGGCAGAGACAAAGACCGTCCAGTCGAGCTTCTGTCCGCCCGAGAGCTTGTAGGCATAGGTCTCGCCGTAGGCGTCGGTCGTCAGGGTGCCGTCCAGGTTTTCGCGCACATTGCCCGTCACGTAGTACTCCTGCGTGCCCGTGCCTGTGCCCTCGAGGTCGGCTTGCAGCAGCACCTTCTTCGTGGTCGAGGGTCCCATCTTGTAGTAGTTGGCCACAAACTGTCCCTGGTGTGTGCCGCCGTCGGTGGCGCGGCTGCCCCAGTTGTAGACCACGTTGTTGAAGATGTCGTGTCGTCCGGCATAGGCCCCGCTGCCGTCGAGTCCTCCGGAGAGGCTCCAGTTGCGCCCCTCGCAGTGTGCCAGCAGGTTGTGGTGGTAGGAGCCGCAGTCGCCGCCGATGGTGGCGGCATAGCCGTGCTCGCAGTCGGGCCCTTTCGACTCCACGTAGTTCTTGTGTCCGGCGCGGTTGAGTGCCTCGCTGATGAGTGTGCGCTGCAGCGTGACGTTCTTGGCGCCTCGCGAGGAGAAGGCCTCGTCGATGGTCCAGGACACCGAGCAGTGGTCCATGATGGCGTGGTCGGCACCGGCCATGCCCATGCCGTCGCTCGTCAGCGGGTTGGGCGAGTGGCCGTCCCAGGCGTCGCCGCCGCCCACTCGCATGCGTAAGAAGCGTGTGATGCCGTCGCTGGCCATGCCGAAGGGTGCACCGCTGAGCATGATGCCGCGTCCGGGGGCCGTCTGTCCGGCGATGGTCACATACTTGTCGGAGCAGGTCAGGCGGCTCTTCAGGCAGATGGTGCCGGCCACGTCGAAGACGATGGTGCGCGGCCCGTGCACCTTCAGAATTCCGTAGCGCAGGGTGCCGGGCTGCGGGTCCTGGTCGTCGTCGTCGAGTGAGGTGACGTGATAGACCGTGCCGCCGCGGCCTCCGATGGCCCATCGGCCGTAGCCCTCGGCGCCGGGGAAGGCCACGCGTCGCGGACGGAACGACCACACGTCGCCCTCGTAGATGTTGCCCTCGGCGTCCTCCTCGTCGATGCGCCAGTAGTAGGTCTGCATCGGGTCGATATTCTCGAGGGGTATCTCGTTGACCGTGGTGTTGACGCGGGTGCACTGCATCATGGTGGGGTCGGTGCCGAAGCAGAGCTTGTGGCGCACGGCCTTGGCTGCCGGCGTGAAGGTGAGGGTGCCCTTGCCGTCGTCGAAGGCAGCATGCAGGTCGCCGCTTGCAGGCCACGGGTCGCTGGCCGTCGTCAGCGGGTTGGGACGGTCGAAGACGAGCGCGTTGATGAAGAGCGACGTGGTGTTGTAGCCCTGCGTGTAGTCCACCGTCGGGTCGGGCACCGTGCGGTAGGTCACCACCACGTCTTGTCCCTCACGGGCCTCGAAGGTGATGTACGACTGTGCGCTCTGTGTCGGCGTCTGCGAGCGGTTGGTCTGCGCCACGCCCTCGAGGGCCAGCGTGCCGTCTACATAGACCTCTATCGCCGGACCCTGATAGCCCGAGGGGTTGCTGTGGTAGGCCAGCAGCGAGTGGCGGCCGGCGCTCAGTCCGCTGATGGTCAGCGTGATGCCCGTCGAGCCCTCCTGCAGCTGCGGTGTGTTGCCAGAGGCATCCAGACCGTAGACGCCCACGCCGTCGCCCACCAGGCGCGAGTATTTGTTCACACCGTCTTTCCACCACTCGCCCTTCAGCGTGCGGTTCTGCTGCGGGCCGTCGATGGTGGCCGTCACGGTGATGCCGTCGGCCGTCACCGTGGCGCGTGTCGTCGTGCCGACGACCCAAGAGGTGTAGCCCTCCTCGGTGCGGTTCTGGGAGTTGTTGATGTCGATGCGTTGCGCCTGTGCCGTGGCAACTGAGGCCAGCAAAGCGGCGGTCAGTAGTAGTTGTTTCATATAGATAAGTGTGTTAGTGGCTTCGTTGGCTGCAAAGTTAAGGATAATAATTTGAATAATCGGCAATAATTTCGTAATTTTGCACCCGATGACGCAATTTCACCCCCTGTGCTCGCCGATAGTCCCGCCGTCGGTGTTCAACGACCCGTTCGACTACGAGCCTCACGCGCTGTGCCAGTTGGCGGCGCGCGAGGTGATGGCCCATGTGGCGACGGAGGCGTGCTGGCAGTCGGACCTTGCTGCGGGCAAGATGCTCGGTGTGCTGGTGTGACGGGCTTTGTGGCCGCCTACAGCGGTCTGCTGGCCGGGCGCAACGACTGGCCGTGGTTTGTGCCGCCAGTGTACGACGCCCAGCAGCCCGACGGCCACTTCAAGCAGACCGAGCGACAGATCTCGGCCCTGAACGACGAGGTAGCGCGGCTGCAGACCCTCGGGCAGCAAGCCACGGAGGCCGACCGACAGCGTCTGGTGGAGCTGAGGCTGCAGCGCAAGCAGATGTCGGAGCAGCTGCAGCTGTGGCTCTTCCGTCAGTATCGTGTGCTCAACGCCCGTGGCGAGCAGAAGGACCTCGTGGAGCTCTGGCGCGACCACCATGTGTCGGAGCGCATCCGCAGCCGTTTCCCCCTGCCGCCGGGCGGGTCGGGCGACTGTTGCGCGCCCAAGCTCCTGCAGTTTGCCTACAGCAGGCAGCTGCAGCCGCTCTGCATCGCCGAGTTCTGGCATGGGCAGTCGCCCCGCATGGAGATACGCCACCACGGGCAGTTCTATCCTGCCTGCCGAGGCAAGTGCAAGCCCATCCTCGAGTTTATGCTCCAGGGGCTGCGCAAGGAGGAGCCGCTGGGGGCGCTGGGGCCTCTGGGGCCACAGGGACAACTGGGGCCACTGGGGCAGCTGAGGCCACTGGGGCAGCTGGGGCAACTGGGACTTACTATTGTCTATCAAGAAGAGAGCTTTGTGGTGGTGGCCAAGGCGGCCGGTCTGCTCAGTGTCCCGGGGCGCACGGAGGCTCCCTCGGTGGCCTCTCTGCTGCGACAGCGCTTCCCTTGGGCCGAGGGCCCCATGATTGTCCATCGTCTTGACCAGGACACCTCGGGACTGATGGTGGCTGCCCTCACCCCCCAGGCCTACCACCACCTGCAGCAGCAGTTCCTGCGGCGCGAGGTCAGCAAGCGCTACATCGCCCTGCTACAGCCCCCCACGCCGGCAGCCCTTTCCCCCTCGTCATCCTGTCTGCCTTTGTCCTGTATGTCGCGACAGTGTCGCGACCCCCGCGGCATCATCGACCTGCCCCTGCGCCCCGAC
>CAJOHP010000112.1 GCA_905234355.1 uncultured Prevotella sp. | reverse complement strand
TGCCCTGCACCACATAGTCGTAGGCCGTGCGGCTGGCCATGGTCCTGCGCCGGCTGGTGTAGAGGGTGTCGAGCGCCTCGCCCTCTATCTTCTTCACCACGTGGGGGGTGACAAACCAGCCGCGGTTGGCTATGGTGGCTCCCAGATTGGCTATCTGCAGGGGCGTGGCGTTCACCTCGCCCTGGCCAATGGAGATGGAAATGATGGTGAGTCCGTTCCACGACTTGCGGTAGTGCTTGTCGTAGAACTCGGCGTTGGGTATGAGTCCGCGCTTCTCGCCGGGCAGGTCGATGCCGAGCTGGTAGCCGAAGCCCATGCTGACCATGTAGTCGCGCCAGCGGTTCATGGCGTCCTGCGGGGTTCTGTACTTCTTGCGGTCGCCTATCATGTGATAGAGTCCCCAGCAGAAGTATCCGTTGCACGAGGTGCTGATGGCGGGCACCAGCGGCAGCGGCGAGCCGTGTCCGTGGCATCCCACGCGCAGGCCCTTGAACACGAAGCCGTGGTGGCAGGGGAAGGGTGTGGCCGGGGTAATGATGCCCTCGCTGAGGAAGGTGAGCGCCTGCGTGGTCTTGAAGGTGGAGCCGGGCGGATACTGCCCCATGATGCTGCGGTTGAGCAGCGGCTTCCACGTGTCGCGGCTCAGCTCGCGGTGGCTCTTGGAGCGCTGTCGCCCGACCATGAGGCGTGGGTCGTAGCCAGGCGAGCTGACCATGCAGAGCACCTCGCCCGTCTTGGGCTCCAGGGCGACGATGGAGCCTATCTTGCCCTCCATGAGCCGCTCGCCCAGTGCCTGCAGCTTGTAGTCGATGGCCAGGGTGAGCTTCTTCCCCGGCACGGGACGCCGGTCGAGGGCTCCGTTCTGATAGCTGCCCTGTATGCGCCCGTGGGCATCGCGCAGGAGAATCTGCACCCCCTTCTCGCCACGCAGCTGCTTCTCGTAGAAGCGCTCCACACCCAGCTTGCCTATATAGTCGCCGGGCTGGTAGTAGTCGTCAGACTCGATGTCGGCAGGCGACACCTCGGCCACGTCGCCCAGCACGTGGGCCGCATAGGGATACTGATACTGGCGGATGCTGCGCCGCTGCACGTAGAAGCCCGGGAAACGGTACATCTTCTCCTGGAAGACGGAGAACTCCTTGTCCGACAGCTGGTTCATAAACATCTGCTGGGTGAAGCGCGAGTAGCCGGGATTCTTCGAGCGGTCCATGATAGTGGCCATACGCTGCACAAACTCCTCACGGCTGATGCCCAGTGTCTGGCAGAACTCAAGGGTGTCCAGATGGTTGCGCATCTCGTTGACCACCACCATGATGTCGTAGGCCGGCTGGTTGTAGACGAGCAGTTGTCCGTTGCGGTCGGTGATGACGCCACGCGAGGGAAACTCCACTTTCTTCAGGAAGGCGTTGCTGTCTGCACTCTTCTTGTAGTCCTCACTCGTAATCTGCAGGGTGAAGAGACGTATGATATAGACCGTGACGATGACTACGGCCACGGCACCGATGACATACTTACGGTTTTCGAGTGTGTAGTCTTTCACTTCCTTAGCGTTTCGAGGGTCAAGATGAGCAGCAGCGTGAGCACGGCGCTTCCGCCGGCACAAGCCAGGAAGTGTTGCCAGTTGAAGTAGCTGAAAGCCTCGAGCGAGAAGAACACGAGGCAGTAGAGCAGCACGAGCAGTGCAGCCATGGTGCCAAACTTGCCCTTGCCCAGCGCAGCAGCCGAGGCCGGCGTGCTGTCGTCGGCATCGCGCGGCAGGAAGAGGGAGAGCAGATAGGGCTGCACGGCCCCCACCAGGGTGAGCGAGGTAGTAGCCACGCCCGGAGTATTGGCAAAGAGGTCGACGGTCAGTCCCATGGCGAAGCTCCACAGGAGGATGGCCCACTTGGGATAGTTGCGGGGAAACATGATGACGAAATAGACATAGAGCAGTGGCATGGCGCAGTGGAACAGCTGCACCCTGCCCAGCACCAGTGCCTGCGCCAGACAGAGCGCCAGAAAGATGAATACACGCTTTAATGTGTCTAATGCCATCGGAAGAGGAGAGTAAGGATAGTGGAATGATATGACGGTCAATGAGTCTTGAGCAGCGAGTCGGCCGCAGCCTGCTCTATGCGCAGCCGCTCGGCCGTCTGCTTGTCGCTGATGACGACCACGTCGCGCAGGCACCCGAAGTCGGTGGAGAGGTGCACCTTCAGCCGGTAGGACAGTCCGTCGCGTGAGTTGTAGACCTGCTCGATGCGTCCCACGGAGATGCCGTGTGGGAAGATGCTGCTATAGCCGCTGGTCTCTATCCAGTCGCCGCGTTTGAACTTGGCATGGCGGGGTATGTCCTCGACGTAGGCCACGGAGGGGTCGCCTCCCGTCCAGCTGAGGTAGCCGAAGTAGTCGCGGCCGCGTATGGCACAGCTGACGCGCGAGCGGCTGTTGAGCACGGGCAGCACCACGGCATAGTGGTCGCTGACCAGATAGACCACGCCCACGAGGCCTCCGCCCGAGGCCACGCCCATGTCGGGCTCCACCCCGTCGTCGCGCCCCTTGTCTATGGTGATGAGGTTGTCGGGGCAGCTCACGGAGTTTCTCACCACCTTAGCCGGCACGAGCCTGTACTGCGAGAGCATGGCCATCTCCTGCCGCCGTGCCACGGCGGTGTCGCCCGTAGCGTCGGTGTAGAGCCGTCGCAACTGGTCGAGCTGCCGCTCGAGATAGAAGTTGCGCAGGGTGAGCTCCTCGTTGTTGCGTGTGAGCAGGAAGAACTGCTCCACGCTGGCCTGCCAGTCGTAGAGCCGTCCTGCCACATAGTTGGCCGACGACACCCACACGCTGCTCTGGTAGCTGTTGTAGCTGAAGAGCAGGGCCACGCCGACCGTCTCGAGCACGATGAAGAGCATCCAGTGGAAATGCCGGGTGATGAATTGCCAGAGGTTCTGCATGCTGTTGCGCTACGATTGAGGGTGCTCCCCCAGCCTATCGCATGAGGAAGCTGAAGCGGTCTACGTTTTTCAGTGCGATGCCGGCTCCCTTTGCCACACAGTGCAGGGGGTCTTCAGCCACGATGAACGGTATGTCTATCTTGTTGTGCAGACGCTGGTCTAGGCCACGCAGCAGTGCGCCTCCGCCAGTGAGGTAGATGCCGTTCTTCACAATGTCGGCATAGAGCTCGGGCGGTGTGTTCTCCAGTGCGGTGAGCACGGCCGACTCGATGCGTGCCACGGTCTTGTCCAGACAGTGGGCTATCTCCTGATAGCACACGGGCACCTCCATAGGCAGGGCGGTGATGCGGTTGGGGCCGCGCACCACATAGTCCTCGGGAGCCTGGTCGCCCAGGTCGGTGAGCGCACTGCCCACGTGTATCTTGATGCGCTCGGCCATGCGCTCGCTCACCTTCACGCTGTGCTGCCGGCTCATGTACGACTGTATGTCGGCGGTGAGGTCGTCGCCGGCCACCTTGATGGAGCTGTTGGAGACGATGCCTCCGAGCGAGATGACGGCTATCTCGGTGGTGCCGCCGCCTATGTCGACAATCATGTTGCCCTCTGGTGCCTCCACGTCTATGCCGATGCCTATGGCTGCAGCCATAGGCTCGAAGATGAGGTAGACGTCGCGTCCGTTGGCATGTTCGGCCGAGTCGCGCACGGCGCGCAGCTCCACCTCGGTAGAGCCCGAAGGCACGCCGATGACCATGCGCAGCGAGGGCGAGAAGAAGTGATGGCCGGTGTGCACCATCTTGATCAGGCCGCGCATCATCTGCTCGCAGGCAGAGAAGTCGGCTATCACGCCGTCGCGCAACGGGCGGATGGTCTCTATGCGCTCGTGGCCCTTCTCATACATCAGCTTGGCATCGCCGCCCACGGCGATCATCTTGTCCGTGCGACGGTCCAGGGCCACCACCGAGGGCTCGTCGACGACAATCTTGTCGTTGCTGATTATTATCGTGTTGGCTGTGCCAAGATCCATGGCCAGCTCCTGTCTGAAACTGAAAAATCCCATGATGACTTACGCTTTTCTCTGTTTACGATGGGCGTGAGCGCCTTACTTGGCAAACCACGCGTGTATGGCTGTGTCGTAGTGGGAGCTCACGCCGAAGGCCTTGGCGGCCAGCTGCCGGCGCTGCTCGAGTGTGGTCTCGGCACCCTGCTTGTTGAGTATGGCAAGCAGCTCGCCATACTCGGCCTTCGAGGGGACGATGACCACGTCGTTGAAGTTTTTGGCTGCTGCACGTATGAGCGAGATGCCGCCTATGTCTATCTTCTCGATGATGTCGGCCTGCGAGGCACCGCTGGCCACGGTCTGCTCGAAGGGATAGAGGTCTACGATGACCAGGTCTATCTCGGGTATCTCATACTGGGCCATCTGCGCACGGTCGCCCTCATTGTCGCGACGGCCGAGGATGCCGCCAAACACCTTCGGGTGCAGTGTCTTCACCCTGCCGCCGAGGATGGAGGGATAGGTGGTCACCTCTTCCACCTTCTGGCACTCGTAGCCCTGCTCTTCAATAAACTTCTGCGTGCCGCCCGTCGAGAGAAACTTCACGCCCTCCTCGTGGAGCTTGCGCAGCAAATCGTCCAATCCGTCCTTGTGGAAGACCGAGATCAGCGCGGTCTTCATCTTTTTTGCTTCAGCCATACTACCGGTTGTTACTTGTTGTATATATATATAAATAATGTGTAAACTATCGCCACGGCCCGCGCTTTCCGCACGGTACCTTGACGCTGCAAGCCGCAGCCTTTCCTACGCTACGCCCCGCAACGCTGCAAAGGTACAAATTAATCGGGAAACAGCGCACAAGAGCGGCAAGTTTTTTTCCCCGCAACCTAAAAAGTTGTTTTTAGTCAAAACGACGACGCTCTCCCTACGCTGGCCCCTATTTCAGATGCTCACGAAAGAAGTCGGCGAGCCGGTCCCACGGGATGAGATTCTTGGGCTGTCCCTTTCCCACTGTCTCTGTATAGCCGCCGTCGTAGAGGTCGCAGTGTGTGGCACCGGGAATGATGAGCAGCTGCTTGTTCTCCGGATTAGGATTGGGTTTTCCCACGACGTTGTATCCCTTGGCCTTGCCCTCCACCATATACTGATAGGCCGCCTCTCCGAAGTATCGCGAGTGTGCCTTCTCGCCGTGCATGACGAGCACTGCCGAGCGTATCTCGTTGATGTAGTAGAGGAAGCGGCTGTTAGCGTAAGCCTGCGTGCCGACAGTGCGCCATCCGTCGTTGGAGTTGCCCGAGCGCTTGTGGTAGCCACGCGGGGTGATGTAGTAGTCGTAGTAGTCCTTCACAAACTGCGGTGCATCGTCGGGCAATGGGTTGACCACTCCTCCGGCCATCGCCGTCGGGTCGTCCAGTCGCTGACGGGCCATAGCCTCGCGTGCGGCATGGCGCGCCTCCTCCTTGTCCTCCGAGTCGAAGTAGCCGTTGCCGCTGACGCGTGTCATGTCGTACATAGTGCTTGCCACAGTAGCCTTGATGCGGGTGTCGGCTGCGGCGGCATTGAGGGCGATGCCTCCCCATCCGCAAATGCCGATGATGCCTATGCGACCGGCATCCACGTCCGGCTGTCGCGAGAGGAAGTCGACGGCGGCCATAAAGTCCTCGGTGTTGATGTCGGGCGATGCTGTGCGGCGCGGCTCGCCGCTGCTCTCGCCCGTATAGGATGGGTCGAAGGCCAGCGCCACGAAGCCGCGCTCGGCCATCCGCATGGCATAGAGTCCACTCGACTGCTCCTTCACTGCGCCAAACGGGCCGCTGACGGCGATGGCAGCCGCCTTGCCCTGCATAGCCTTGGGCGTATAGAGGTCGGCGGCGAGCATCAGCCCATACTGTGTCTCAAACGTCACCTTGCGGTGGTCTACTCTCTCGCTCAGCGGAAACACCTTGTCCCACTCTTGCGTCATTTCCAACTGTTGCATTTTTGCTTCTTTTTTTGATGGATGGTTCGTGTTGTTGCATGCCGACAGCACTCCGATTATGAGCAGTGCTGTGATAGATAATTTCTTCATCTGGATATTTTCTTTCCGTTACTGATGACCATTCCCTTTGCTCCTTCCCGGGCCGGTGTGCCCTGGAGCGTATATAGCCTCGATGCGCTATCGTCGGCTCTGGCCTGGCTGATGCCTGTGGGCTGGCTGAGCGAGAGCGTCACGCTGATGTCCTTCTCACCCGCTTTGAGGAAGGAGCGCAGCTCGCTCTCTGAGAGCCCGTCGACATGCCCCAGTCGGGTGTAGCTCCATGAGTTGGTGCCATAGAAGATGCAGATGTTGCTGCCACTATAGAGGATGACATCGCCTGGCCGGGCTGTCATCTGCTCGTTGCTTGTGGGCAGGGAGAATCCCAGGCCACCCCATATCTCGAAGCCTCCGCTCGAGCTGAGCACCACCGTGACCGGGGCCGCCTGAAGTCTTTCCACGAGTGCCCGTGCTGCGCTGTTGGCGGCAAGGGTCACGGGCTCGGCCCTGCCGTCTATGGTGATATACATTTTCTGTGACATAGTCTGACTGGTGGTGTGTTGCGCCTGTGCCTCCTCGCTGTGGCATGACATGAGGAGCAAGGTCACAGCAGCTGTAAAGAAGAGATGGACGAATACCGATTTCTTCATAGTGGGGCAATCACTTGGTCTCATTGCTGACTTGTCTTAAGGTGGGTACTATTCATTCCCACGGTTTGGTTTAACATAGATGGGGTATTAACCTTTTATTATCACTGTTTGCCCGGGTGTGCGGGCGTCCTCGCCTGCATCTGTGGCGGGCGAGGACGCCCACGTTCCCAGAGTCGGCTGCAAAGGTACAACAAAAATCTGAATTATTCAAATCTTTTCCCTGACATTATGACACCCCAACTCGTGGCAAGCCACGTGCGTTGTGACGCTGTAGCATGCAAAAGCTGGGCACAACAAATGCAACATCCTATTTCCGGAACTTCTGAAGCAATCCTGATATTTTTCCAGAAAAAAGCACTTGATTCTGAGCAGAATTATGTACTTTTGCACCTGAAAAAGCCAATCTCTACAACAACAGGGCCGAAAGGCCCCAACACTCCCCCACCCCACACACAAGAATCGTAACACAAAAAAACGGAATAAAGATGAGAAAGATAGCACTGACGCTGCTGATGCTATGCTTCGTGCTTGCAGCAGGAGCAGCCGACAGCATGAGAGAGACATTCGAGACGGGACTGCCTTCGTCCGCCCCGTCTGGCGAGACCACGGTGACGCTGTCGTCGGGACAGTGGCGCATCAAGGGAGCCTATGGCAAGAAAGACAATGGCAGCATGCGGCTGACGATGAGCACCAACGGCGGCTACGCCATCACGCCCGCACTTTGCCAGCCTGGCACGCTGACGCTCTTTCACCGGGCCTCGGGCAACGGAAAGATACTGACGGTGGAGAAGTCGACCGACGGCGGCGCCACCTGGACCGAGCTCGGACAGTCTGCCGTCTCGTCGTCGACGCCCTACGGCAGCAGCTCGTTCAAGTGCAACTCGCAGGCAGCCGACACCGAGGTGCTGCTCCGCCTCACCTGCAAGAATGCGACCATCTATCTGGACGACATCGCCATCACGCTCAACAGCGTGAGCCAGCAGCCCGAGCCCGAGCCCGACGACCCCACCTACGTCACAACAGGCGAGCCCATCCCCACCAAGCCGTTCCCAGCACCCAAGCACGAGTACTACATCGCCCCCGACGGCAACGACCAGACGGGCGACGGCACGATAGAGCGGCCATGGCTCAACCTGCAGTATGCCGTCGACCACGCCGCGGCCGGCGACCACATCGTCTGTCGCGGCGGCACGTATA
>CAJOHP010000111.1 GCA_905234355.1 uncultured Prevotella sp. | reverse complement strand
AAGACGGTGTAGTCTACGGCGGTGGCCACGGGCGAGCGCAGCGTGGTCTCATCTTTCACCTTATTATAATATAATGTGGGACGGTCGCCTCCCGACAGCTCTGCCTTCAGCGCATGTCGCCCGGCCTTCAGATGGACGATGACCGACGCCGTGGGCGGCAGCCACACGTTTTGCATCTCGATGACGGTCTGCCCGTCTATCAGCAGGTTGTGGCGGCGCGCCATCTTCTGCCCCACGTCGAGCAGCAAGGCATAGTCGCCCTCCTCAGCCACGTCGAGCGTCGCCTCGAAGCGATTGCTCCGCCGGCGCTCCTGGCGCGTGCCCTCGGTGGTGGTCACGCTGACGGTCTGCTGCTGTCCGCCCTCGCCGCCGGGCAAGAGCGCCACGCTGTGCGAACAGGGATTGAACTCGGTCAGGCCGTAGTTGTTCCACAGCAGGCCGTAGCCCTTGCTCGAGAGAAGCATGGGGATGGCTATCTGCGTGTTGACCTGTGTGAGCCGTCGCGACAGTCCGCGCACATTGCTGTAGCCGTCCTGAAACTGTCCGAGGCCGAAGAGGCACTCGTCGGCAGGCGAGGCGAAACGCAGTGTGGCCGCCCCAGCCCCGCTCAGCTCATGGGCCGTAGCCGTGAAGACGGGCTTGCCCGTCTTGTCCTTGACCACGAGCATGGGCATAGCGCCGGCATTACCGACAGTCGCCACGCTGAACAAGGCGTCCTCGGCAGCCGCCGCACTCTGCCCGCCCACATAGACCCACTCGGGCAGGTCGCTCGCTGCGGGCTGTTCCTGATACTGCACACGCACGGCATTGGGGGCCAGCGTGGTGAGGGTGATGGTGCCCTTGCCAAAGGGCAGCTGCTCGGCCGTCGCTGTCAGGCTGAGCAGCATGAGTAGTGTCAGACTGAGTAGTTTTCTCATGGCTTATCTCACGATGATCTTTCTTCCGTTCTTCACATAGAGTCCGCGTGCAGCCGACAGCACACGCTGCCCGCTGAGGGTATAGAGGGCACCGTCGGCCACGCCATCAGCCACCGTCATGCCGATGGCCGAGAGGTTGCCGGTGCGACGCAGTGCCGCCTGTCCCACCACGAGGTCGGCCCATGCGGCGTCGGCGGTATAGAAGGTGAGGACGTAACGGCCCTTGTCGTTGATGTCGAAGTTGAAGGTCTTCAGCGTGGTGCCCGAGAAGTCGTTGGCAGCCGAGTTGCCCACATTGGCTGTGGGGGTGAAGGTATCCTGCCACACGGCACGGCCACCAGCATCTTCCACGGCGACGGTGACGGGCGAGAAGTCGGCCTGGTTCCAGTTGGCCACACGGCAGAGCAGCTGGTAGGTGCCGGGGCAGAGCGTCAGCGTGGTCTGCGTGGTCTTGTCGGCAAAGCGGGCATAGCCGGCACGGGCATTGCCATTGACGTTGCGTGTATAGAGTCCCCACTCGAAGTCGTGCTTGGCTCCGGTGAAGTGGAACACGCGGCTGCCGGATGAATAGCCGGAGGAGAAGCCCGTGCGTCGCTCACTGCCGTCGTAGGTGGTCCATCCTTCGGGCACGCTGCCCTCGGTGGTGAAGGCGGAGTGCAGCAGGTAGTTGCCCGTGGGCTCGACGACGCTGACGACGACAAGGCTGCTGCCCGTGCGTCCCTCGTCGTCGGTGGCCACGGCACGCAGCCGGTGCTCACCCTTGCCGATGCCCTTCAGCACGTAGGTATAGGGCTCCTTGTCAAGCGTGGTGAGCAGCTGGTCGCCGTCGTAGAAGGCCACGCTCACCACCTGGCCGTCGGGATCGCTGGCTGTGGCGCGCAGCGTGAGGTCGGGCACTGACGAGGTGCCGCCCAGGGTGATGTACTGCAGTCCCTCCTTAGGCGCGGTGATGCGCACCACAGGGTCTTTCAGCTCGAGGGAGTAGCGCTTGCAGAACTTCCATATCTCATCGCCCGAGAGCACGATATCGTTGGATATCCAGTGGCCTTTGTCGCGCAGCTCCATGAGCACCACCTCCACGCCCTGGTCGCCGGGGCCCCATGTGCGGCGGGTGATGTGCGACGCCCCGCGGTAGTTGGTCTGGACCTTGGCCTGCGAGGGACAGTGGTTGTGCTGTATCCAGGCGTTGAGTGCACCCTGCACGCCGCCAAAGTTGACCACGTCGTCGCCCGTGCCGTGGGTGTGGATGATGGGTATGGGTCTCACGCTGGCACTGGCCGTGGTGCCGCCCATGGGATAGCCGCTGATGGGTGCGAAGGCGGCGATGACGTCGGGTATGCGGTTCATGGCGTGATAGGTGAACATGCCACCCATGGAGAAGCCGCTGAGGTAGACGCGGTTGCGGTCTATCTTGTACTTCGTGACCATGGCGTCGATGAGCGCCTTGACGAAGTTGATGTCGCGGTCGCCGCCGATGTCCCACCCGCGGTTGATGCCCTCGGGGAAGACGGTGACAAACTTGGCCGTGTCGGCCACGCTCTCTATCTGCAGCATGCCCTTCTGGTAGTTGGCATCTTGGTTCATGCCGTGGCAGGAGATGAGCAGGGGCCGTCCCTCGCCCAGGTCCTTCGGTGCGTAGACGATGTAGCTGCGCACGGTGCCGCCCACGGTGATGGTCTCTGCCCGCAGGCCGGTGAGGGCTGTGAGCAGGAGGAGTAACAGTAGGTAATAGTGTTTCATATCATATATGTCTTGCTTGTCGATATTACTTGCCTAAGATGATGTTGATGATGGCAGTGACGTCGCTCACGTTGACGATGCCGTTGTCGTCGGCATCGGCAGCCTGCACGCTGAATGTGTCGGGCGTGTGCCCCAGGATGTGGTTGATGGTGGCAGTGACGTCGCTCACGTTGACCATGCCGTTGCCGTCGGCATCGCCCACGATGAAGGGCGTCTCCTTGGGCACGAGCCACGCGCCGGCGAGCTTCACGGAGTTGTTCCAGTCCACCTTGATGGCATTGAGGTGCACGAAGTCGTCTTCACGCCAGTTGCCTTCGTTGGTGAGCGCAGTTCGGAACTCGTCGAGTGGCACGACGATGACGCCCAGCTCGCTGTCCCAATAGGGGCAGTCGGGGCTGAACCACACGTTGACCTGCTTCCACGGTCCGTGGGCCACCAGACGGTTGGCGAGCAGGCGCAGCGTGCCGCCCTCGCCGCGCAGGATGAGCCGGTCGTACTGGCTCAGGTCGGCATAGTGGTTGTGCTCCACGCCCACGAAGCCGGCCACGGCCTCGCCACTGCCGGCATAGCTCCCCAAGCGCCAGTCCACGCCGACGGGCACATCGAGCGGTTGGGCATCGGCTCCCGAGCCGTCCCACTCGCGAAACATCGTGGCCAGGAGGGGCTGCCATGTGTCGGGAGCCTCGAAGTCGTCGACGCCTACGTAGCTCACGATCTGGTCGAGGGCTGTGGCCGAGCGCATGGGGAAATACTCTTCGAGCAGGCGCCGGCGCTCGTTCATGTACTGATTGTCGACGGTGTAGAGCTGTCCTTGCGATGTGTAGCGGTGCACGTCGCGCCGGTAGTCGCCCCAGCGTGCTGCCTCGGCATAGAGGGCGGCGTGTACCACGTTGAACAGGCTGTCCCACAGCTGCACCACCGACTGCTGTCCGAGCATGCCGTCGTCGGCCAGCAGTTCCTTGGCCCGCCGTACATACTGGCGGGCAAAGCGCTCGTTCTGCAGCAGGTTGTGGAAGATGCCGGTGGGAAAGCCATAGCCGCTGTTCTTGGCCACGTTGCTGAAATAGGGGTCTACAAAGATGATCTCGCTGTCCCAGCAGATGAAGCGGAAGCCCTCGCTGTCTTTGCCCCGCCGGCGTATGGCATACCAGTTGTGATAGTCCCAGTCGTTGTTGCCGTCATACTGGTTGATAATCATATAGTCGATGAAGGCGGGGATGTCGAGCAGTGTGTCGAGCCGCTCGTAGTAGGCATCGTCGCCGGCGTGCGATGCCACCTGAAGCATCTCCGTCCAGGCGTCGAGGGTCCCCTCGCTGGCCTCGGTGTGGTTGCCGCCGTCCTCCTCTATCTTCACCACGTCGTAGTCGGACTTGCTGCCGCCCATGTAGTTCTTGCCGAACTGGTCGTCGACGCGCTCGGAGAGATTGTAGAGTCCCCAGTACATGCCGTTGAGGAAGACGTTGACATAGCGTGCGTTGCTCCCCGTGCGGCCCATCTTGAGCTGCATGCGTCGCGACCAGACATCGCGTGTGTACTGTGCTTTCTGTCTGTTGTCCTCGGCCCAGTGCTGCCAGGCATTGCCGAAGTGGCAGCGCAGGATGAGCTGGTCGAACTTCTGCGGCTGGTCGTCGCCGTAGACGGGATACTTCAGCGACTTCGGTCCGTACTCCTCCTTGAAGACCAGACGGAAGGAGTGCTTGGGATTCTTCTCGGCCAGTCGCCCGTGGCCGCCATGCAGGCGGAGACCGCACGTGGTGGAGAAGCCCTCGTGCTGCGATGCGTCGTCGGCCTGTGCCGCTGGCTCTATCAGCTCCACGCTGGCGGGGCGCGTCCATCCGTGCCCGGTACCGTCGCCCACGGGCGGTCCGGTGAAGATGTATATGCCGCCGCGGTCGGGGTCGGCCTCGTGGCTGAAGAGGTTGTCCTTGTCAGTGACGATGCTGACGACGGGCAGCGACTGCAGTCCCTCGGCTATCTTGGGCCGCAGCGTGGCGTCGCCGGTCATCTCGGGGTCCATCTCGTAGTCGGCCGTGGCCGTACCGTTGTTATCGGTATAGCTTCCCCACGTGGTGGGATAGCCAGCGGGGCGGTTGCCCTGCTTGAGTATGTCGTCGACAAAGAGATAGGTAGCGGTAGCGGTGAGCGTGGCGGGCCCCGATGGAGCGATGGCTGCCGCACGCACGATGGTGGTGCCGCTCACGGTGATGGGCGCCCTGTAGGGCTGGCTCGCAGTGGTGGGCTCGCTGCCGTCGAGGGTGTAGTAGATGGTGGCGTCGGCCGGCAGCGGGCGCTGTCCGTCGCCGTTGGCAATGGTCAGGGCAAAGGGCTTGCTATAGAACCCGTGTGGCTTGCCAAACTGCAGCTCCTGAGCCAGGACGCTGCCTGCGGCACACACCATTAGGTGGAGGACGATAATACGTAGGGTGGTCATTGTGGGTGTTGTTTTGTTAGGTTGCATGCTGTCGGTTTAGTCTTCCACGCGCCGATAGTCGAAACGGTCCACGTCGACCCATCCGCCCTGCTTCTTCGTGGCGTAGCAGAAGATGGCAAACTTGGTGCCCATGAACAGCCGTCGGTAGTCGAAGCGCATCTTGTAGTCAGTAGTGCCTATCGGGGTGAAGTGGTCGCCGTCAAGGCTATAGGAGAAGTTGGCGGCATCGCGGCCCGGGCGGAAGTCGGCGTCGATACGCAGGTAGACGGGATGCTTATGAGTGGTCAGGTCCACGGTGGCCACGCTCTTCACCTCTACGTGGGTGACGGCCTTCTCCTTGTCGGTGAGGCGCACGCTCTGCTCGCTCATCTCGAGCAGCAGCTTCTTGCCCTGGCGCTTGATGGTGAGCACGCCGCTGTCGCCGTTGAAGGCGGCAAAGCCGGCGCAGTCGCCGTCGCGCAGCCTGCTCACGTCGAGTGCTACGGTGCCCTGGCACTGTGGTCCCTCCATGCGCTGGGTGAGCGTGTTGGGTGCGAGGTAGAGGTTGTCGACCACGCGCGAGGTCTTCAGGCGCAGGTAGCCCGGCCGGTCGGTGAGGCTCCACGCCGCGTCGACGGGATTGTGGTTCCACTGCCAGTGCAGGCCGAGACGGCCTGTGGCCTGCGCTGTCGGTGATGTGCTGAAGTCGTCGCTGCAGACGATGGAAGTGGCTGGCTGATGGCTCACTATGGGGCGCATGGCCTCGGGCACGCGTCCCTGCTCGTCGCCTATCATGGGCCAGTCGTCTATCCATCGCACGGGCGAGAGGGTGAGTACGCGCCCCACCCCGCCGCGGTCCTGGAAGATGACGGCATACCAGTCACCATGCTGACTGTCGACGATGGTGCCCTGCCCCACATGCGGGAATCCTCCGAAGTCGCTCTCGAGGATGACGGCCTTCTCGTAGGGGCCGCGTATGTCGTCGGCCCTGTAGCACACCTCCCGGCGGTGTCGTCCTGGTGCCCAGACGTGGCTGATCATGAGCAGGTAGTAGCGGCCCTGATGCTTGAGCATGCGGCTGCCCTCGAGCAGTCCGCGCTCGTCGGCCTCGCGCTGGAAGAGCTGGCGGTGGCTGCCCTCGACGACGTCGCTCAGGTCGGCCTTGAGCTCCATCATCTCGCCCGTGCCATAGACCACATAGACGCGGTCGTCGTCGTCGAAGAAGAGCGAGCAGTCGTGGAAGTGGCGCATGCGCGAGACGAGTGTCCACGGTCCCTCGGCACGCTCGGCGGAGTAGATATAGGTGCGTCCCATGGGTCCGCTCTCGTTGGGTGCGAGCAGGGCGTAGAAGCGCCCGTTGTGATATTTCAGCGAGGTGGCCCACTGGCCGCGCCCGTAGACGGTGCCCTCCTGCAGGTCGTACTTGGGCGAGTCGGTCAGCCGGTCGAAGACGTAGCCCACCGTCTGCCAGTTCTTCAGGTCCTTGGAGGCCATGACGGGTGCGCCGGGCATGAGGTGCATCGTGGTGCTCACCATATAGTAGGTGTCGCCCACGCGAATGACGTCGGGGTCGGGCACGTCGGCCCAGAGCATGGGGTTCTTCAGCGTGGGCTGTGCAGGGGGGATGGCCTGCGCCGCGGCATGCAGGGTGCACAGGGCTGAAAGGGTGAGTGCTAGCAGAATACGTTTCATTGGCATGATGGTTTGGTATGTAACACGTGTAAAAAACACGATGCAAAGATAGCAAAACAACGGAGACACCGCGTGTTGCAGTGTCTCATGTTGTTTTTTTTATGTTTCGGACAAAAAGAAAGCGGGCAGACATGCCTCTATTGGTGCATGTCTGCCCGCCGTGGGCTTATGGTATGAGATTATTTCCTAACCACTTTCTGTATGCGCACGGTTCCGTCGCTCATGTGCTTGCGCAGGATGACGAATCCGTTCTTGGCGCTGCTCATGCGGCGTCCGTCGAGCGAGAAGACCTCCACGCTCTTGACCTGTGCAGCCTGGCTGGCATTGTCGGCAATGCCGTCCTTATAGGCCTGGTCGTAGTCGTAGCCGTCGATAGCTCCAGTCAGATAGATGCGCACGTCGTTGAGGAAGGTGTGCGAAGTGCTGCCGCCATTGGCTCCGATGGTCAGAATGCCGTCGGTGACCTGTATGCCGTCGATACGGGTGTTGAGGAAGGGGAATGCCTGTCCGATGACGGTGGCATCGGTACGTCCGGCAAACTGCTCCTCCTCGCCGGCCTCAGTGTCGGCCCATGGCGTGTCAGTGGTCTTGGCATAGATGAAGCTTCCAGGGAGGTCGGCCTCGCCATTGCGCTCACCGAAGCCCATGACGATGCTGTAGACACCTGCGGGCAGGTCGTAGATGGTCTGCTCCACGCGGTAGCTGCTGCCCCATGTCTGGAACATGCAGTCCTCGGCCACGCCCTCCACGTTCTTGGCATTGCTCCAGCCCGTGGACAGTCCGGGAGCATTGAATCCTTCGGGCGACACCCATCCGGGCACATTCTCCTCAGAATAGACGGTGTTGGTCTGCGTCTTGTAGATGTTGGGGTTCTTCACGAAGATGGTCAGGTCATACTCCGGCGTGGACTCCTCGAGGGTGATGGTGTCCATCACAGCAGCGAAGAGCTGGTTGTCGGGCTGGCGGAGCTGTCCGAAGATGATCTCGCGATACTTCTGCTGCATGGTGAGAGCCAGGTCGTCGTCGTCGGTGAGTGCATTGTTGGCAGCGACCACGAGGGGATCATCGTCAGCAACACCGAGGGCCTGGAGTCCGAGAGCGCCGAGGCGCAGACGGTCGGTGAGCACGGCCACACCTGTGGCCTTGCCGCCATTGGCATTGTCAGGAGCAGAGACACCCACGGTGAAGAGCAGGCTCGTCACGTTGGCAATGTCGGTGAGCTCGGCGATGGCGGGTGTGAGCTCGGCATCGTTCTTCAGCACGTCATACTCGTAGAAGAGCTGCCAGATGGGCTCGGCCTCGGGATCGGCCTCGGTGTCGGCCACGTTCTTCCACTCCGACACGCCGTGATACTTGGCCACGATGTCCTTGAGCTGAGCGAAGAGGTCGGTAGAGACAAACTTGGTAGCCTTGGCGGGGTCGCCGTCGGGCATCTCGTTCTGGCGCTGCACGTCGATGGCCTTCTTTATCTGTACATCGTAGTTGTCGCAGAGTGCGCGGTGGTCCTTGAGAGCCTGCGAAGCGGCGTCGAGGACAGCGGCAGCGTCGCGATAGGCAGAGGGAGCGGTGTAGCCGTCCTTCTCGGCCTCATACTTCTCGATGGCAGCCACGAGGGCGTCGAAGGCCTCGCCGTCATAGCGCTCGTCGGCATTGCCGTCGCGCGTAGCCTTGGCGTTGTCCAGGGCAGTGTTGAGCAGCTGAGTCTCCTCAATGCCAATCTGGTTGGGGATGTACTTCACACGGGGGTTGGCCAGGATGACCTCCAGATAGCCGGCGGCGTCGGTCTCATTGCCGGCCGAGGTCCAGCGCAGGATATAGTTGCCCGTAGCCTCGGGGACGAAGTTGATGTCGGTAGAGGTAGAGCCGTTGACAGCGGCGGTAGAGCCGTTGACGTTGGGCTTGTTCTCGACGACCTGCACGAGCACCTGTTCGAGGTCCTGATTGAAGATTTCGAAGCGCATCTTGGTGCCGTTGTCCTTCCACATGGTGGAGTTGAAGTGTATCTGATAGCGCTTGCCAGCCTCGAGGGTGAGTGCATGGTTCTCCACGCTGCCGTACTCCACGTAGCCCTCGCGGAAGTAGAGACCCTTGGTGAAGTCGCCACCTGCAGCGAAGTCGAACATACGCGAACCGGAACCGAAGCTGCTGCCTCCCTCGCGCACTTCCTCGCCAAAGACCACGACATAGCCTTCGGGTATGCTGTTGGCGCCGCAGGAAGCAAAGTAGTCGGTCAGCACCTCCTTGGGCACATCGTTGGGATCGTACTCCACCTTGCCCACGCTGAGGGTGAATTTGTACTCGTTGTACACATCGTCGTCGATGCGCATCTCGGGATAGACCTTCGAAACCTCGATGATGTACTCGCCGGTGACGAGGTCGCCGTCGTCGGTACGGCTCAGGGTAATCTCCTCGGCAAAGCCGGTAGCAGGTGTCACGTTGAGGGGCTGTCCGTTGATGGTAGCCTCGATGGCAGCGCAGTCGGCAGGCTTGTCGAAGACGAGCTTGAAGTCGCGGATGGAGTTAGGCAGGTTGAACGAGCCGTCCTCGGGATCGGCCTTGACGAGTGAGGGCGAGAGGTAAGCGTAGGGGAATCCGTCGTTGTTCTCCACCTCTTCGTTGTGCGAAGCCTCCACGTCGGCAAAGTTGGTAGCATCGCCACCGGGGCCGCTGGTATATATAATATGGTAGGCAGCGTCGGTGGGGTTGTTGAAGCTCACGGTGACGGCGTCGTCGAAGTTGACGGGCTCATTGAGGAAGACGTAGAAGCGTCCGTCGGCAAAGCCCTCGACAGAGAAGATCTCTACGGGCTCTCCGTTGACCTTGACCTGAGCGCAGTCCAGAGGATACATCAGGCGCTGCTTGCCACAAGCCTGGACGAGTGCGGGGATGTTGGTGTCGAAGCCGAAGTCTATGAGGACCACGTCGTTGGAGAACTCGGCTGTGGTGCCGTACTTATAGACCTCGAAGTGTATGTTGTCGAAGTAGTAGTTGTTGGCATCGGCCAGTTCGTTGAGGTTGAATGCCACAGAGAGGAACTGCTTCTCGGCTGTGGACTGCTGAGCAGTGACGGTGGCCTCCTTGGTGAAGGTCTGCCACTCGGTGGTGAAGTTCAAGTCGCCGAACATATCGTAGTGGATGTAGTTGCCGGGCTCCTCATGTGCCTGTGTGCTCACCTTGGCAGGGGTGTCGGCACGATAATCGAAGGTGACGCGATACTTGGCATCGGGCAGCATGGGCTCGTTGAAGCGGAACCAGAACTGGTTGTCCCATGCGTTGGCGTTCTTGGCCGTGGCGGCCACCTGTATGCCGCGCGATCCGTCGACGCCCACACCGTCGACAATCTCGCTGTTGGGCACGGGCATGGCGTTATCAGGCCAGATGCGGCTGAAGAACGAGCTGTTGTCCTCGCCCTCCATGTCGCCGTTGTTGATGAGGTCTACCCATCCCACCTGCTGCGACTTCTCGGCTTTCTCCACCTCGATGGAGTAGACGATGGCCTTGGTGTTCCAAGCAGAGCCCTTGATGGAGTGGAAGTGCACGAAGCCCCACTCCTTGGCAATCTTGGTGAGGTTGATGACGTAGGTGCCGTCGTCTTCCACCGAGTAGTAGTCTTCAGCCCATGTGCCGGCATTGGGGATGACGAGGCACTTGGCCTGAGCCTTGTCGGCATTGAACTGTCCGTTCCATGTGGTGCGGTTGATGAAGATGCGGGGGTTGGTGCCGTTGGGGTTGCCGTTCTCGTCGCAACCCTCCATCTTCACATAGAGCTTGGAGTAGCTGCCCAGCTCTATCCAGGCGTTGCATCTGGTGTCGCCTATGGGGCAGCCGTCAGCCGTTCCGAGGATGAAGTTGGCGTCGCTGCAGACGCCCGACTCCACTGCATTGGCGTCCCACCCGAAGTTGGGTTCGGCCTCAGAGTTGCCATGATCGTGGAACGTAAAGTGGTCAGCGTCCACTGGGATACGTTCACCGGCACTCATGCTCACTGCGCCCATCACAAAGAGTGCGAGGGCAGCATAGATGCGGAAAATTTTTCTCATGTGCTTAAATGTTTTAGTTAATAATATGGTTGTAATATTCGTTGACGAGGTTTTCCGTCAGAATCACAGTGCAAAGATAAAGCCCTTCGGCGAGAAGGGCTTTATCTTTTGTTTCATTGTGTTTCGTTTTCGTAAAAACACGTGTCTGTCAGCTTATTTCACAATCACCTTGCGACCGCCGATGATGTAGAGGCCCTTCTGAGCCTTCTCTACGCGCTGGCCTGCGATGTTGTAGATGGCGTCGGCCTGCTGGGCAGCCTTCACGGTCTCAATGCCGTCGGCCACGGGAGTCTTGTAGAGCAGCATGTCGCTGACGGTGACGCTGGCACCGCCGACACCCTTGATGGAGTGCAGGTAGGCAATACCACGGTCAGCCACCATCTTGGCGAGGTCGATGGTATAGACATTGCCGTCGACAGTCTCGTAGGCCTCGGTAGCCCAGGTCTTGCCGGGGATGTCGATGAACTTAGAGGTGGCAGCATCGTCGGTAGCCTGTGCGTTGTCCTCGGTGCGGTTCATGCAGAAGCGGGGAGCACCGGCGGTAGCCACAACCACGAGCTTGTCGAAGCCGCTCAGGTCGGCATAGTTCAGCCAATACACGTTGCCGTCGCCATAAGGCATGCCGGTAGACTTGTTGATATCGAATGCGCAGCCCGTAGCGGTGCCTTCACCACCCTGCTCCTGATGAGCGAGGAACATGTCGGCAGTCAGATAGCTGTAGCCCACGGCCAGGTCGATACCGTCCACAGCTGCAGTCACAGCGTTCTTAGCCTCGGTGAGGCTCTCCTCGGTAGCGTCCTCAGCGGCGAGGGCGGTCTCAGCAGCAGCAATAACAGCCTGCAGAGCGGCGAAGCTCTCCTCGGTCTTGCCCACAGCGCTCACGAGCTTGGCGGCGTCGATGGCGGCCTGGAGGTCAGTCTTGAACTGCTTCAGAGGATCAGCGGGAGCGGTGTTCTTCGTCAGCAGGATGTACCACACGGTGCCCTTGTTGGAGTTGTCCCAAGGCAGGCAAATGCAGGTAAGTTCCTGTTTCAGATACTGTGTCAGGTCGACCTCTGCAATGCCGTTTTCATCAGCCTGTACGGCAATTGCCTCAGCCACGCCATTCAGATAAACCTCGAGTTTCAAGTTAGGAGAAGTAACAAAAGTCAGCTTGCTATAGTCGGCAAGGTCGGCAATAACAGTAGTGCTCTCTCTTTGGCCAATGACAACATCACCATTACCAAGAACGATGGGATGTCCATCCTCGCCAAGGTTGATACGCGGCGTAAGGTTGGGGAATGCTTCGGTGAAGTTGACGAAATCACCTTCGGGCATGCCAGGATCCTCCTCATAGACGATTTCAGGAACATCTACCGTCTCATTCTCAGGATAGGTCTCAAGATACATGGAATTCACAATAACCTTACCCGGAGCAACTGCATTGCTGCCAGAAAGGCAAATTTCTGTGCAATCGAGCAAGTACTCATTGTAGTCATCTCCAAGTTTCTCCAACTCTTCTTTTATATTGAACTCGGTAACACCAGACTGGGTCACCCAAAGGGTCTTATTGGAACCGCCTTTGTAGAAGAGGATACGGAAGCTCTCGCCACTAACAATTTCACAGTCAATGACAAGTTTCTTATACTTCGAGATATCACCAGTGGGCAAGCCAATGTTGCGAATCTGATTATAAGAAGTCTGAGGCCATGAGAAAGAATGTTCCGTAGCATCCCAGGTAGCACTCGTGTTTGACGGGTTCTCAAAGGTGGCATAAACTTTCTCACCTTCGTCATCATAGGTCTCCAAATAGACATCATTGATCTTCACTTCGCCTGGAGCTACTGCATTGCTGCCTGATAGGCAAATTTCTGTGCAATCGAGCAAGTACTCATTGTAATCATCTCCAAGTTTCTCCAACTCATCCTTAATGATGAACTCGGTTACACCAGACTGGGTCACCCAAAGGGTCTTATTGGAACCGCCTTTGTAGAAGAGAATGCGGAAGCTCTCGCCACTTACGATTTCACAGTCAATGACAAGCTTCTTGTACTTCGTGATATCACCAGTGGGCAAACCGATGTTGCGAATCTGATTATAAGAAGTCTGAGGCCAAGTAAATGTTCGAGTGGTAGCGTTCCACTCAGCACTTGTGTTTGACGGGTTCTCAAAAGTGGCATGCACCTGCTCCACCTTTGCGTTTGCACTCATTACGCCGAGCACACAGAGTGCGAGGGCGCAGAAAAACTTAGTAAAACTTTTCATGTTGCAATACTTTTAGTTAATAATTAGGGTTATAGATATTGTTGCATTAGTCGGTTCACAATGTTCGGTGCAAAGATAGATGTAATAAAATATGTGCGTTTCGCGATACGTTTCTTTGCCTTTCACGTTTGTTGCATGCAACAGAAACGAAACAATAATCTACAAAAGCAACAAGAACCTCCTGAAAAGGGCAAAGAGCCCCCCCTTCTGCTGGTATCTCGCCGGGAAAGTCGGCATTCTACCCCCTAGACGACTCCGTTTTACCCCCTAAACGAGGTCATTCTAGGGGCTAAAACGGAGTCGTCTAGGGGCTAAAACGGAGTCGTCTAGGGGGTAAAACGGACAGGAGGGGGCAAAAAGGGCTAATTCTGCCCCTGCTCGGCGTATTCCGACGGGGCCACACCGAAGTGTTTGCGGAAGATGGTGGAGAAGTGTGCAAGATTGCTGAAGCCCACGGTGTAGGCCACCTGCGTGACGTTGATCTTCTGCTCCTTCAGCAGGCGGGCGGCCTGCTCCAAGCGGATGTTGCGTATGAACTCGCTGGTCGAGATGCCCGTCATCTCCTTCATCTTGCGGTGCAGCTGTGCACGGCTGATGCCCACCTCCTGCGTGAGCATCTCCACGTTGAAGTCGCTGTCGGAGAGATTCTTGTTGATGGCCTTCATGATGCGCTCCATGAGCTGCTCGTCGTTGCCCTTCACCTCGGGCATCTCCACCTTGTCGGCCTGCTGCTGTGCACCGGTGAACTTACCCTTCAGGCGGTGGCGCGTCTGTATGAGGTTGTCAATGGTGAGGTGCAGCTCCTGCATGTCGAAGGGCTTGGCCAGGAAGGCGTCGGCGCCGCGCTCCAGGCCCTCGAGGCGGTTGCCCACGTCGGCCTTCGAGGTGAGCATGATGACGGGCAGGTGAGAGAGGTTCATGTTGGTCTTGATCATGCGGAGCATGGTGAAGCCGTCCATCTCGGGCATCATCACGTCGGAGATGACGAGGTCGTAGCCGCTGCCGGTGAGCAGCTCCTTGAGGCCCTCCTTGCCGTTGGGACAGAGTCCGAACTTATAGTAGTGTCCCAGCTCGCTCTGTATGTAGCGTCCTATCTCGAGGTCGTCGTCGACGATGAGCACGTGGTGCTTGTGTCCCGAGCCTCCCGTGGGAGCGCTGTTGCCGGCGGGAGTCTGCGTGCTGTCGTCTGCAGGTTTGGGCGCTTCTATTTCCTCGGGCCGCAGATGGCTGTTGCCCAGGGGCAGCGTGACGGTGAAGAGCGAGCCGCGCTGTCCGTCGGAGCGCTGACGGGCGGTGATGGTGCCGTGGTGCATGTCGACAATCATCTTGCAGAGGTTCAGGCCGATGCCCGTGCCGTCGATGTTGAGGTTGCGCTGGTTGCTGCCCTGATAGAAGCGGTCGAAGATGTGCTTGAGATTGTCGGCGTCGATGCCCACGCCGTTGTCGAGCACCTCGAGCACAAACGTGTCGGCGGTGTGGCGCAGGGTGAGGCGCACCTCGCCCGAGTCGTAGCTGTACTTGAAGGCGTTGGTGAGCAGGTTGCTCACTACCTTGTCGAACTGCGAGCGGTCCACCCAGGCGTCGATGCGCTCGTCGTCGGCGTCGAAGACAAACTGTATGTTGCGCTCCTTGGCGTTGAACTCAAACATCTTGTATATGCCGCGTGCGAAGGCCACCATGTCGGTCTGCTGGCAGTGCAGGTGCATCTGCTGTTTGTCTATCTTGCGCACGTCGAGTATCTGGTTGACCAGGTTGAGTATGCGCTTGGAGTTGTGCTCTATGGTCTCGGTGGCTGCTCCGGGCTCGAGCTTCTTCAGCGCGGCGAGGATGAGCGTGAGCGGCGAGCGTAT
>CAJOHP010000110.1 GCA_905234355.1 uncultured Prevotella sp. | reverse complement strand
ACGACGGCATACACGTCAACGACAAGGAGGTCTACGAGCAGATACGCGACTACGTAGCCCTCATCGCCCCGGAGAAAGCCGACATCGTGAAGCTCTACAGCGGCACGGTGCCCATCTTCGACAACTTCAGCGTGACCAAGCAGGTGAAGTCGGGATTCGGACGCACCGTCAACTACAAGCGAGGAGCCTACCTCATCATCGAGCATACAGAAGCCATGCATGTGGTAGACGTGAACAGCGGTACGCGCATAAAGAAAGAAAACGGACAGGAAGCCAACGCGCTCGAGACCAACCTGGGCGCTGCCGACGAGCTGGCCCGACAGTTGCGCCTGCGCGACATGGGCGGCATCATCGTCGTAGACTTTATCGACATGAACCTCGCCGAGGACCGCCAGCTGCTCTACGAGCGCATGTGCGAAAACATGAAGAAAGACCGTGCCCGCCACAACATCTTGCCGCTGAGCAAGTTTGGCCTGATGCAGATCACACGGCAGCGCGTGAGGCCCGCCATGGACGTGGCCGTAGAGGAGAGCTGCCCCACCTGCCACGGCACGGGAAAAATCAAGTCGAGCATCCTGTTTACCGACCAGTTAGAGAGCAAGATTGACCGCCTTGTCAACAAAATCGGCATCCGCAGATTCACACTCCACGTACACCCCTACGTCGCTGCCTACATCAATCAGGGCGTCATTTCGCTCAAGCGCCGATGGCAGATGAAGTACGGATTCGGCGTGCGCATCATACCCAGCCAGAAGCTGGCTTTCCTGCAATACGAGTTCTACGACCAAGACCGCCAGTTCATCGACATGCAGGAAGAGCACGAAGTGAGCAAGTAAGTCAACAACAGCACCACCACATCTCACAGTCACAACAGATTTGTCCGGGCAGCCCACACAAAAAGCTGTCCGGACATTTTTCGTCCTACGGTTAGAAAAAGTAAAAAGGCGGAACATTCTGTTAAAAAAACGCAGAATGTTCCGCCGTCTCGTTTTTTATTATTACCTTTGACGGCTATATTGGGGTAGAGTGCATACATGCCAAGCCCACATGCCCCACCACCGGCTTCGAGAAAAAAAGAAACGATATACAAATGGACTCAAAATGGAATTACGAATCACCCACCTCCGAGCGACAGCAGGCAGCTAAGGAGCTGGCCGACAAGATAGGCATGAGCCCCATCCTGGCCAACCTGCTCATCCGCCGCGGCATCAAGACGGAGAGCGCCGCCAAGCGCTTCTTCCGGCCGATGCTCAGCGAGCTGATAGACCCGTTTCTGATGAACGACATGGACATTGCCGTCGACCGTCTGAACGACGCCATGGGCCGCAAGGAGCGCATCATGGTCTACGGCGACTACGACGTGGACGGATGCACAGCCGTGGCACTGGTCTACAAGTTTCTGCAGCAGTTCTACTCCAACATCGAGTACTACATCCCCGACCGCTACGACGAGGGCTACGGCATCAGCTACAAGGGCATCGACTACGCCGCCTCGAAAGAGGTGAAGCTCATCATCGTGCTCGACTGCGGCATCAAGGCCATCAGCGAGATAGCCTACGCCAGGGAGCGGGGCATCGACTTCATCATCTGCGACCACCACGTGCCCGACGACGAGCTGCCTCCCGCCGTGGCCATCCTCAATCCGAAGCGCACCGACTCCACCTATCCCTTCAAGGACCTGTGCGGCTGCGGCGTGGGATTCAAGTTCATGCAGGCCTTTGCCAAGAACAACGGCATACCCTTCTCCCAGCTCATCCCCCTGCTCGACTTCTGCGCCGTGAGCATCGCTGCCGACATCGTGCCGGTGATGGGCGAGAACCGCATCCTGGCCTTCCACGGCCTGAAGCAGCTCAACAGCAACCCGAGCGTGGGCCTGAAGAGCATCATCGAGATATGCGGACTGACCGGACGCGACATCACCATGAGCGACATAGGCTTCAAGATAGGGCCGCGCATCAATGCCTCCGGGCGCGTGCAGAACGGCACGGAGACCGTCGACCTGCTCGTGGAGCGCGACCTGAAGCGCGCCCAGGCCGAAGCCATGCACATCAACGAGTACAACGAGCAGCGCAAGGACATAGACAAGCAGATGACCGAAGAGGCCAACCGCATCGTGGAGCGCCTGGAGAGCCAAGCTCACCAGCCAGCCATCGTGCTCTACGACGAGAACTGGACGAAGGGCGTGGTGGGCATCGTGGCCTCGCGCCTCACCGAGATATACTACCGCCCCACGGTGGTGCTCACCCGCTCCGGCGACCTGGCCAGCGGCTCGGCACGCTCGGTGGCGGGCTACGACGTGCACGACGCCATCAAGTCCTGCCGCGACCTGCTCGCCAACTTCGGCGGCCACACCTACGCCGTGGGACTGTCCATGCCCGTGGAGAACGTGCCCGAGTTCCGCCGGCGCTTCCAGCAGTACGTCAGCGACCACATCCTGCCCGAACAGACCGAGGCCACGCTCGAGATAGAAGAGGTCATCGACTTCCGCGACATCACCAAGAAGCTGCACAACGACCTGCGCAAGTTTGCACCCCACGGACCGGGCAACCCCAAGCCGCTCTTCTGCACGCGCAACGTCTACGACTACGGCACATCGAAGGTGGTGGGACGGCAGCAGGAGCACATCAAGCTGGAGCTGGTCGACTCGCGGTCGAGCAACGTGATGAACGGCATAGCCTTCGGGCAGAGCTCGGCAGCCAGATACATCAAGTCGAAACGCTCGTTCGACATCGTCTACACCATCGAGGAGAATATCTACAAGCGCAGCGACGTGCAGCTGCAGATAGAGGGCATCAAGCCCAGCGACGAGGGCGAAGAGAAGAAGCCGGAAGCCTAGTCTCTGCCGCCACCGCCTACCATCAACACCATCTGTCATCCTGTGGACACCAAGCTCAAGTCCATACTCAAGCAGTACTGGGGCTACGACGACTTCCGCGGCATCCAGCTCGACATTATCCAGTCGGTCCTTTCCGGGCGCGACACGCTCGGACTGATGCCCACCGGCGGCGGCAAGAGCATCACCTTCCAGGTGCCGGCGCTGGCACAAGAGGGCACCTGCATCGTCATCACGCCGCTCATTGCCCTGATGAAAGACCAGGTGGAACACCTGCGCCGCCGTCACATCAGAGCGGCCGCCATCTACTCGGGCATGTCGCACGACGACGTGCTCGTTACGCTCGAAAACGCGGTCTTCGGGGCGGTGAAGCTACTCTACGTCTCGCCCGAGCGCATTGCCAGCGAGCTCTTCCGCACGAAGCTGCGCCACATGCGGGTGAGCTTCGTCTGCGTAGACGAGGCCCACTGCATCAGCCAGTGGGGCTACGACTTCCGTCCTTCCTACCTCACCATCGCCGACATACGCCGCGACCTGCCCGGCGTGCCCGTGCTTGCCCTCACGGCCACGGCCACGCCTGCCGTGGTCGACGACATACAGCGGCAGCTGCTCTTCCGCGAGCGCTGCGTGTTCCGCATGAGCTTTGAGCGCCCCAACCTGACCTACGTGGTGCGCCCCACCCCCGACAAGATGGGACAGCTCGTCGAGATACTGCAGCGCGTGGACGGCTCGGCCATCGTCTATGCCCGCAGCCGGCGGCGCACACGCGAGGTGAGCGAGCTGCTCGGCAAGGCCGGCATAGCCTCTACCTTCTATCACGCCGGGCTCGACGACACCACCAAGGACCAGCGCCAGCAGGCATGGCAGCACGACAAGACACGAGTGATGGTGGCCACCAACGCCTTCGGCATGGGCATCGACAAGCCCGACGTCAGACTCGTGGTCCACGTAGACTGCCCCAGCAGCATCGAGGCCTACTTCCAGGAGGCGGGACGCGCCGGCCGCGACGGGCAGCGGGCCTACGCCGTGCTGCTCTACGACAGGAGCGACGACGGCAAGCTGCACAAGCGCATAGCCGACACCTTCCCGCCGAAAGACTATGTGCGCGACGTCTACGACCACCTGGCCTACTTCTACCAGATAGGCGTAGGCTCGGGCTACAATGCCGTCTTCGAGTTTCCCGTCGACAAGTTCTGCCACGTCTACGGTTTCTTCCCCGTGCAGGTAGAGGCTGCGCTCCAGATACTGCAGCGTGCCGGCTACATAGAGTACACTGAGGAGAAGGACTCCAAGGCGCGTGTGCGTTTCACCGTAGAGCGCGACGACCTCTACCGCCTGCGCGGCAACAGCGCGTCCGAGGACCGCCTGATAGTGACCATGCTGCGCACCTACAGCGGTCTGTTCAGCGACTACCAGTATGTCGACGAGTCGCTCCTGGCCCATCTCACCGGCCTCACCCGCCCTCAGGTCTACCAGTCGCTGGTCGATCTGAGCCACAAGCACATCCTGCAGTTTGTGCCCCAGAAGCGCACGCCCTACATACGCTACGCCCAGCGCCGCGAGGAGTCACGCCACCTGCTCTTCCCGCCGTCGGTCTACGACGACCTGCGCCAGCGCTTCGAGGAGCGCATCGGGGCGATGCTGTCCTACGTGGGCGACAGCCAGCACTGCCGCAGCCGCATGCTGCTGCGCTATTTCGGCGAGAAGAGCACACACGACTGCGGCCATTGCGACGTCTGTCTGAGCAAGTCCTCGCCCGCCATGAAGGAGCCCCTCGCCCAGGCCCGACGCGCCATCATCGGCCTGCTCGCCGACAGGCAGCGCCACGACGTCGGGCAGCTGCGCACACTGGGCCTGCCCACCGACATCGTGGCGAAGGCATGCCAGCAGCTCATCGACGAAGAAGCCATCGTCGACGACGATGGCTTGCTCTTTATACCGTAAGAAGTGGTGAGTGTGCGGCTGGAGTCACCGCTTTGAGTTCCGCTTGTCCACAAACTTGTAGCCGGAGGCATACTTGCTTCGGGGGAAGACGAACACATCGTCACGGATGCCGCCCGAAGCAAAATCGGATATCTTCACCGTAGTCCAGAAGAAGGCCACCTTGATGCGCAGCCTGATGGGTGCAAAGGTGTGGCGGTCTATCAGGGCCTTCACCTCCTTGATGCTGCCCTTGGCTTTTTTCTGCTGCTTCAGCGTGATGAGCAGCCCCTCGGGGTCGTCGGCAATATGGTAGGTGAAATCGTCGAGCGAGAACTTAAACCGCCCGGAGTACTTGTCCTTCTTGTCCGAGTTGGCAGCATGTATCTCCACCGTCTTCTTCTTCCTATACACCATATAGGCCGTCTGCCCGTCGTTCCAGGCATCCACGCGCTCGTCGGTGAAGCGCTGTTTCTTACCTTTCATCGTGATGACGCCGTGGGTCTTGTATATGCCCACAATGTTCACGTCGTATCTCAGCTTAGAGCCCTGCTCGCCGAAGACCTTGTCGTAGGCCTGATTGAATATGCGGCGCGCCTGCCTGGCATTAGGGCTTTCGTCAGCCGCAGCTGTAACGGCTGCCAGTAGGGCCATCACCACCAAAAGAAGTCCTTTTCTCATAATTCGGCTGCAAAGTTACTAAAACGCGGCCGAACGGCAAAGGAAATAACTTTTTTTTGCTTATTCTATGCTCTGCAGGATGAAGTCCACCGCACCGTTGACGCCGAAGTTTCTCACGTTGAGCGTCAGGTCGTAGTTGCGTGCGTCGGTCCAGTCGCTGCCTGTGTAGGTCTTGGTGTAGAGCTCGCGCGAGTAGTCGTTGTCCACAATCATTGCCGCGGCATCCTGCTCGTCGAGTCCGAACTTCTGTGCTATGCGGTGCTTGCGGCAGTTGTCGTCGGCATGCACGAAGATTTTCAGCGCGTTGGGATGGTCGCGGAAGATGTGGAAGCCGCAGCGTCCCACGATGACGCACGACTCCTGCTCGGCTATCCTTCTGATGGCCTCGGCCTGTGCGTCGAAGAGCCGGTGACTGGTCTGGTCGTGCTCCTGCCCGTTGTATTCGGCTCCGGCCATATAGGAGCGGTAGAACTGCGTGAAGTCGTCGCGCCACAGCGGGTTGCGTGCCTCGATGCACTCCACGGCATCCTCCACGGCACAGAAGCGGCTGGCCACCTCGTTGAGTATCTGCTTGTCCAGCAGCTTCACGTCGAGCCGACGGGCCAGCTCGGCACCTATCTCGTGACCACCGGTGCCAAACTGTCGGCTGATGGTGATGACAAATTTCTCTTGTTTGTTCATAAGGCTACATAGATTGTTGGTGGGTTATCGTTGTTGTCGCAAAGTTACGAATAATTCTTGAGACCACCAAAGACTTGGCCTTCTTTTTTCCGCACGTCGGCACTTTACCCTGTATACAGGTGGGAATGGCCGTCTTCCTCCTGCATTTTCATGCAATGCGGCGGGTTTAGGCCTGCATGATTATGCACTGCAGCCTGCTTTGCCCTCGAAATGCATTGAAAACGACCCGCCGCTACCCCCTAAACGGAGAGAAATCACGCTCCGATTTACAACATACTCATTATCAACGAATTACAAAACCACATTTTTATTCGCTGATTCGCACATCTCAGCTACCTGCAGCGTGGCACTGCACACCGTTTGGGGAAGACACCGGCATCTCAGAGAGCACTGTCACCTGATAAGCCACCACGTGGCCGCTGCCTGCCTGTCGGCACAGCACGTAGGTGGTGCCTGGCTTGAGGCCCCTCAGCCCGTCGGCAGTGACCGTAGCGACGATGCCGTCGGCAAACAGATAGTCGCCTCCCGGCTCACAGGGCCGCGCACTGCCCGACAGCTGCAGACTGATGGTCTCTGGCTGCAGGCGGTAGTAGGTGAAGCTGCCCATGCGCGTCGTCACGGCCAGTGCATTGGCGGTGAGCGCAGTGACAAGCCAGTCGTAGCGATGGCTGTAGCCATAGCCGTGAGAGCGCAGCGTGAGCAGGTTGCCGTACTGCGCATAGAGGCCATAGGTGCGGGTCTCGAGCCCATAGCCGAAGTAGTTGTCGTAGGCGGTGTAGGTGTGGTCGGCCGCAAAAGAGAGCAGCTCGTAGTAGCCGGCCTCCATGCTTGCCCACAGCCAGCCACCGGTGAGCACGGCATCGGCAGTATCCTCCTCGGCGGCGGGGGCAAAGGTCACGCTGTCCACCCGCTCGAGGGGGACAGCCTGCTGCGTGCCGTCCTTGTAGTGTATGTGCATGTGCTGTTGTGCATACATGCCGACGGGCAAGAGCATGAATAGGAGCAAGCAAAGGGTCTTCATCGGTATTGCGTGTTATGTCGGGTTCGCTCAGCATCGCATATAGTCGGCACAGCACTCTGCACAACGCTCGCCGTCGACACCTGCCGAGACGATGCCTCCTGCATAGCCTGCGCCCTCGCCGCAGGGGAAGAGTCCGTGCAGGCGCACATGCTGCAGGGTGCTGTTGTCGCGGGTGATGCGCACAGGGCTCGACGTGCGCGTCTCCATGCCAATCATCACCGCCTCGTTGGTGAGGAAGCCACGGGCCTGACGCCCGAAGGTGCGGAAAGCCTCCTGAAGACGGCTGCTGATGGTCTTGGGCATCCAGAAGTGCAGCGGCGAGGCCACGAGCCCTGGTGCAAAGCTGCTCTGCGGCAGGGTGGCACTGAGGCGCCCGTCCACAAAGTCGGCCATGCGCTGTGCCGGTGCCGTCTGCTGCCGGTTGCCCTGCTGCCAGCACAGGCGCTCCAGCTGCTCCTGGAAGTGCATCACCGACAGGGCTGCCTCGGCGGGAGTGGCGCCGGGTGCCGGCGTCACGTCGTCGGGCCGCACTTCCACCACCATGCCGCTGTTGCTCCAGCGCGTGCCGCGACTGGCAGGGCTCATGCCGTTGACCACGATCTGCTCGGGCCCTGTGGCCGCCGGGATGACGAAGCCGCCCGGACACATGCAGAAGGAGTAGACGCCCCGCCCGCCAGCCTGCGTGACGAAGGAGTATTCGGCCGCAGGCAGCCAGCGGCCGCGTCCCTCGCGGCGGTGATACTGTATCTGGTCTATGAGCTGTGCGGGGTGCTCCAGTCGAACGCCCACGGCGATGCCCTTCGGCTCTATCTCCACACGGGCGCCGGCCAGATAGCGATAGACGTCGCGCGCAGAGTGCCCCGTGGCCAGGATGACGGGTCC